>JAJDCM010000121.1 GCA_029260825.1 Planctomycetota bacterium | reverse complement strand
TTTACGAGGTCGCAGGTGTGACCGAAGAACAGGCAAAGACGGCATTGAACCGCACCGCGCACAAGATGCCGTTCCGAGTTCGGTTCGTGAAGCGGAGGCACGGAGTCGTATGAAGATCAGCGAGATTCGCAAGAAGACTGCCGATGAACTCACTGTTCAGCTTCAGAACCTACGCAAGGAACTGTTTGACATGCGGTTCCAGACTGCGTCCGAGCAGATCGAGAGTCCGAGTCGGATTAGAGAAATTAGAAGAACAATCGCGCGCATCATGACGGTAAATCGAGAGCGCGATCTGGTGAGCGAGAGGACCTAAGAGAGTGAGCGAGCAGGAACCAAAAGACGGACGCGAGCCCCGCAAGCGAGTCACCGGAGTGGTGGTGAGCGACAAGGCAAACAAGACCATCGGCGTTCGCGCTGATCGTCGCGTAAAGCATCCTCGCTACGGCAAGTACATCAATCGTCATACGATCTACAGAGCCCATGACGAGAGCGAGGAAGCAGCGATGGGTGACACCGTCGAGATCATTGCCAGCCGGCCACTCTCCAAGACCAAGCATTGGCGCCTCGCGAAGGTCGTCAAGACACGGTCGGGCGAGTAACGACGATTTTAAACGACTTCGCCGAGATGAGGCGAACTTGGCCGAAGAAGGCAAATTTGCCGTGTGGCGAACTTGTTCGCGCAAGCCCCCAGGGCGAAGGCGAAGGCGAAAAGGAAGAGCAAGATGATTCAGGTTGAAACGAGGCTGGACGTCGCTGACAATTCCGGCGCGAAAATAGCCCAATGCATCAAGGTTCTTGGTGGAACGGGACGTCGCTACGCCGGTGTCGGAGATGTCATCGTTGTTGCCGTGAAGAAGGCCTCGCCGGGTGGTGAGATCAAGCAGGGCGATGTGGTTCGAGGTGTAATCGTTCGAACCCGTGCCAATGTGAAGCGGCAGGATGGGACGTATGTCCGGTTTGATCGCAACGCCATGGTCATTATCGATAATGACAACAACCCGAAAGGCACCCGCATTTTTGGCGCTGTCGCTCGGGAACTTCGGCAAAAGAACTATATGAAGATTATCTCGTTGGCCTCGGAAGTGGTCTGAGAGAGGGAGCCTCGAGCATGGAACGCATCAAGTCAGGTGATGTCATTCAGGTCATCGCCGGTGATGATAAGGGCAAAGTCGGGAAGGTTCTTCGGATCATTCGCGACAAGGGCCAGGTGGTTGTCGAAGGCGTGAACGAAGTGCAAAAGCACATCAAACGCAGCCAGAAACATCCCCAGGGCGGGCGAGTCACCAAGGCTGCACCCGTCCATATTTCAAACGTTGCGCTCTACGATGAGGCCAAAGAAAGCCGCGTCAAGGTTCGTTTCGAGATGAATGCAGAAGGAAAGAAAATCCGGGTCTCGAGGGCGGATGGAAAGCCCTTCGGAGAGACCGGCAAGACGAAGCGATAACGAGTTTTATTGAAACGGAGCGTGTGCGATGGCCCGCTTGCTTGAAAAATACCGAAAAGAGATCCAGCCAGCCCTGATGAAGAGCTTTGATATTCCGAATGTCATGGCTGTTCCGAAGCTACAAAAAATTGTGGTGAACATGGGGGTCGGCGGGGCAATTGACAACAAGAAGAAGCTAGAGGCCGCTGCCAGGGACATGGCATCGGTCACCGGTCAAAAGGCCAAGATCTGCAAGGCCACCAAGTCGGTTTCGGGATTCAAGCTTCGAAAAGATATGGACATCGGCTGCATGGTGACTCTTCGTGGCCGACGGATGTATGAATTTCTGGATCGGCTGATCAGTGTCGCCATTCCTCGAATTCGTGACTTCCGAGGGTTGTCGATCAAGTCATTCGACGGCCGAGGCAACTACTCCATGGGTCTTACGGAGCAGATTGTTTTTCCCGAGGTCAACATCGACAAGGCCGACTTTCAACAGGGGATGGATATCACGGTGGTGATGTCCGGCGGCGATGATGCCCACTCCCTCGAGCTCTTGTCTCAGTTCGGAATGCCCTTTCGGCGATAAAGAGAGGATTTAGGCGTGGCCAAGAAGTCTTTGATTGCCAAATGTAATCGAACCCCAAAGTTCAGTACTCGGGGCTATAATCGGTGCCAGCTCTGTGGGCGACCACGAGCTTACTACCGCAAATTTCAGATCTGTCGCATCTGTTTTAGATCTCTCGCGCTGAAGGGTGAGATCCCCGGTGTGAGGAAGGCGAGCTGGTAGGGCGAGAGCAACCACCAGCGAAAAAGGAACACTATTCATGTGCATGACCGATCCCATTGCCGACCTTCTTACGAGGGTCCGCAACGCGAATCGGATCGATGATCCGTCTTGCGACATCCCCTATTCGAAGATCAAGCGGGGATTGGTGGACATTCTGAAGCGAGAGGGCTTCATCAAGGATTTCCGCGAGCTCGATTTGGATCGAGGATTCAAGGCTCTTCGCGTCTACCTCAAATATGGGCCAGACGGAGAGAGGCTCATGTCGACGATCAAGCGCGTGAGCAAGCCGGGGTGTCGGGTTTATCGACCCGTAACGGAAATCGCCCCCGTGCTGAATGGACTCGGAATCGGGGTCTACACCACGTCCCGCGGCATCCTCACCGACAAAGATTGTCGGGAGCAGCGGGTCGGTGGCGAATGTCTATGTGAGGTTTGGTGATGTCAAGGATTGGACGAAAGCCAGTAGCCATTTCCGGTGGTGCAAAGGTCAAGATGGACGGTTCGATCGTTCGAGTGGACGGACCCAAAGGAAAGCTGTCCTTTGATGTCCCTGACTCGATTTCCGTCGCGATCGATGCGGGCTCCAAAGAGGTGAACTTCACCCGGGCGACCAACCAGAAGGAGCATCGCGCTCTTCACGGACTTTGTCGCGCTCTTGTAGCGAACATGGTCCAGGGTGTAACCCAGGGTTTTAGCAAGAGACTTGAAATCCAGGGCGTTGGCTATCAAGCCAAGGTCGAGGGAAAAGATCTCAAACTTCAGATCGGTTTCTGTCATCCGGTCATCCTCCCCATTCCGGAAGGACTGAAGGTGGAGACTGCTGCTCCCACGAAGATTTCGGTTGAAGGCGTGGATAAGCAGCTCGTCGGTCAATTCGCCGCAAACGTGCGCCGAATTCGTCCGCCCGAGCCTTATAACGGTAAAGGCATCCGGTACGAAGGCGAGCAAGTTCGCCGTAAGGTGGGCAAGAGTATCGCTGGCGCATAACGCCGGCGGTTCGTCAAGAACTGGAGAAGGAACATGCAACGACTCAAGCGAATCAAAAGAGCACGACAACGTCGCGTGTATCACGTGCGTGGCAAGATTCGAGGGAGCGCGGAAAGACCTCGCCTGGCGGTTTATCGGAGTCATCGTCATATTTCATGTCAATTGATCAATGACGACCTCGGACAAACCGTCGTGGCCAGCTCGACTCAGGCTCTACTGGGTTCAGCGGTCAACGGAGGCAACTGCAGCGCTGCTGAGAAAGTCGGTCAGGATATCGCCGAAAAGGCGAAGGGTGCGGGAATCGCAGCCGCCCTGGTCGATCGCCGGTGGTACAAGTTCCACGGTCGCTTGCGAGCGCTCATTGAAGCGGCCCGCAAGACCGGGCTCAAGTGCTGATACGAAGAACGCATGCCGCGTCCCTGCTGCCAATGGGAGCCAGGGAAACGGGCATGAAGAACCCAGGAACCGGATCGGTCTTTGCTGATCTGGAATCCACAAACAAGGCTTCACGATGGCGATGAGAAGGCCCGGCGGGCGAAAAGATGATCGCGGCAAGCGAGATCAGATGCCCAAGGAATTTGACGAGGTTGTGATCAAGATCAACCGTTGCGCCAAGGTAGTGAAGGGTGGCCGTCGCTTCTCCTTCAGTGCGTTGGTGGTTGTCGGCAATCGAAAAGGAAAGGTTGGCTACGGATTTGGTAAAGCCAATGAGGTTCCGCCGTCGGTTGAGAAGGGTGTGAAGGCTGCCACCAGGCAGCTGATGGATGTCCCCGTGGTCAAAGGAACCATTCCTCATGCCGTCATTGGACGATTTGGTGCCTCCCAGGTTTATCTGGGCCCAGCAAGTCCTGGAACGGGTGTGATCGCTGGCGCCGCCGTCAAGTCCGTGATGGAGCTGGCGGGAATTCATGACGTGTTGACCAAGTCTTTTGGATCCAACAATCCGGTGAATCTGGTCAAGGCCACCTTGGAAGGATTGGAGCGGCTCCGTACGAAGGAGCAGGTCCAAGAATTGAGAGGGGTGACGGTCGGATGAACCTGCAAGATATCAAGGCAGTTCCGGTTCCCCGGAAAAAGCGCAAACGTGTTGGGCGAGGAGAAGGCTCGAATTGGGGCAAAACCTGCGGCAAGGGCCAAAAGGGACAGAAGTCCCGGTCGGGTGGCAAAATCCGCATCGCCGGCGAAGGTGGCCAGATGCCCCTCTTCCGTCGGATTCCGAAGCGAGGCTTCACCAACATTTTCCGAAAAGAATTCGCCATCCTCAACGTCCGGGATCTGGACTCGTTCAAGGATGGAGACACGGTGAACATCACCATCCTTCATGAACGGGGACTCATCAAGAAGGGGATCGCTCTTCTGAAGGTTCTGGGTGAGGGAGAAGTGACCAAGAAGGTCAACGTTGTTGCCGACAAGTTTAGTGGTACTGCACGCACCAAAATTGAAGCCGCTGGCGGGACCATCGAGGAAGCGAAATGATTCAGCGGGTCATGAACGTTTTCCGCATCCCGGAACTGCGTCAGCGCATTATTCTGACGGTCAGTCTTCTGGCGGTTTATCGGATTGGCTTTCAGGTTCCGATTCCCGGAATCAACACCCAGACGATTGCTGATGCGGCGGACAAACAGTTTGGCGAGTCGAGTTGGAACCAGCTCTTTGGTCTTTTCAATACCTTCTCGGGTGGTGGATTGACCCAGGGTGCCCTGTTCTCCCTTGGCATCATGCCCTACATCAGTGCATCGATTATCTTCAGCCTCCTCACGAAGGTGGTTCCTGCCCTTGAGAAGCTTTCAAAGGATGGCTCTTCCGGGCGCAAGAAGATCAGTCAGTACACTCGATATGCGACTGTACCGCTTTGTCTTGTCCAAGGATTCTTCATCGTCCAGGGACTCTTTCGGTCACTGGTTGCCGGTGGACAGGCTCAGATCGTTGATCCGGACCTCTTCAATTCCTTTGGATGGAAAGTCATGGCCATCTTGGCTCTGACGACGGGAACGATCTTTTTGATGTGGCTTGGGGAGCAGATTACCGAGCACGGGATCGGAAACGGAATATCCCTTCTGATCATGGCCGGAATTATCTCGAGACTCCCGGCTGCCGTTGCCCGTTACACATCCTCGGCGGAAGAGTTTTCGACCAAAGTCACGAGCGGGCTCATCCTGCTTGTCATGTTTGTGGCGGTGATATGGATCGTGGTCTTCATCACGAAGGGGCAGAGGCGAATTCCGATTCAGGCGGCCCGATTTAGCCGAGGTCGCCGGACGGTTGGTGGACAGCGCCACTACCTCCCGCTGCAGGTCAATCAAGCTGGCGTCATGCCGGTCATTTTCGCTTCGAGCCTTCTGATGATCCCTGGCTTCCTTCTGGGAGCGATTGGTCTGCAGGGAGCCGCTGGCGTCTTCAATGATTATTCATCGTGGTGGTATGTGGTCTTCTATGGCTCCATGATCTACTTCTTCAGTTATTTCTGGAACACCTTGATGGTCCAGCCGACCGAGATTGCCAATAATATGAAGGAGCATGGATCCTTTATCCCGGGAATTCGACCTGGGCGGCGAACTGCGGAGTATCTGGAGAGAGTTCTCATGCGGGTCACGTTAGCAGGCGCCACATTCCTGGCGTTTATTGCGATCGTCCCGCAGATTTTTGCCGGAAGTCTTACTGTGGAATGGAGCATCTCCACGTTCATCGGCGGAACGAGTATTCTCATCGTCGCGAGCGTAGCCCTCGATCTTGTTGACAAGATCAATTCTCACCTCTTGATGAGGAACTACGAAGGGTTTATGCGTCGTGGAAAGGGGGCTCGTTGAGGCTGGTTTTTCTGGGAGCGCCAGGAGCCGGCAAAGGAACGCAGGCCGCAAAGGTTGTGGATGAGTTTGGACTCGTTCATGTAGCAACCGGTGACCTGCTCCGAGCCGAAGTTGCAGCCAAGTCGGAACTGGGCGTGAAGGCGAGGGCCTTCATGGATGCGGGAAGACTTGTCCCGGATGATCTCGTTGTATCCATGCTTACAGCGCGGGTCGCCGAGGACGATTGCAAGTCAGGCTTTCTTTTGGATGGTTTCCCTCGAACACTGCCTCAGGCAGAGGAGCTGGACCGAGCACTTGTTGATCATCCAGTGACTCGGAGTTTGTTCTTTGAGGTCAGTGACGAGCAGATCGTCGGCCGAATTACCGGGCGGCGAACGTGTAGTGAATGCGGAGCGGCCTATCATGTTTCGGCACACCCACCCAAAGTTGAGGGTGTTTGTGACCGTTGCGGTAAAGCTTTGATCCAGCGCCAAGATGATCGAGAGGAGCTGGTGAAGGAGCGATTGGCTATTTTTAGAGATCAAACGTCAGCAGTGGTTCGGTATTATAAAGATAAGAACATGGTCACCACGATCGATGCAGATCGGTCAGTGGAGGCTATTAGCGTTGAAGTTCACGAAATTCTCCGAGGGTTGGCATGATTAGCATCAAGTCAGCTCAGGAGTTAGATCAGATGCGAGAGGCCGGGCGGATTATTGCCGAGGCCTTTGAGCTGATGAATGAGGCTGTTTGCCCTGGAGTCACCACGGGCGAGCTGGACCAAATCGTCGAGGATCTGATTCGAAAGCGCGGAGGGATTCCGGCATTCAAGGGATACCGGGGCTTTCCGGGCTCTATTTGTGCTTCCGTTAACGAGGAGGTCGTCCACGGAATTCCCGGGACTCGACGGCTCGAAGACGGAGACCTGGTAAAAATTGACATTGGAGTCAAGAAGGGGTCGTTTTTCGGTGACTCTGCCCGAACCTTCGGGGTGGGCAATGTTTCTGATGATGCGGCGAGGCTGATGGAAGTGTGTCGAGACTCTCTCGGAGCGGGTATGGCAAAAATGCAGGCGGGAAATAAACTTCGGGATGTTTCCGCGGCCATCGGCGACTATGCGACCTCTCGGGGTTACGGTGTTGTCGAAGATTTTGTCGGACACGGCATCGGGCGAGAGCTCCACGAATCACCTCAGGTGCCTAACTTTTACCGGGGAAGTCGTTTTGATTATGACGTCGTTCTGAAAGCGGGCATGACGCTGGCGATTGAGCCAATGATCAATCTGGGAACTCACCAGGTTGATACTCTTTCAGACGGTTGGACTGTGGTCACGAAAGATCGGCTGCTCTCGGCTCATTTTGAGCATACGGTGGCGGTTGGATCGGATGGCCCAGAGGTGCTCACTTCCCTTTGAGGAAGGAGAGGAATGATGAAAGTACGATCAAGCGTCAAACGGATGTGTGAGAATTGTAAGATTATCCGTCGGAAAGGGGTCCTTTTCGTGATCTGCTCCGACCCCAGGCACAAGCAACGCCAGGGAAAATAAGGCCGGCCCCACGACGTTGGTGGAAAGGAAGATTCGATGCCTCGTATTGCTGGAGTGGATATCCCCGCTGACAAGCCGATTCATATCGCCTTGCGCTATATTTATGGTGTTGGGCCGAAGATCTCTCTCGATATCCTGAAATCGGTCGGGATCGAGGACACGGTGCGGGCAAAGAACCTCACGGATGATGAGGTCGCTCGCATTGCATCGGTTCTGGAAAAGAACCATGTCACCGAGGGGCAACTCCGGAGGCAGCTCGCTCAGGCGATTAACCGCTTGAAAGACATCGGGTGCTACCGTGGAATTCGCCATCGCAAAGGGCTTCCGGTCCGAGGACAACGGACTCGATGCAATGCGCGAGGACGCAAAGGCCCCCGAAAGACTGTGGCGGGCAAGAAGGGTATCAAGGAGATGCGACGGTAGCTCGGGTGTCGTCAAGACACTTCAAGTGGCGAACCGTCATTGCATCAAGAATCAAAAGCCGTTCTGAGTCCTTCGGGGCAAGGGACCGAGAGAAGACATGGCCAAAGGTAAGAAGAAACGAATTCGCAAGAATGTGGTCAAGGGAATTGTCCACATTCGTGCCACCTTCAATAACACGATCATCACCGTAACCGATGCCGGTGGAGAGACTCTCTGCTGGGATTCGGCGGGAACGATCGGTTACAAGGGCTCGAAGAAGAGCACGCCTTATGCAGCGCAGAAGGCAGCGGAGCGAGTGGCTGAGAAGGCCCACAAGTTCGGGCTGAAAGAGCTCGAAGTGAAGGTCAAAGGACCGGGCTCGGGCCGGGAGTCCGCAATTCGCGCTCTTCAGATTGCCGGAATCGAGATTCGTGCCATCGAGGATGCAACTCCGCTTCCGCATAACGGATGTCGGCCGCGTAAGAAGAGACGAGTCTAAGAGGGAGGGGCGAACACGATGAGTGTGCGAATCCGCTGGAGGAACCTGGAGTTGCCGCTCAGGGTGCGTGTTGATACAGACACCCTGACCGACAGCTATGGCAGCTTTGTAGCCGAACCGTTCCAGCGGGGCTACGGAACCACGATTGGGAATGCCCTCAAGCGCGTGCTGCTTTGCAGCTTGGAAGGGGCAGGAATTTGTTCCTATCGGGTGAAGGGGATGAAATCGGGAGCAACCGATATTCCTCATCTGGCAGAAGACGTTGATCATTTTGGCGTGAACCTGAAGCGGCTTCGAGTTCGATTGAATGACGGGGCCGCCGAGGCCGTTTTTTCAAGCGAAATCGAAGGCAAAGAACAGATCTTCGGTGGGGATCTCTCCGCCAACGGTTCTGGAGATATCTTGAACCCGGAGGTTGTCATTGGCAACGTCCAGGACAAGGCAAAGCTTGGTCTTGACGTGCGAGTGCGTCGCGGACGAGGTTACCAGGTCGCATCAGAGCTTGATCTGGGCGAAGCGACGGGGAACGAGATTCCCGTCGACGCCTTCTTCTCCCCGGTGCGCCGGGTGGAATACAAGATCGAAAGCACTCGCGTTGGAAAGATGACCAACTACGACAAGTTGATCATCCAGATCTGGACGAATGGTGTTGTTGGACCGGAGGACGCACTGGTCGAGGCCGGTCTTCTTCTCCAGAAGCATCTGAATCCGTTGGTCCAGCAGATCGAGACGGGTCTTGAAGTGCCGGTTGAAGAGCATCCTGAACCGGGTGCGCCGGAGCTGAGTGAACCCGAGTCAGCAGGGCAGGAGGTCCTGGATATTCCAGTTTCCTCCCTCGACCTCTCGGTCCGAGCTCACAACTGTATTGTTTCGGCAGAGATCAGTAGCGTTGGGGAGCTGGTTTCCCGAAGTGAAAGCGAGCTTCTCAAGATTCGCAACTTTGGAAAGACCTCCCTCAAAGAGATCAGAAAGAAGCTTGGAGATCTTGGCCTGAACTTCAAGGACGACGGGATTGACATTGATCTGATCGGCGCTGACGATAACGAAGGCGCCCTTGACGACGATGATGTGGATCTCGACGATGAAGGCTTCCAGCATGCCGAACTCGATGATTCTGATTTTGACCCGATGCCGGAAGAAGCGGACGTTGCGCAGCTCGACGTATCCGAGCCGGAACGAGCAAAAGTAGAGGAAGCTGATGTTGACGATCAGGATGTCACCGCAGCTGATTTAGAAGAAAACGAAGACCAGGAACCCGGTGTCGGGGATATCGATCTTCCATTTGAAGACACCCCGGATCGACCGGAAGAATAAGGAGCGAGCGGCATGCGCCATCGTCGTCACGTCAAGAGATTTAATCGTACAACGGCCCATCGTCTGGCCGACGGACGAAATATGGTGGCTAGCCTTTTCCGGCATGGTCGTATCGTCACGACTCTTCCCAAGGCCAAGGAATACCGCCGGATGGCGGAGCGTCTCATCACCCTGGCAAAGAAGAAGGATCTTCACAGCTACCGACGAGCAATCTCGATTCTCCAGGATAAGGAGATGGCAAAGAAGCTCTTTGAAGAGATTGCACCTCAATACGTCGATCGGAAGGGCGGATACACCCGGGTTCTGCGCCTGGCTCAAAACCGTCTGGGAGACAACGCTCCCCGTGCAGTTTTCGAGCTCGTCGATTATCAAGACGCGGCGACGGAAGTTGTTGAAGAAGCTCCCAAGAAGAAGGGTTTCTTTGGACGAGGCAAGAAGAAGGAGGGGGCAGGAGAATAGATCGTCTCCAGAACCTCCTCTTGCTCGCGGCTCCACCCTTCACCGGGGAGGGGCCGCCGTACAGCCCTGAAGATCCCACCGGACCCATGGAGTGGCCCTTGAAATCATGGATCGGGGTCGGGATCTATGTGGGGCTTTTCGTCGTTGGAGTCTTCATTCTTTTTCGACTTGATCGGAAGACCCCCGTCGGCTCAGATCCCTCTTCAGACTGAACCAAGTCGCTCCCTCTGATTCACCGTGTGGGAGTCGTCAGTCGCCGTTCATTCAAAGTGAACGAGGGCCCCCGGTAGAACCTTCTGAACGTCGTCCACGATGGCTCCGTTAGGACGGACCCGATAGGCGTCTCCGGCCCGAATCATGGCGTGCCCTCCGTCTTGCAGGTAGACGTCAAAGAGCACATCGCATTCCCCCGGGTGAGACGAAACGATCCTTTTCACCTGTTCGATCTGGTCCGGTTGAACCCCTGACGTCTGCAGTTGTATCCGGAGCGCGTTGGCAAGGAGGGCTTCGGCTTCTTCAATCGGAATCACCTTCGAGATCTTCAGGTTGGGCTCATCTCGTCGGAGCGAGAGGTTGCCCTTCAAGAAGACGATCCGATCCTCTTCGAAGTACTGAGAATACTCCTTGAACTCGCCAGAGAAAATGACGCACGCCACTTCTCCGGTCAGGTCTTCCAGGCGGAAGAGGGCCATGGTTTCTCCCTTGCTCCTCCCTGTTTTTGCGACCGTAAACCGGATCGATTTCAACATTCCGCCGATGAGGACTTCCAGACCTTCACCCGCATCGATCAGGCTGCTTGCCGTTGCGGTTGAATATCGTTTCAGCCTGTCGGCTTCCCGGGTGAGAGGATGACTTGTGAGATAGAATCCAAGGACTTCCTTCTCGCGCTTCAGGAGTTCGTTTTCCGGCCATTCCGGCAGGCCGAGATCCTCGGCCTCCTCTGTTTCCTCTGGCTCCCCAAGGAGCGACATTTGTCCGGATTTTCGATCGGATTGGGCCGATGCGCCGATCTTCAGACATCGGTCAACACTCGCCGTGAGATTGGCCCGGGATGTTCCGATGTCATCGAGGGCTCCGGCAGAGATCAAACTCTCCACGACCGACTTGTTGTTGAGGCGGAGATCGACGCGTTCGCAATAGTCTTCAATGTATCGGAAGGGACGGGTCTTGTCCCGCTCGAGGAGCGCGGTGTCGATGGCTTTTCGTCCAACACCTTTGATCGTGGCGAGCCCGACCCGGATCTGGCCATCTTCGACGGTGAACTCCGCGTCACTCTTGTTGATGTCCGGCTTCAAGACGGTGATTCCCCATCGCTTGGATTCAGCGATGTACTCCACGATCTTGTCGGTATTACCCATTTCCGATGTCATGGCTGCGCTCATGAATTCGGTGGGGTAGTTGGCCTTCAGGAAGGCGGTGGCATAGGAGATCAGGGCGTAAGCAGTCGAGTGGGATTTGTTGAAACCGTAACCGGCAAAGTACTCGATGAGCTCGAAGATCTCGGTTGCCGTTTTTTCTTCAACTCCGTTCTTGGCCGCCCCGGTGACGAATTGAACCCGGAAGGGTCTCAGGATTTCGGGCTTCTTCTTACCCATTGCCTTCCGGAGCAGGTCTGCTTCGTTCAGGCTGAAGCCGGAGAGCACGTTTGCAATCCGCATGACTTGTTCTTGATAGAGAATGACTCCGCGGGTTTCGCTCAAAATGGGCTCGATCAACGGGTGCATGAAGGTCGTTTCTTCTTGATTGTGCTTTCGGCGGACATAGGTGTCCACCATTCCACTACCCAGTGGACCCGGGCGGTAGAGGGCAAGAAGCGCAATGACATCTCCAAAGTCGTCCGGTCGGAGCTTCTGAACAAGTTCTCGCATGCCCCCGGATTCCAGCTGGAACACTCCGATTGTTTTTCCGGATTGCAGGAGCTCAAAAGTTGGTGCGTCCTCGAGGGAGACTTTCCAGATATCAAGTTCGAGATCCTGAGTTTTCTTGATGAGGCGAACCGCCTTGTCGATCAAGGTCAAGGTGTTCAGGCCAAGAAAATCCATCTTCAGGAGCCCGATTTTTTCGAGTTCCGTCATGGCCAGTTGAGTCGTAATGTCGTCGCCGTTTTTTGCGAGAGCGACGTGCTGAACGAGAGGCTTGTCCGAAATGACGACCCCGGCCGCATGAGTCGACGCGTGACGGGAGACGCCTTCTAGCCGGATGGCAATCTCGAACAGCCTCTTCCAGATCGGGTTGCTACTCCGCAGTTCCGAAAGTTCTCGATCCTCGTCGATGGATTCGGCAAGTCGAACTTTGGGGCCCACCGGGATCTTCTTTGCGACCTTGTCGACTTCCGCCAGGGGAACATTCAAGACACGGCCTACGTCTCGAATGACGGCCTTTGCCGCCATCGTTCCGAAAGTGATGATTTGCGCTACGTTGGCCGAACCGTATTTCTCCTGGACGTATTGAATGACCTGATCCCGCTTCTCTTTGCAGAAATCGATGTCGATATCCGGCATGCTGACACGAGCGGAATTCAAAAACCGTTCGAAGAGAAGGTCGTATTTCAGGGGATCGAGATCCGTGATTCCAAGGGTGTAGGCGACGATGGAGCCTGCCGCTGAACCTCTTCCCGGACCGACCGGGATGTCGTTGTCGCGGGAGAAACGAATGAAGTCCCACGTGATGAGAAAGTAGCTGACGAACCCCATCTTGCGGATCACATCGATCTCGTACGCCAGCCTTTCCTGGGATTCCTTGTTGTCCGGACCGTAACGCTCGACGAGTCCTTTTTGGCAAAGATCCACGAAGTAGCTATCCGGATCTTGACCATTATCCGGAGTGAACATGGGAAGATGATTGGTCTTGAAATCGAGGGTGAGATCCACCATCTCGGCAATTCGAAGCGTGTTCGAAAGTGCGTTGGGTAGGTCCCCGAATCGGGCGGCCATTTCGTCCGGCGATTTGAAGAAGAACTCATCGGTATCCATCCGTAGACGGTTCTCCGACTCGAATGTCTTCCCGGTGTTAATGCAAAGCAGAACCTCCTGGGCCAGTGCATCGGCTCGCTCCAGGTAATGAACGTCGTTGGTGGCGACCATGGGAATTCCGGTTTCCCGGTGGATTTGCAGGAGGCCCTCACACGCCACTTTCTGATCCGGGAGATTGTTGTTCATGAACTCGAGAAAGAACCGGTCTTTCCCGAACATGTCACTCCATTCCTGTGTGACCTCAAGAGCGCGCTTGAAGTTTCCGGTGCGTAGATTCCGGCATACTTCGCTGGAAAGGCAGCCGGAGAGACAAACGAGCCCTTCGGAATGTTCGGCGAGGACCTCCTTGTCGATGCGAGGGCGGTAATAAAAGCCATCGAGGTAGGCAGTGGTGGCGAGCTTGACCAGGTTTCGATAACCTTGGTTATTGATCGCGTGCAGGGTCAGGTGATAGTTGGTAACGCCATCAACGGTCTTCTTGTTTTTTCGACTCGATGGAGCGACGTAGGCTTCGTATCCGATGATGGGCTTGACGCCGGCTGCGGTTGCTTTTTGATAGAAGTCCACACTGCCGAAAAGATTGCCGTGATCGGTAAGGGCGACCGCTGGCATCTTGAATTGCTTGGCTCGGTCAACAAGAGCGTTGATCTTGCAAGCTCCGTCGAGAAGGCTGTAGTCGGAATGAACGTGTAGATGGACGAATTCGTTGTTACCAGCGCCCATGATTCCCTCCCTGTGTCGCCGCCCTTTTTAGTCCCGGAATGCCTTGGGAGCAACCGTATCAGGAGCGTCCGGTCGCTGTCAACCAAGGGGAGATTGAGGGGGGAGTCGTCGGGGGAATGGGGGAGCGGCGCGCGCCCACTTCTTGGATCATGCTGCGCCTGGTCGAGCTCCTCCTCATACCACGCTTTGCGGGTGCGAGGGCTCGTGACACTTGGTATAGTGTTCGCTCCTATGAGGGTAAGTTACGATCGCATGTGAACTTGTTGCCGGGATCGAAGATGCTAAAAGCAATGCTTGCAGCTTGTACGCTGGTTCTTCTCCTCTCGTCTTGTCAGTCCACTGGACGGGGGAGTTCCTTCACTCCGGAAGACCGAGCGAGGTTTGATGAGTACTGGCAGCACTACCATCTGAGCGAGGCTGACTGGCCCGAATATCGGGAGAAATGGCTCGCCGAAGGCGAAAAGAGCGCGGCGGTCCTCATCCAGAGTGTGATGGTCGACTACGTCGAATCCTTCGACGAAAACGACCTCTTGCGCCATGACAGGGCAAGAACTGAACTTGTCGAGCTCTTTCCCGCGAGCATTCCTTTCCTCGCGGAAGGACTGATCCCGGCTCAGGATATTGTGCGCAAACAATTCTCGGAAGTTCTGGTCCATGCCGGAGCCAGGGCGGTTACGCCCCTTTCGAAGAAGATCGATCACTCCGATCCAGAGGTACGCCGGATCGTGATCGTCACATTGCGTAAGATCGGTCATCCCTCGGCCGCCCCGCTCCTTGAAAAAAGAGCCAAGGCGGAAAAAGTCTGGAGGGTTCGGGCCGAAATCCCGGGAGCTTTGATTGCTACCATGGGGGCAGAAGCCGGACCCTCGCTCGCCCGCATGCTTCGAGACGATCCGGACGCCTTTGTTCGACGTCGGGCGGCGCGAGTTCTTGGCGGGATCGGCTCCGATCTTTTCGTTGAAGACCTGATCAAGGCCCTTCGTCGGGCCGAAAGGGAGCTGACTCAGATTCCGGCCGCCGGCGGAAATTCAGAGGGTGTGACCGATTTTGAAGATCTCCTGGTGAGTTTGCACGCGGAGATCAACGATCTTTGCGACGCTTTGGAGGATCTTACCGGACGTGGATATGGAAAGAATGCCAAGCGATGGTTGTCCTGGTGGGAGGGGCGTCCTTGATCGTGGATGAATATCGAATAGAAAGAGTGGCTCAGGGTTGTGCTGGATGTGCCCGGGTTTTCGTGGTGGAGGAGGTCTACTTCTCGACGATCGAGGACGGTGAGCAGTGCTTTCAGCGCAGGGACTACTGTTCTTCTTGCTGGACAGAGGAAAACAGCAAGATCTCGTATTCCCACTGGAAAACCCGGGTTCCCCGTCCTGAGAAGAACCTCGTGCCTCGTCTTGACCTGCAACGAGTGCGGGACTTTTTTGGGAGGTTGAATCGGTCCTCCGTGCCTCGCCACCAGGAAATGGCCTATGTCCTGGCTCTGATTCTGCTCCGAAAAAAGAAGCTTCGTTTTGCGGATGATGCCCTGCTGAAGCGGGTTGCCGATGAGCGGGCCAAAGCCTTGGAGGAGGGAACGCTTGAACAGGAATCCGACTCCGGATCGAAAGTCGATCTGAGCTTCTTTCCCGAGGCTCCCGTCACCGCGCCCGAGCCCGACCAGGTAGATCCGGATCCATCCCAGGCTGAGGAGCCGGCTCCGGTTGAGGAGCCAGTCATGGAAGAGGCGCCAGCACCGGCAGGCGAAAAAGAAGAGAAGCCCGAACCGCCGGAGGCGGAAGTCGAGGCTGAGATTGAGGCTCTCGATCTGGGTGCGCATGAAACTCTGCCAGAACTTGAACTTGTCGATATCAAGGCTCTTTCTGTGTTTCAAGTCCCGGTTCCTGCCGGATTGGGCGACGAAAAAATCGAAGAGCTGAACGAAGAGCTTCTTAATCTTTTGAGCCAGCCTCTTCCTGAGCAAGGGGCATGAGGGGGATCAGGTGTCGCGAGCGAAGGTAGGGTCCAAGGGCTCTCTGGCTGTCTTACTGGTTGCCGTTTTTTCGTTTGGCTTGGTGGGCTTTGCTTTCCTTGTCTGGGCACCTGCTCATCCCTTGAGTCGGCCGTCTCGGGTTTCTGTGCTCGATCACCTGGATCTTCATGATCTTCAGGCGAGTTCGTCGCCGGGCCCGGCGCAAACGACCGTGATCGAATACGAATTTGACGAGGGATTGGAGGGGTGGTCTGTTTCCCGCGGCGACACCACGCTTCACCGTGAAAAGGGAATCCTCCAGGTACAAAACCAGGGCCCCGGCTATCAAGACCCGACGGTTCTTACCGTGCCACTTGAGATGGAGGCTTCGAAGGTCACTCACGTCAGGGTTCTCATCAAGATTGAACAGGGGGAAGGGAGACCCGGCGTTCAATGGACCCGGAAGGCGGATCAGCCGGGAATGCCTCCCGTCGAAGCGCAAATGCCCCTCGAGAACGTGGTTTTCGGCCAATGGTGCAATATTCTCATTCCCGTGGGGGAGCACCCCGAGTGGAGCGGCACCTTGCTCAGTTTGTCGGTGACTCCGATGCGCTTTGCAGGAATCCGATCCGAGATTGATCGTATCCAGCTCTTGAATATCGGGTCGGTTCCCCGGAGACGCAGGATCAAGGTGGGAAGAACTACGAGGGATGGGGTTCTTCTGCAGGCTCCCGGTTCGGTCCTGGCCCGTGGCCTCGAGTTGAATCCAACCCGAACCCGGCTTCTGTTCGAGCTTTCTTGTCCTCGCGGCGAGGGCTTCTCGTTCAGGGTGGAAGGTACGTCTGAAGACGAGACCGTCGTTCTTTTGTCCGATTCGGTGAAACAGGAGCCGGGGGAGAAGCTTCATCCTTTTGAGGTTGAAGTCGCAGACTCGCTTTCCGGAAGAAGTTTGGACTTGCGGTTCGTGTTCGAGCCGTTTGCTGAATCCCCCCCGGGTGGCTCCGAAGTTGCGTTGATCGGTCCCGTGCTGGAGCTTCGAGGGCCGGATCCGGCAGGGCCGAATATCATCCTGATCTCTCTTGATACTCTTCGAGCCGATCATCTCGGGATGTATGGGTACAGCAAAGATACCAGCCCGTTCCTTGATCGTCTGGGCGCGACCGGTTCCGTCTTTGAGGACGTTGTTTCTCAGGCGCCGGAAACGTTGGCTTCAACCATGTCCCTGATGACTGGCCGTTACCCTTCAAACCACCGTGTCTTCAAGGCCGCTCATCGTCTGGTGGACGACAAGGCGACGATCGCCCATCACGTGCGCGGACAGGGCTACCAAACGGCGGCCTTCGTCGAGGGGGGATTTGTAGAGTCTCCGTATGGCTTTGATCTCGGTTTTGATCTCTACCACAACGGCGAAAAACAGCCGGCGCACAAGGGAGGCGATGTCGAAGGGACCTTCTCTCGGGCCAAGGATTGGATCACGGAAAACGACGATAAACGATTTTTCATGTTCCTTCAGACCTACGAGATTCACACGCCCTATGCACCCCCTGAGAAGTATAAGAAGCGTTTTGTCGATCCGAACTATGAGGGCTATCTTCGAGATCGAGTTTTTGACGATGAGCTGGCTCGCAAGATCATCGATGAGAACGCGGAGGAGAGCCTGACTCCCGAGGATCTTGAGTATGTCATTGCGCTGTACGATGCGGAGATTGCTTACGTCGATGCGGTCCTCGAGGACTTCTTCTACTTTTTGACCACAAGAGGGCGGCAAAACGACACGTTGGTCGTGATCACTTCTGATCATGGCGAAGACCTGGGAGACCATAACGCGGTGGGGGTGCATGGCCACACGCTGCATCGATCAGTGACCCAGGTACCACTCTTGATCACCGGGTGGACGGTGCCGGCGGACTTGCGCATTCCGGGTAGACGATGGGTGCACCGGGTCGGTTTGATCGATGTTGCGCCAACGATTCTAGAAATTGCAGGAGTTCCGGATGAGGCTCGGAAAGACATGCACGGTCAATCTCTTCGGCCTCTTCTAGCCAACCCACAGCCCGGGGAGCTGGAAGCCGTGCTGGCCGAGCGCCAGATCTTCAGCGAGGATCTCACCAATTTTGTGCGGACCGCTGTGCATCAGGGGGACATGAAGTACGTGCACACTCGAGGTATCGAGAAGTATCGTCGCAATCTTGTGATCAAGAACAGGCCGGGGCTGGTCAAGTTCTATACGTCCTACGAGAAACACGCCCTGTTTCGCACGTCAGAAGATTCAAACGAAAAGAAGAACCTCTACGGGGTCAACCCGGATCAGGATCTTCTCTGGGGGCCTCGGGTCGAGAAGTTTCGCGAGTGGCTGTCTCGGGCGCCTCAGCTACAAAGAGGCGCGACATCCCTCAGTGCTTCGGAACAGGACAGACTGAAAGCGTTGGGCTACTTGCGTGATGGCGAAGAGGTCGATCCCGGGATCAAAGATGATGATCTCTGGACCAAGGATTGAATGACGGGCTGGCCGACCCGCGACGGACGGGGGGCGGCGATCAGCGTCTACATGTCTTCATACCACCCGAGCTCAAGCTTGGCGCATTCGTGCATCAGATCGGGGTTCCACGCCGGCTCCCACACCAGCTCGTGCTTTGCAGAGGTCACTCCCTCCGCTGCGGCGACCTTACGTTCCGCGTCGGGAGGCAATGAACCGGCCACCGGGCAAGCTGGTGAGGTCAGGGTCATCACGAATTCGACGTGATTGTCCGGCTTGATGTCGATCCGGTAAATCATTCCCAGGTCGTAGATGTTGACCGGGATTTCCGGATCGAAGCAGGTCCGCAGGGCATCGATTACCTTTCGTCGAAGGCCGGGGGCACCTTCGTCGCTACCGGGCGCGATCACGACGCCATCGATGTCGGTGACATAGTTCGTCACGGTCTCTTCCGTTGACGCTGTTTCGTCCCCGGTCTTCGGCTCGGTCGACTCGTTGCTAGCAGATTGGGATGTGGTTGAGTTTTGATCTTCTGTCATCGGATCTCTCTTTCGCACTGATGCTGGATTTCCGGTTCTGGAAACCGGCCTAGTCCGTCGATTCGGTCGTGATTGCCTCGGTCTCTTTGTCGAGGGCGGCCCGAAGAGTGTGCCAGGCTAAAGTGGCGCATTTTATCCGGATAGGATACTCCCGAACTCCCGCAAAAACGGATAGCTTTCCTAGATCGATACCTTCCGCCTTGGGAGGCTCTTCACTCGTAACCAGGCGGTGAAAGCTCTCAAAAATTTCGTGAGCTTGCTCTTCTGTTTTGTCCCGGATGGCATCCGTCATCAGCGATGCGGACGCCGTGCAAATCGCACAGCCAGCACCCTGGAAGCAGACGTCTTTGACCATGTTGCCTTCGATATTGACGAAAACTTTGATTCGATCCCCGCACAGCGGATTGTAGCCCTCGGCGCACCGAGCCGACGGGAGGGTCCGGAAGTTCCGGGGTTTGCGACTGTGATCGAGGATCAGGTCCTGGTATAGCTCTCGAAGATCCATCAGGTGAACACCTCGATTGCTGATTTGATGCCTCGAATGAGAGCATCGATATCTTGTTTTGTATTGAAACAGGCAATGGACGCTCTTGCGGTTGCAGGAACCTGAAAACGTTCCATCGTTGGCTGGGCACAGTGGTGGCCGGTTCGGATGGCGATACCTTGATGGTCGAGGATTGTTCCCAGGTCGTGTGGATGCACGCCGGCGACAACAAAGGAGAGAACGCTCGACTTTTCTTTCGCTTCGCCGATGAGCCGAACCTCGGGGAGGTTGCGGAGCGCCTCTTCTCCATAGACGAGGACTTCGTGCTCGTGCTCCATCAGTGCCTTCACGCCGCAGGACTCCAGGAAGTCGATCGCGGCCCCCAAGCCGATGGCGCCGGCGATGTTGGGGGTTCCTGCCTCGAACTTGTGAGGCAGTTCGTTGTACGTCGTTTTCTCGAAGGTGACGGACAGAATCATGTCGCCCCCCCCCTGGTACGGAGGCATGGCGGAAAGATGTTCCTTCTTTCCGTACAGGGCGCCGATTCCGGTCGGTCCGTACATTTTGTGGCCGGATAGAACCAGGAAATCGCAGTCGATGTCCTTGACGTCCACCTCGAGGTGGGATGTCCCCTGAGCACTATCGAGAAGAACGGGGATGTCTTTCTCGTGGGCGAGGCGCACCATTTCGTGAACCGGGTTGATCGTGCCAAGGGCGTTTGAAAGATGAGCGGCAGCGACGAGTCGTGTCTTTTCGCCAAGAAGACTTTCGTACTCATCAAGAGAGATCTCGCCACGATCATTGATGGGAACCACCTTGAGCTTGGCACCGACCTGTTCGCAGAGCATCTGCCAGGGAACGATGTTGGAATGGTGTTCCATCGTTGTAATGAGTATTTCGTCGCCCGCTCTCACCCGGGTTCGGCCAAAGGTCTGAGCTACAAGGTTGATCCCCTCGGTCGCTCCACGGACGAAGATGATCTCCTCGATGCTGCTGGCACCGATGAGGTTGCGCACCTTTTCCCGGGATTGCTCAAAATCCACGGTTGCCCGCTGGCTGAGCTCATGAACTCCCCGATGGACGTTTGCGTTGTTGTTTGAGTAGTAGGACCCGATGGCTTCGATGACCGACCGGGGCTTTTGCGTCGTTGCCGCGTTATCGAGGTAGATGAGGGGGTGACCGTTGACCCGTTGATCCAGAACCGGAAACTCAGCCCTGATTTTTTCGACGTCGAACGTCGCACGGGGTGAGTTGCTGAGTTCCTCGAGGGTTTCCCCGTCAGGAAGCAAGCTATCCGGAGATCCAGTGCTCATAAAGCTCCTCGAACCAGGTCACCCATGGGCAACCTGTCACAAAGGACGCTCTCCACATGTTCACGGAGAGTCTCGATTTTGATTCGTTCAAGAACGTAACCGGCAAACGCATAGGTCAAGATGCTCTTGGCGGCATCTTCGTTGATGCCTCGGGTTCGGAGGTAGAAAATGGCCTCTGAATCGAGCTGGCCGATCGTTGCTCCGTGGGTACATCGCACATCATCGGCGAAGATCTCGAGCTGAGGCTTCGTGTTGATGGTGGCCTCTCCGGAGAGAAGAAGATTTTGGTTGGTCTGCTTGGCGTCTGTCTTCTGGGCATCCTGTGCCACCATGATGCGGCCGTTGAAGACACCCTTTGCTTTTTCGTCGAGGACGGTCTTGTAGACTTCATAACTGTTGCAGTGAGGCATGGCATGGTCGATGAACGTGTGGTTGTCGAGGATTTGAGTTCCTCCCCCAACCGTCAGGCCATTGACCGTACTCACAATGCCCTCGCCTGCGAGGGTGGCGCTGATGTCGTTTCGGGCGATCGCACCACCATAGACGATATTCTGATTGGCGAAGTTGCTTGTCCGCTCCTGGTGAACCTGGAGGGTTGCGATATGGAACGCCTTTTCGCTTTCTTGCTGTAGCTTGTAGTGGTCGACCACCGCATTCTGGGCAAGATAGATCTCGGTCACCGGGTTATTCAGATAGACCGATCCCTCTGAACCGGTATAGGCTTCCATCACGGTTGCCTGACTTGCTTCCTCAGCGATGATCAGGCAGCGGGGGTGACAGGCGATTTGACCCGCACTCTCCGTCGTCACGTTGAAGATGAGAAGGGGAGTCTCAATCACCTTTCCTCTCTTGACGTGAACGAAAACCCCGTCTTGGAAGAGGGCCGTGTTAAGGGCCACGAAGGCATGGTCCGCATAGCGAGCATATTTCGTCAGATGAGCTTCAAGGAGGTTCGCATCTTCCTTGAGGGCGTCTTTCAGGCTTTTTACCGTGATCCCATCCGGAAGATTCTCGAGCTTGGAAAGATCCGCTCGAAAAAAGCCGTTCACCAGGACGACCCGAGCATGCTCGGTGTCGATCAACGGAATGCCGATGGTCGGGTCGCTGGCAAACGCCCCCTCCTGGGGCTGGGATTCGGTGAAGCTTGTGCTCGCGACCGGCTTGATGTTGGTAAAGCGCCAGTCTTCATGCTTGGTCGTGGGGAAGCCCAGATGGGCGAATCGATCCATGGCCTTTTGTCGTTCGCTTGCGAGCCAGGGAAGCTCGTTCCCGGGAAGAGAGTCTTTTGACTTCTCAAAGCAAGCTACGTATGGGTTTGTCTTTTCCGTGACTTCAATCATCGTCAACTGTTCCTCAATGAAATGCCCTACTTCTGAATCGCCTCGTTGATCGAGGTGACCTAGGAGCTAACTGCTTCCTGAATCCACGAGTAGCCCTTTTCCTCTAGCTCCAGGGCCAGCTCTTTACCGCCGGAGCGGATGATGCGTCCCTTGGAAAGCACGTGGACGAAGTCCGGCACGATGTAGTTGAGGAGACGTTGATAGTGTGTGACAAGCACAATCGCTCGATCTTGGCTGCGAAGCGCATTGACTCCCTCGGAAACGGCCTTCAGAGCGTCGATATCAAGGCCCGAATCCGTTTCGTCGAGGACGGCGAGCTTCGGATTGAGAACGGCCATCTGGAAGATTTCGTTTCGCTTCTTTTCTCCGCCGGAAAAGCCTTCATTGACCGGGCGCTTCAGGAGGCCTTCGTCAATTTGAAGGACCTTCATCTTCTCTCGGACCAGGGCAAGGAACTCCATTGCGTCGAGCTCCTTTTCGCCTCTGTATTTTCTTCCTGCGTTGAGCGCAGCCTTCAGGAAATAGGTGTTTCCGACTCCAGGAATCTCGACCGGATACTGGAAGGCAAGGAAGACTCCCTCACAAGCTCGCTCCTCCGGGGATAGTTCAAGGAGGTCTTTTCCGTTGTACGTGACGCTACCTTCAGTAACCTCGTAATCTTCGCGGCCAGCGATCACCTGAGCCAGGGTGCTTTTTCCGGATCCGTTCGGACCCATGATTGCGTGGACTTCCCCGGGTTTCACGTTTAGATCGATCCCATTCAAGATCGAGCTGCCGTCGGCGGAGGCGTGAAGATTCTTGATCTCAAGCATGACTTTCTTTCCCTTTACGAATGCGGTGCTCCGGTGAGCCATGACATGAAGCCCGGCTTCGGGAGCAAGTGATTGATTCCGTTTGTTTGTCTGATTCAAAGGACCCTTCGATCGTCAGGATCGAAAGGGTGGTTATCCGACGCTACCTTCCAGGCTGATTCCTAGAAGCTTCTGGGCTTCCACGGCAAATTCCATGGGAAGCTCTTTGAACACTGCCTTGCAGAATCCGTTGACGATCATGCTGACGGCATCTTCGGTGTCGATACCGCGTTGATTGCAATAGAAGATCTGATCTTCGCCAATTTTCGAGGTTGTGGCCTCATGCTCCATGCGCGCCGATGGATTCTGTACATCAATATACGGGAAGGTGTGAGCTCCGCATCGATCGCCGATCAGCATGGAATCGCATTGAGAGAAGTTGCGAGCGTTCTCGGCCCCCTTGAGGATCTTGACCTGTCCACGGTAGATGTTCTGACCGCGGCCGGCAGAAATGCCCTTGGAGATGATGGTGCTCTTGGTGTTCTTCCCGATGTGAATCATCTTGGTGCCGGTGTCGGCCTGCTGGTAGTTGTTGGTCAGGGCGACGGAATAGAATTCTCCGACCGAGTTGTCTCCTTGAAGGACACAGCTTGGATACTTCCAGGTGATGGCTGAGCCGGTTTCCACCTGGGTCCAGGAGATCTTCGAGTTCTTGCCCTTGCAGAGACCTCGTTTGGTCACGAAGTTGTAGATTCCGCCCTTGCCGTTTTCGTCTCCGGGGTACCAGTTTTGGACCGTGGAGTACTTGATCTGGGCGTCGTCATGAGCGACCAATTCGACCACGGCCGCGTGGAGCTGATTTTCGTCTCGCATCGGAGCCGTACAGCCTTCGAGATAACTCACGTGAGAGCCTTCTTCGGCGATGATGAGTGTACGCTCGAACTGGCCTGTGTTCTCCGCATTGATGCGAAAGTAGGTCGACAGTTCCATGGGGCATCGGACGCCCTTGGGAATATGAACAAAGGAACCGTCGCTGAAAACGGCTGAATTCAAGGTCGCGAAGTAATTGTCGCTGATCGGAACCACGGACCCGATGTACTTCTGGACGAGTTCCGGGTGTTCCTGCATGGCGTCGGAGATCGAGCAGAAAATGATGCCCTTCTCGGCCAGAGTTGCTTTAAAGGTAGTGGCCACCGAGACGCTGTCAAAGACCGCATCGACGGCGACACCCGAGAGACGCTTTTGCTCATCAAGGGAGATTCCGAGCTTGTTGTAGGTCTCAAGCAGCTTCGGATCGACCTCATCAAGGCTGTCGAGCTGTGGTGCTTCCTTGGGCGCCGCGTAATAGATCATATCCTGATAGTCGATCGGATCGAACTTGACGTATGCCCAGGTCGGTTCGTCCAGGGTGAGCCAGTGTTTGTAGGCTTTGAGACGCCATTCCAGCATCCATTCGGGCTCGTTTTTCTTGGCCGAGATCTTTCGAACGACCTCTTCGCTGAGTCCCTTGGGAAACGTCTCCTGTTCGATGTCGGTGACGAAGCCCCACTTATATTCTTTGTTCGCTAGTTGTTCGATCGATTCTTCTGTGGGTGGCATGGGTTGCTCCCTGAAAAGCTGGTCGGGAGCCGAGGACGGGCCGCGGCTCGATGCGGTTTTATTCCGTTTGGGTTGCATCCGTCTGGATTGCATCCGTTTCTGCTGTGATTCGACTGACGCCATCCAGCCCCATGGAGGGCTCTCTGGCCGCCTTTTGTGCCTCCGCGAAGCAGGGTGGCTGGTTTCCCTCAACATGGTTGCTCTCGCAATGCAGGAGGTCCTCCAGGGTCTTGTTCTCCAGGACATTGTTGACGGATAAGGCGATTTCTTGCCACATGCCCCGAATGGAGCAATAGGACTTCTCACAGAGGTCTCCCTGCGCAAAGTCATCGCAGGCAGTTGCCCGATAGAGCGGACCATTCAGAGCCTGAAGTGCTTGTGCCACGGTGATCTCACCCGGGCTCCTGGTGAGAGAGACACCGCCGAATCGCCCTCGAGCACTTTGCACCAGCCCGGACTTCCTCAGCAACATGATGATCTTGGCCACATAGGCCTTGCTGAGTCCCTCGCGCTGGGCGATCGCTTCGATGCTCCAGGCTCCCTCGCGATTGCGGGAGAGGCTGAGAAGACATCTCAAGCCGTATTCCTCGATGGGTGAAACTTTCATGGATCTGGAAGATCCCCTTTGAATGTGGATTGACCTCTGGATTTGGCAGGAATTCTACATAAGTTGACACGACAGTCAACTAACAAGATACAAAATCGTCAACATTAAAGAAAGACTTAAGTGTCAATGATTTAGGCCAATATCTCGGGGATGCCAATTCCGGCCATCTTTCGGGGGATTCTTCCGCTTTGGACCGGATCTTTCGGGCTCGGTCCCGATCTCCCGGATCGGAGCGGGGCGGTGGGAGGAAGTGGCAGGTGAATGAGCTGTGTTTGGGTTGGGTGGGAAGGGTCGTTGTCTCGGGTGGTTTTGCACAACTTTTTGCGATGATTTGTACCGGTGGTACCTACAACATGCGACGGGGTCGAAGGCTTTGGACGCAACATGTTGCGTTCATTAACTTTGGGTATGGGGGCATAGACCAACCCCCTCGGATTGGGTTCTTGACCGCCGAAGTGATGGTGGTAAGCTGTGTGTCCAGGTGGGAGGAAGTGGCAGAGAGTGGTAACTGGGGAGAGGTCGAGCAGGACCTCGGACAGGAAACATGTACTGTGGTGCGTACGAGCATTCTTTGGACCCAAAGCATCGAGTCACGGTGCCTTCGAAGTTCCGTGATGTTTTGGAGAAGAAGTCGGTTCGGTCGGGCTTCATGGTCATGCCAGGTCCGGATCCCTGTCTAGTGTTGTTTGACGACGAGCAGTTCCAACTGCTGGTCGACAAGTTTGATCCCAGTACGTTCGCTGATCCAGCATACAAAGATTTCGAGAGGTTCTTCTTCGGAATGGCGGAAAACGCCGAGCTCGACTCGATGGGTCGAATTCTGATACCGGAAAGGCTTCGAGAGTATGCGGGAATCAGGAAGGAGGTCACGTTTGTCGGTGTCCTCCGCCGCGTCGAGATCTGGGATCGATCGGTTTGGAAGGAGCGTCGTGAGGGCGCTCGCTTTGGATTCGAACGAAATGCGGCCGACCTGTTCGGGAGTTCTCCACGGGAGGGAAGGTGACGGTAAGCGCAAGACTGACGCCGCCTGGGGCGGGTGTCCTGAGCTGGTCGCGCCGCATGGATATATCTTTATATTTCATCGATCCGAGTGAAGAGAGGGCGGTTGGGATCGGGTCGGTGAGCCACTGGGCCCATGGAGTATGAAGGTCATGAGCCGGTCCTCATGGAGGATGTGCTCGCGGCTCTCAACCCCCGGCCTGGAGATCACGTCGCGGATCTTACCCTGGGAATGGGTGGCCATTCCCGGGCGATCCTGACCCGTATTCAGCCGGATGGGTTGTTGTATGGCCTGGATGCGGATCAAGAGATGCTCGAGCGAGCTTCTCGGGTTTTGGCTCCGTTTCAGGAGTCTACGGAGCTCCGGCCCGGGTTCTTTGATCGGGCGGATAAGGTCTTTGGCTGGGATCGACCCTGTTTGGATGGCCTCCTGCTTGACCTGGGGGTCTCTTCGGTTCAGCTGGATGAGCCGAGGCGGGGATTCAGCTTTTCAAAGGACGGTCCCCTCGATATGAGGATGGATCCGACCCGGGGATCTTCGGCGGCAGATTTTCTGCGACGAGAACCGGAGGAATCGCTGGTCCGCATCTTTCAGGAGTATGGCCAGGAGCGTTTTGCTCGGCGTGTAGCGAAAGAGATTATTCGTCACCGCAAAGTGAAGCGCCTGGCACGAACGGGTGAGCTCGCCGATTTGGTGGCTCGAGTCGTGCCTCGCGGGCGGCAGCGGATTCATCCGGCGACACGGGTTTTTCAGGCGCTGAGAATTGCGGTGAACGATGAGCTGGGGCGGATTGATCGAGTTCTCGAGAAATCCCAAAGCTGGCTCAAAGAGGGCGGGCGCATGGTTGTGATCAGTTTTCACTCGCTGGAGGATGGTCGCGTGAAGCGATTCTTCCGCGAGCGTTATCGGGTGGGGGGCTGGGAGCTACTCACCAAGAAGCCACTGCGGCCGACGTTTGAAGAGACGGAACGAAATCCCCGGGCGAGGAGCGCGCGAATGCGGGCTGCGATCAAGGGGAACCAATGAAAGCCATTCTGCTCTTTTTTGTGGGTTTTGCCCTTTTCGTCGTCGGAATCACGACGGTGAAGAAGCAGTCAGAAGCGGTCAGGATTGGATATCGCCTCCACGCGCTTGATCGGCGCATCGAGGAGCTTCGGGAGGAAGTGAAGAGCTACGCCTTGGAGGTTGAGGCTCTTCGGTCCCCCCGGCGGATCCTCGCCTGTGCTCAGGCGTTGAAGTTGAGTCGTCCTGAAGATGGGGATGTTCGGATCGAGCGAGCGGGCCCGATGGAAGAGGATTTGTTGAGCCGATTCGAGGCAGGTCGCCCCGAGCAGCAACAGCTGTGGGATGGACGACAACGGCCTCTTGCCGTCAAGGCGCCGAGGCGACCCGGTTGGATCAGGAGACATCGAACCCCGACCGGGGGCGGATGATTTTGAAATTGTTGAATCGAAGGGAGGAGAGTCTTGAGTTTTGTATCGACCTCAGATCGATCTCCCCTGGCAGAGAAGTCTCTGGGGGCCTTCGAGGGCCGATGGAGCCGACTCTTCTGGGGCCTCTTCTGGGTCTCCCTCTTCGTTTGTGGAGTTAGCTTTGGGACTTACCTAGTTTTAGACGCGATGTGACCCGAGTCGTCGGGGCCCATCAAGCGCCATGGATGATCGAGAAAACCACCGGATTTACGGGGTAGACGACGAAGCTGTTCAAGCCTGTGTTTTTCATCGCTTTGCTTAGCGCCGGCTGAGACTTAACGAGGGTAACCTTCCATTCATTGCCTTCTTTCTTCGCTGCTACCTTAATAAATGGTCCTTGGAATTGCCTGTTCCGAGCCTTCGTTCGGCGGCTACCCCGGGTCCGGTATCTCGATGGCACCAGGTTCGCCCGTTCTTTCTCCGTGTTGATGCTTGCGCGGTTTGAATCTCGCCGGTTCGGCGAGATGTTGCCCTCGAGGAAGAGCGATGAGTCACTCCACGGAAATCCTGAATGGCGTCAGTCTGCGCAGCCGATCTCTTGCCGTTTTTGCCTACCTGATGTTCTGCGGGATCTTTGTCCTGCTGATTGCCCGCCTTTTTCACATTCAAATCACGGACCACGATGATCTGGTCGCAAAGGCTCGGGATCAGTTCAGCCGGGTGGAGGAGCTGGTGGGGAGTCGGGGTCGGATCCTCGACTCGAGTGGGGAGATGCTCGCGTTTTCTGTTTCCGCACCCCGCCTCATGGCTCACCCTCACCTGATCGGTGACTCCTCCGACCATCGCCTCCTCGCTCAGCAGCTTTCGGGCATGCTCGGGGTCCCCTCATCGGTCTTGCTTCAGCGTCTCTCTCTCGACTATCGATGCGTTACCCTCAAGACCAAGGTTTTTCCGCTGGAAAGTGTCGATCGGATCCAGGATTGGATTGATCAGAACAAGATCAAAGGTTTGAGGTTCGAAAAGGACGAGTGGCGGGTCAATCCCCATGGATCTCTTGCCGCTCATGCCATCGGATTCGTCGGGGACGACAACCAGGGGCTGGGTGGGATCGAGCTCGAATACGACGAGATTCTGGCGGGAAAGGTGGGGCGCGTCTCCTTCCAGAGAGACGGCAAGGCCAATCGGATTAATTCGGCGAATTCCTCTGATTTGGGCCCCAAGAACGGGTGTGACCTTGTGCTGACCTTGGATCCGGCCATTCAGAATGGTCTCGAGGAGGCCTTGAATGACCTGGTGAAGCAGTATCGGCCGGATGCGGCGGTCGGGATCGTGATGGCGCCCAAGACCGGAGCAATCCTTGCGCTTTCGAATCGCCCTACGTTTGATCTTCTCGCCCCGGGAAAGGCAAAGCCTTCCCAGCGGCGGAACCGGGCGGTCACCGACCCCTATGAGCCGGGCTCCACGATCAAGCCGTTTGTCTTGAAGGCAGCACTGGAGGGGGGCTTTGTCGGGCTTTCCGATACCATTGACTGCGGTTCTTCGGGCAAATATCGGTTTGGTTCCCGGGTGGTTACCGATGTTCATGCCCATGGGAGACTCACCGTTCCGAATGTGGTCGTGAAATCGAGCAACATCGGAATGGCCCATATCGGTCTCAAGGTTGGTTGTGCTCAGATGTTTGATGAGTTCCGGAAAATGACCATCGGGGATCGATCCCGGGTGGACCTTCCCGGTGAGGCTCGGGTTCTTTTGACCCCGAGGAAGAAATGGACCCCGAATTACACCCTGGTTTCCGTCTCGTTCGGGTATGAGATCGCGTTCACTCCGATGAAGCTTGCCTCGCTGTATTGCGGCATTGCAAACGGAGGATGGATGATGCCGCCTCATATTGTTCAAGAGGTGTTGCCGCCGGCGGGCTCCGACCTTTCCGATGTCGTGTATGCCGGTCTCGAAGGTGCAAATCGCCCCGAAGGGAAACGCATCATGAAGTATGAGACGGCCAGAACATTGACCAGTATCCTGCGGAGCGTTGTCGTCGATGGGACCGGTAAAAATGCCCAGGTTTCCGGCTTTTCGGTTGCCGGTAAGAGCGGCACCGCTCAGCGCTGGGTCGACGGTCGCCGGGACGGGCACAACTCTTCCTTCGTCGCATTTGCACCGGCCGAAGATCCTGAAGTGTTGGTGCTGGTCGTAGCATATGGACCCAAAGGGTCTTACTACGGTGGCACCGTCGCGGCTCCGGCTGTAAAGAAAACCCTGGAATGTGCTCGTGCGCGTCTTGAAATCATCCGTGATTTCGGGATACTGGACCCAACGGTTTCAGCGATTGGGGATCGCACCGGAAACCGGACCAACAGAGAGGGCGGATCAAGCAAGATGCTATGTCTCTCAATCCCTGGAGAGAAGCATCCATGACGAATCTTGGGATGAACCAAAGAGAGGGCGAATCGTCTGGGCAGCAGTGGGAGGGAGTCCATGCGGTGGGTCTGTTTGTTGACCGGTTGAATTTGCAGCCTGCGAATTCGTTTCGATCGGTCGGTAGCCGGGCTCACTGTCAATCTGTGTTGATCATGAAGTGATCAGCGTTCAAGTTCTGGGTGCATTTTGATCCCCTGGGCTTTTGATCACAAGATTCTTGATCACGCAGTCTCGATGACTCCATCCCATTCCCGTGTTCGGTCACGGATGTCTGCGAGCCTGACGAGGAGGCCCCAGCGGGAGTGGGCCGATGGGTGACGCGATTCGGTCGATAGAGACGACAGGCGAATTTCGGGAAGGTTCTTCTGAATTCGCTCCCCGTTTCTCTACGGTTCTCCCCCGAATCGACGCTCTCTGGGTTTCTTCTCCTCAGGATTCATCCCTTTCCGGTGTGGAATGTGATTCTCGTCAAGTCATGCCCAACGACCTCTTCGTGGCAGTGAGCGGCCTTCGTCGGGATGGAGATGTTTTTATACCCCAGGCGATTCAGCGGGGAGCCTCCATCGTTGTTTCCGAAAAAGATCCGGGTTTGGACGTCGATCTGGGATCGATCCAGTGGGTCAAGGTCCTGCGTTCGTCCCGGGCTCTGGGAGAGTTGGCCTCAGCAGTAACCGGAGACCCTTCCCATGGCCTTTCCGTGATTGGAATCACGGGAACGAACGGGAAAACATCGACTTCCTATCTTCTTCGCCGGATCTACGAGCAGGCGGGGAAGCGGGTCGGGCTTCTTGGAACCGTGGAAGTCGATTTGATTTCCCGATGCGTTGAATCGCAGGGAACCACTCCCGGTGTGGTTCAGCTTAACCGACATCTCTCCGAGATCCGGTCCGCAGGGGGTGAGGCCGCGGTTCTTGAGGTCTCCTCCCACGCCTTGGCGCAGAACAGGATCGACGGGGTTCAGTTTGCCGCGGGTGTTCTCACCAATCTCACCGGAGAGCACCTCGACTATCACGGCACCATGGATGATTACATCGCAGCCAAGGAGCAGCTTTTTCGCCGGCTTTCGCCGGGGGCCAAGGCGGTTCTGAACGAGGGGTGCGAGGCATCCAGCATCATGGCGAGTTCGACCCGTGCTGACGTTCACTGGTTTGGTTTGACCCGGGCAAGCCGATCTCCGATGGATTCGACCCAGGCGAAGATTCTCCGGATGAACGCTGGTGAAACCCGGATCGGGATGTCGCTTGCCGGGGAAACCGGATTCGAGGATTTGAGTCTTCGATTGTTGGGCCGGCACAATGTTGAAAATGCCCTGGCCGCCGCAGCGGTCGCGAGCGCCCTTGGATTCGACCCGGAGACGATTCGGGCCGGTCTTTCCGACGCTCCGGTCATTCCGGGTCGCCTCGAGCCTGTTGGGGAGGCCGAACCCTTCTCCATCCTCGTGGATTATGCCCATACCGACGATGCCTTGATGAACGTACTCCAGGCGGTTCGGGCCTTGAATCCCGCTCGGGTTCGTCTGGTGATGGGATGTGGTGGAGATCGAGATCGGGAAAAGCGACCTCGGATGGGGCGGGTGGCCGCGGACCTTGCCGACGTTGTTTACGTCACAAGTGATAATCCCCGCTCCGAATCGCCCCAGGTCATCGTGGACGAGATTCTCGCCGGTATTTCTCACGAATCACGGGCGAAAGTCTCGGTCATTTTGGATCGTGAGGAAGCAATTCGAGCCGCCGTTGCAGATGCGAGGGATGGGGATCTGGTCCTGATTGCGGGAAAGGGCCATGAGACCGATCAGACGATCGGGTCCAAGAAATTTGCCTTTGATGACCGGAAGGTGGCCGACGCAGCTCTCCTGGAGCGGTTTGCTCTTCCAGTTGGGGGACGGGTGTGACGGACAAACTCAAGCTTTCCGAGATTCTCGAGGCAACCCGTGGTGTCCTTCAGGGGGCAGCGGGGCAGGTTGCATTCGAGGGGCTATCGATTGACTCCAGAAATGTCCGTCAGGGCGAGCTCTTTGTCGCTCTCAAGGGGCCTCATTTCGACGGGCATCAGTTCGTCTCCGAAGCCTTTGTGCGAGGAGCGAGGGGTGCGGTGGTGATGAACGGAGACCGGGGGGCCCTCGGGCTTGACGCCCGCTCTCTGTTGATCCAGGTTGAGGACGGACATCAGGCGCTCCGGGATCTTGCCATTCATCGAAGACTCCATACGTCCGCCCGGATCGCCGCCATCACCGGGTCGAACGGAAAGACGACAACGAAAGATCTTCTGGCGTGCTGTTGCTCCTCCCGAGGGGAAACGGTCGCCTCTCACCTGAGCTACAACAATGATATTGGCGTTCCCCTCACCCTCGTTCGGCTCGGTTCACGGGCGAAATATGGAATCGTCGAGGTTGGCACCAACGCACCGGGGGAGATCGCGTCCCTGACTGCGATGGTACGACCGGATGTCGCCGTCCTCACCCAGATTGCCTCGGCCCATCTGGAGGGACTGCGGGATGTCCAAGGAGTCGCTCGGGAAAAGCAAGCATTGCTCACCAGTGTTTCCCCCGGAGGGACCGTGATTGTGAACGGGGATGATGACTGGTGTCTTCGGGTTGCCGAGCAGTGCCAAGGAGACGTGCAGACTTTCGGTGAGAGACGTTTCGTGGACCACCGGGCCGAACGGATTCGACCGGATGCCCAGGGAACGACTTTCATCTACAACGGTACTCTTGAGGTTCGCATTCCGTTCCCGGGTGCATTCCATGTTTCGAATGCATTGGCGGCCCTCGCGGCGGCTTCGGCTCTTGGCATTTCTCCTTTGCACGGAGCAAAAGCCCTCGAGAAGGCAACTCCTCCTCCCATGCGGTTCAACGTCCAATCGATCTCCGACGTCACCGTGGTGAACGACGCCTACAACGCAAACCCTCGTTCGGTTCGCACCGCTTTGAACGAGATTCAGAACTTCGGGTCCAAAGGACGAAAGGTTGCTGTCCTGGGGGCCATGCGGGAGCTTGGTAGCGATGAAATCCGTCAGCACGAAGCGGTGGGGCGGTTCGCTGCCGAGAGGGTCGACCACATTGTCGCGGTCGGAGCTCCGGCGGCAAACATCTTGAACGGCGCTCGAAAGAGCGGGTTTCCTCGGGGATCTCTCAGTCAGGTTGCGAATCCTGCGGAAGCGTGTCTCGTTTTGAAGCCACTCCTTCGTCCGGGTGACGTGGTTCTCATCAAGGGGTCCAGGTCCGAGCGATTGGACCGGGTTGCGGATGGACTGGAGATGCAATCATCATCTCCTCCACAATCGGAGGGCGGCCGTGCTGTACTTCCTGCATGAATTGCAGGACGAGCTTGGCATGCCCTGGCTCGACCTCTTTCGGTTGCTCACGTTTCGGGCCGCGTTGGCGGCTCTTACCGCGTTTTTCGTGGCGCTCATCTTTGGCCGTCCGGTGATTCGCCTGCTCTCCCGTTTCAACCTTTCCGAGCGAGCCGGAAAATCCCCATCCGACCGGGTCAACGAACTCAATCAAGACAAGGAACACACCCCCACGATGGGTGGTGTGATGATCCTCGGGGCCGTAACGATCAGCTGCGCCCTCTTTGCCCGACCGGATAACCTCTTCATCCAGTGTGCCCTCTTTGTGTTCCTCGGGCTGGGTTGCGTGGGGTTTGTGGATGACTACGTCAAGCAAGTTCGAAAGGACAAGGGAGGCCTCTCGACACTTCAAAAGTTGCTGGCACAGTTTGCCATCGCGCTTCCTCCGGTGATTGCATTGTACGTCTGGGCACCATCCTTCATGGGATCCGAGGAAGCCGGAACCACGTTCTTGAGCCTCCATCTCCCGTTTGTACGAGGTGCGACCGTCGGTCTTTCGTTCTTTTTTCTGCTCTGGGCGCTTCTCGTCCTGGTGGGGTGGTCGAATGCCGTCAACCTGACCGATGGTCTGGATGGACTTGCAATTGGATGCACGCTTTTTGCGGGTCTTGCTTTTTCCATCCTTGCCTATGTTTCGAGTCGGGGCGATTTCAGTGAATACCTCGGTGTCCTGTTCATCCCGGGGGCTGGAGAGATTTCGGTCTTTTGTGCGGCACTGGTGGGAGCCTCCCTCGGATTCCTCTGGTTCAACTGTTTTCCGGCCGAAGTCTTCATGGGCGACACCGGATCCCTTCCTCTTGGAGGTGTCCTTGGATTGGTGGCGATTTGTCTTCGTCAGGAACTCCTGCTTTTGATCGTGGGGGGAGTTTTTGTTGTCGAGCTGATTTCGGTGGTTCTTCAGGTGTTTTGGTTCAAAGCAAAAGGGCGTCGTTTTTTTGCCTGCGCTCCTTTGCATCATCATTTTCAGTTTCGAGGGTTGCCTGAATCAAAGGTGACGATTCGGTTTTGGATCCTCGCAGCCATTCTTGCTCTTTTCTCCGTTGCCACGTTGAAGATTGGGTGAGCGGTTGATGATAAGCATGAAGCTTCTGCGCCCGTTGTCTCCGGAAACTGCGGCAACCCTGTATGTGGGAAGTGTTGTTCTCCTCACCGCAATCGGGTTGGTCATGGTCTATTCGGCGACAGCTTTTGAGGCTCCGCGATCCGGGATGTCCCTTGGGCTTTTCGAAAAACAAATCCTGTGGACTCTCATCGCCGGGGGGGTTCTTCTTCTGTTCACCCGTGTCGATTACCGCTGGCTGGGTGCCATGTCCGGTTGGCTCCTGTTGATTCTCATCGTCATGTTGGTTTTCGTGCTCATTCCTCAACTGGGAGTCGAAGTGAAGGGCGCGCGGCGGTGGTTTCGATTGGGCCCGCTTTCGTTCCAGCCGTCCGAGCTGGCAAAGCTGGTGATGGTGATTTTTACTGCCCGGTATCTTTCGATGGCCCGGGGTCGCCTGGAGGATTTCAAGCGGGGAACTCTCCCTCTCCTGGTCGTGATCGGGGTGGTTTGTTTTCTCGTTGCTCTTGAACCGGATCTTGGGACATCTCTTTTTCTTGCCGGATCCATCCTGTCTCTTTCGGTAATCGGCGGCATTCGAGTGCGGCACATGGTTCCCATGGTCGCGGTGGCGTTGCCCCTCTTCCTCGTTTTCATGCTCACCCGATTCGATCATATTCAAGCCCGATTCAGTGGATTTCGGGATCCAATGGGCTCCTATCAGCTCCGTCAATCTCTCCTTGCCCTGGGGTCGGGAGGGTGGACCGGGGTCGGGCTCGGAGCGGGGCGCGAGAAGCTTTACTTTCTTCCGGAGCGAACTTCCGATTTTATCTTCTCCCTCCTTGGAGAGGAGATGGGGTTTGTCGGAACGACGGCTGTGATCTTCCTGTTCCTTCTCCTTGTGACGCTTGGGCTCCGCATTGCGCTGTCAGCCCGGGACTCCCTCGGGTTCTACATGGCAATCGGGATCACGTTGCTGGTGGGGCTTCAGGCCGCCACCAACATTGCCGTGATTACCGCATCGGTTCCGACCAAAGGTATTTCTCTTCCCTTCATCAGTGCGGGAGGATCTCTGCTTCTGACTCTCTATGCCGGGGCGGGCATCCTGGTTTCGATCGCGCGAGCGTCCGATCCGTCGGGAGGAGTCCTTTTGGAAGAAGGGGCGACCCTGGAAGAAGGGGAGCTTGACGACGATGAGGAATGGGAGGACGAAGAAGAGGAGTGGGAAGAGGAAGAATACGAAGTAGAAGAAGAGTACGAAGAAGAGGATTAGAAACCTACAATCTCTTCGGTTCATCTGGGATCGAGCTGACCAAGCGCTAGCCGGGCGGAAGCGCGAGGAAAAGAGATTGTTCATGATTGCGCCCGCATGAGGGGAGTGAGTCGATGACGCAGTATGAAAAGGTCGGGGTTTTGGTGATCACGGGGCTTGTGGCCGTGATTCTTGCCCTTGCGCTCTTTGGAACCGGGTCGGAAGAGCCACTGGATCGGGGAGAGGTGCTGGCTCAGGAAGAGCCCAATCGGATCTCGAAATCCCACAATGAGGACTCCGAAGGGAAGCCAGGAAAAGGAGAACCATTCACCGTGGGTGCGGCGCCCTGGTATTTGATCTCGGATGAGGACGATCAGCCCCGGGAGCTTCCTCTGATTCCGAACCGGAAGAATCCGATCCAAATGGCATCGACCCGGAGCCTTGAGCACCGGATTCAGAGCGGTGACAACCTTTATGATCTTGCCAAGAAATATCTGGGCAACGGAAATCGGTATCGGGAAATCGTCGATGCAAACCCGGGTCTCAGCGCCAAACGTCTTCAGCTCGGGAAAGTGATCCACATTCCTTCATCGAAGAAGACTGCTCCCGAGTCGAGGTTGCGCGATCTTGCGGAGAAGAAGGGGCAATCCAAGAACCAGAAACGGAAAGAAAAGAAGTCGGTCGGAACCAGGAGCTATACGGTTCGAAAGGGCGATACTCTCTCCGGGTTGGCCAAAAAGTTTCTCAATGATTCGAACAGCTGGCAGACCATCTATGCCATGAATCGAGGCGTTCTTTCCCGCCCCGAGAGCCTTCGCGAAGGTCAAGAAATCCAAGTGCCGAACAAGCCTTGAAGCCAGGCATCGCCGCAACTCCAGAGACGGTCTCGCGACGAAAGGTCATTTTTGCAGGTGGGGGCACCGGAGGGCATCTAGCTCCGGGAGTCGCCCTCGCCGAGGCCCTCGTTTCCATGGACCCTCACGTGGAGCCTCTCTTTTTGACCTGCGGTCGAGAGATCGAGAGCCGGTTCCTGGACTCGACGGAATTCCCGTCCGTGTCCCTGGGCCTTCGTCGCCCACGGTGGGGGGCTCTTGGAGCGTCCGTTTCGGTCACGACTTCCTTCCTCCGATCTCTCCGTGAGGTCAGTGGGCGCAACCGGCCGGCGCTGGTCATCGGGCTGGGGGGAGGGGTTTCTCTTGGGCCCGTGCTTGCGTCTTTTGTGCGGCGCCGAATTCCGGTCGTTCTGCTCGAGCAGAATGCGGTCGCCGGACGCGCCACCCGGTTGTTGGCTCGTTTTAGCGATCGGGTTTACGCAAGTTTACCTCTGGTCAGTCCTCTTTCTGCAAGGGTTGACGTTCGGGTTCTGGGAAATCCTCTGAGGCCGTGCACGGAAAGAAAAGAGCGGCTTGCTTCCCTCGCTCAACTCGGACTCGACTCGAATCGTCGGACGCTGACCGTACTCGGAGGTAGCCAGGGTGCACGATCGATCAATCAAGCGATGATGGATGCGGCCCCCCGACTTTCTTCCCTGAATTCTTCGCTTCAAGTGATCCATGTCACCGGAGTCAGGGATCAGGAAAAATGTCGGGAGTCCTACGCGGCCTCCGGGGTTTTGGCGAAGGTCCATGATTTTGCGCCCTCGATGGGGGCGGTTTATGGGGCCAGTGATCTTGTTCTCTCTCGAGCCGGAGGCACCACGGTCTCCGAGCTGGAGGCGGCAGCGGTTCCCTCGGTGCTCGTTCCCTATCCCTGGCATCGTGATCAGCATCAGCATCATAATGCCCGTGTCCTGGAGCGTCGGGGATGTGCCCGGATCATTTCCGAACGAGAGTTGACCGGAACGATAGTGCTTTCCAAAGTCGTCAGACTCCTCTTGAACCCCGACGCGATGCAGAGCATGGTGGAGCGTGCGGAGAGTTTCCGACCTGAACGGACAGCAGCAGGCGCACTGGCCGATGAGCTTTCTCAATTAATGATGGAAGAGGGAAAGCGAGAGAACGTTTCCTCATCCTTGGGCCGTCGACAGGAGAGTAGACTTTGTTGAGGCTGAGGAAGGAAAGATCAGGAAGGCCGGTGCGGGAAGGGCGCAAGACAAGCCGTGGATCTCGTAAGCCGGAATCCAGCTGGTTGGGTAAGAACGTCCATCTTGTCGGGATCGGTGGCAGCGGGATGTCGGGTCTGGCCCGGATTCTCCATGAACTCGGGGCAAGGATCAGCGGGACAGATCGTGCGGAAACCGATCGAACCCGTTTGCTCCGGAAACAGGGAATGTCCGTGTGGCTCGGACATCGGCCCGAACATGTGCCTCCCGATGCGGACAGGCTCGTTCATTCTGCTGCGGTAGCAGCGAATAGTCCTGAACTTCGGGAAGCCGAGCGGCGAGGGATCCCGGTTCAAACCTACGCGGAAGTGCTGGGAGAGCTGGTCCAAGCTCACGACGGAGTCGTGGTTGCCGGGACCCACGGGAAGACGACAACCACGGCGATGGTGGCTCATTGCCTGGTTCGCTCCGGCCGAGATCCTTCCTTCCTCGTGGGGGGAGCTATTCCAGATCTTGGTGGGAACGCTGCGTCGGGTCGAGGGAAGCTCTTTGTTGCCGAAGCTTGTGAATACAATCGCTCGTTTCTTCACCTGCGCCCCCGGGCTGCCATCATCACGAATGTCGAGGCGGAGCACCTTGACTTCTATCGGGGCGGAATCCGCGAAATCATCGAGGCTTTCCGAGAGTTCGTGAGACAGATTCGCCCGGGTGGAGTTCTTGTGGTCCCTGACTATCTCCGAACCGCGTTGACATCCCATCTCTTGCCGTTCCGGGTCATGACATTTGGTCAATCCCCGGGGGCGGATTGGCGGATGGGGGCGATTCATCAGCGTCGCGGCCTCTATTCCTTTCAGGCCGAACATCCGGCGTCGGGAGCGCGCATTCCGCTTTCGCTTGCGATTCCGGGGGGCCACAACGCCATGAATGCTCTGGCGGCGGCAGCTTTGCTTCATGATCTGGGAGTGAGTCAAGCCGCGATTTCAGAGGGGCTTTCCACGTTTCAGGGAGTCGATCGGCGATTCGAGTCCGTGGAAGCGACTCGTGAGGTTCTTCTTGTGGATGACTATGCCCATCATCCCACCGAGGTGAGGGCCGCCCTGAAGACAGCCCGGGAGTGCTTTTGCGGCCAAAGGATTTGGGTCGTCTTCGAGCCTCATCTCCCGAGCCGAGTCAGCGCGTTTCGAGATGAGTTCGCCACCGAATTGGCCCAAGCTGATCAGGTCATCGTCTGCCGGACGTATGGGGGCCGTGAATCCGACGTCGGGGACACCCTGATCCGGGAGAGCGTTGCACTGTCCCGGAGAATTCTCGAGCAAGGAGGAGAATCGGTCTTTCTCCCCAGTCACGAAGCAATCGTTGATTATCTGACAAAGCGAGTAGTGCCCCCGGATGTGGTTCTGGCACTCGGTGCAGGAGATGTAACTCGTGTTACCCGACTTCTTGCTCAAGCCATGGGCTGATCGAATCAGCTCAGGGGTTCGTCTCGCGCATCGAACATCGATGCGTGTCGGGGGGGAATCCTCGTGTTTTTTCCAGCCTCGAACGGCTCTTGAGCTCCAGGATTTTCTCGGTTATCTGGCATCTCAAGGGCGGGAGTGGTTGATTCTGGGAGGGGGGACAAACCTCATCATCGGCCCGGATCGGGAGGATCGTCCGGTCATTCATCTGGGGGAAATGCAGGAGCTGGGTCGGGACGGGCGAAAGGTGACGGTCAGCGCGGGGACGAAACTTCCCCGGCTCGTTTCCTGGTCGATTTCCCACGGTCTAGCCGGGCTTGAAGGGTTGTCAGGGATTCCGGGCACGGTCGGGGGCGCCGTTGCGATGAACTGCGGTGGGCAGTTCGGAGAAATCACCGATTGCCTGGCCACCGTTCTTGTCGTCCTACCCGGCGGTGAAATGGTCGAGCTCACCAGGGAGGAGTTGAATCCAACCTATCGATCGACGGATCTTCGAGGGGGAGTGGTGGTTTCTTGCTGCTTCGAACTGGGTGAGGAGGACGTGTTTTCCTTGCAGCAACGCGCCAAGGAGATCGCTGCGCGAAAGTCTCTTTCACAGCCACTCGCACTTCGTAGCGCCGGGTGCATCTTTCGGAATCCTGGCGGGAAGGCGGCCGCAGCCATGATCGATGAGGCCGGCTTGAAAGGGTTAACGGTTGGTATGGCCCGGGTTTCAAGAAAGCACGCGAACTTCATCGTGCACGAGGGCGGAGCAACCGCCGGGCAAGTTCTGGAACTGATGAGCCGGGTCAGAAAAGAAATCAACGAACGATTCCAAACCGAGCTCAAGCTGGAAGTCAAGGTGTGGCCGTAGTTGCGCCTGTCTCCCTGATCAACATGTCCACTTTCCCGCCGATGATTGTTCTTGAGCGCACCTTCTTTTTTATGGAGACCCGGTTGGACGCTGTGGTAGGATTGATCCAGGCTCGGAGGGCGCCGGGCTAGGGCGGTTATAAAACCCATCGTTGACTCTCATCAACCGAACTTTTGACTTGTCCTAACTCCCTTGGATTCCCTCTTGCTAGCCCCGTCGTTGATTTGGAGATTCACGATCTATAAGGAGGGTGCCATGGAGGGCGACGTTGGTAAATTCATCTATCGAAGACTGCACCCGGTAAGGGTGACCGTCAACCTGTTGAACCAACAGCTTGAACTCGCTAAGGCCGGCAAAGATGTCACGATCGATCGCAACCTATATCAGAGCATCGTATCCACCTTCGAACTTTTCCTCGAAGACTTCGATGAGCGGGTTGCGATTGCTGGTGCCAGCGATCGGTCGGAAAAAAGCGATAAGAAGTTTGTCGAAAGCAGTAAATCGACCATCAAGATCTAGCGACTTGATCGACCGTAATTGCTGCATCAGCAACCAACTTGCGTTCGGGGGGCTGAGCGTTGCTCGGGTGAGTCCGTTCAGCCCCACAGGCAGACTCTTTGACCATCGTGTCGAATTGAGTCAGGCGTGTGATTCATGAAGGAATTCCTGGCTCGCGCAGGCGAAAAGCTTGCGCAGTTTTTTGATCGAGCAACCCTGATCCGAATCACCACGGTGGTCCTTCTTTCCATCGTTTCCGTCATGATTTTCAGCCGGATGCAGGCGAGATCACAAAAAATTGAGCGCCATATGGTTCGGCCTCAGGCTTTTGAGGTTGCTGCCTGCCCGTCGTGGGTCAATGGGCAGATCGTGGATTCGGTCCGTCAATCGGTACCGTCCTCGTTCAGCATCTTCAAGCCGGACCTTCTCGACTTTGTGCGGATGTCGCTCCTTGATAGTCCGTGGGTCGAGGACATCACCCAGGGCGAGCGAGTTTATCCCGACCAGGTTCAAGTCGGGGTCAAGCTTCGGAAGCCGATAGCTCTGGTGAGAGTCGACGATCGTTCCAATCCTCGGTATTACCTTGTCGATCGGAAGGGGCTGCGACTCCCGGGCTATTTGACGGATCCGCCCGAGTCCTTCCCGTACCCTTTGCCCATGATCATCGGTGTTCGCGGAGATGCCCCGGATCTGCCGGCCCACGACTTTGCTGATCGTGCGGTGGCGGCGGGTGCAAGCCTGGCTCTTGATCTTTACGAATGGCACAATTCGTCGCTGTTCCCCAGGCTTCATGTACTTGAGATTGATGTGAGTAACTACGATGGTCGGATCGATCCCAGCAGCAGCGAAGTGGTCTTGACCACGAACGTTGGTGTTCCTGTTCACTGGGGACGGGTCAATCATTCGGTCCATCCTCACGAGCTTGATCCTGTCCAGAAGGTTGCCATGGTGAGGAAAGCTGTTCAGGCATTTCCGTCCCTTCAAAACGTGGCGGCAATCAAGCTTCACCTCGGCGAGTTGCTGGTGGAGCCAGATGAGCCCTCGGCTTCGACCGGATGAGCTTGTCCTCGACGGGGGTGAGCAGGATTCGAGTTCCGCTACTCGCTTTCTTTCTCCTGTCGGGCTTTTCTCTCCTTGGTCCCCTGTTTTTCCTTGGTTCTTTTGAGGACCTACCCGGTCCGGTTCTTTCTTTTTGCCAGGCTCAAATATTGCTGGCGTTTTTTGGTGCACCTCTGCTGGGCACCAGAGCGGAACCGAAAAGCTCCATGGAGTTGGCCCGCTCCGTCCTCTTTTTCGGGGGGATATTCGGTGCTATCGGACTCCCTCTTTGGAGCTTGCTACCCTTCTTTGCTCCCTCTCTCTCGGAGGGAAGTCTTGTGTTCGTTCTGCTCTCCGTCCTCGTGCTTCAGTTCTTGGGTGCTCTTGTGGGGGCGTTGGGTTCGTTTCTGAAAAGGGATCTCTGCTCCACGTATTTCCTGGCCTCCTCGGTGTGGCTTTTCTTGTTTCCCTTGGCAGGACTTCTTCGTGCGGATGCCGATTCTGACGCTCCTCGAGTTGGGCTCCTCTCGACGTCGCCGCTTTTTCTGATCTCATCGCTCGCTCGGGGCGGAACGACCGTGGGTTCATTTTTTTTCGTGTGCGTAGCTGGTG
>JAJDCM010000013.1 GCA_029260825.1 Planctomycetota bacterium | reverse complement strand
CCTTCAGGACCTGGGGTCGGCGAATCCGTCCGACTTCAGCGTCACAAACGCGGTCCTGCTTCGGGTCCAGTAGCTCCCGCCTTCGCCCTCCGGCGTTTTCTGGTTAGACAAACGTTGGAAGGGTCGGGCCTCGGCGCGCTGCGCCCGCTCCGTAGCTCGGAGGAGTATCAACACATGTGGTCTAGAGTCTAAAGAATCAGACTTTTTGGATCGCGAGTGACAATCATGCGAACCTTCCGTGTTTTGCAGACGGGCAAGCAGTTCCTCGGGCTCGAAGACCCACAGAATGGATGGAGCAAACGGAAGAGACCGCCAAGGAAAAAGCGACCAGGACCACAGGCTCGAGGAAGTCTAAAGCGGCATCATCATGATGGTGCATTGAGTTCGTCAGAAGATTCAAATGAGGAGGTGGTGACGGTTGCTGACCGACGCCACCCCCTCTTTGGTCGTAGTTTTCGAGTTGCACATCGACCTACGGCTGTTGGAGCCAGGGGGAAGCGTGTCATCTTTGTTTTCTATCGTGACAACATCCAACTCCAACTTCCTATTATTTCTATTACTGATCGCCCTATATTTTCCCCTATCACAAAGTTAAATTGGGAAGGGGCGGAAGAGCTGCGGGCCAGGGCTCTCGCTTTGGGAGTTCTGCCATGCATCCAGAACAAGTCTGGGGAGACCTGTCGGAAGACATCCGGCGGGAAGTCATCTCCCAATTCGTCGACGCGGTCGGAGGGTTGATTAATGATAGCCTCCGGACTGGTTCAGGCGCATCACCTATCGCGCAAGGCTGTGATCTACATTCGTCAATCGACGGGGCATCAAGTGCTGACAAATCTGGAGAGTCAGCGCATGCAACGGGCGATGAGGGATCATGCGGTCAATCTCGGGTGGCCTGATAATCTGATTGAGACGGTTGAAGTTGACACGGGCGTTTCGGGGAAAAGTACCGTCGACCGTGTTGGCTACCGGAATCTCTTGAGCGAAGTTGGCCAGGGTTTGGTCGGGGCTGTTCTTTCCTATGAGAGTGCCCGTCTGTCGCGAAATTGTAGTGACTGGTATCCGCTTCTCGATCGCTGTGCGTTTACGGATTGCCTGATCGGTGACCGAGACGGAATATACGATCCCTGTTGCGCAAACGGTCGATTGCTCTTGGGAATGAAGGGGATTCTAAGCGAAGTCGAGCTGCATACGCTTCGCGGCCGCCTGGTGGCTGGATCTCTCAACAAGGCTCGCCGAGGGGAGTTGCGTCTAAATCTGCCTGCCGGGCTAGTAAGACTCAAGGGAGATCGGGTTGTCAAAGATCCCGACCTCCGTGTACAAGGGGCCATAGACCTTGTTTTTAGCAGCTTTCTGAAACTGAGATCTTCATGCCAAGTTGCTCGTCAGCTTAGGAGAGAGGGGTTAACGCTCCCCCGACGTCATCGCAATGACGAGACAGTTTGGCGCCCAGCTAGAGCGGCTCGGGTCATGGCTATTCTGAAGAATCCTGCATACGGTGGTGCGTTCGTTTACGGGAAAGTTCACAATGAGCAGTGCTTCGAGGCCGACGGGATCCACATGAAGCGTAGGCGTGTGGATATGAAGGAGTGGGCGGTAATTGTGAAGGATCGATATCCAAAGTACGTATCTTGGGACACATTCGAAACCATCCAAGCGGTTCTCAAGGAAAACCGCGCCGAGTATGATCGGAAGATGACTCGCGGAGTACCCCGCATAGGAGAAGCTCTCCTCCAGGGCATCGCCTACTGTAGCGAATGTGGCCACAAGATGAAAATCCAGTATCAACGCCACGGTCGTTACCGATGCGATCACCTCCGAGAGTCTACTGGAAGCGTTTGTCAGAATCTTCTCGCCGCTCCTATTGATGAGGCGGTGACCCGGGCGTTCTTCCAGGCGTTGTCGCCGGCAGAGCTCGACCTGTATGACGATGCCATCTCACAAAGACAAGAGATGGACTCAGAGCTTCGGGGTGCCCACGAAAGAGAGCTCCAACGGCTCCGCTACGAAGCCGACTTGTCTCGGCGGCAATACGATCGAGTTGATCCTGACAATCGAAATGTAGCGAGCGAGCTAGAGCGCCGATGGGAGATGGCGCTTCGCGCCTTAAGCGAAGCGGAGGCTCAATTCAATCAGGCCACAATCAAGAGCCAGAAGATTGTTGATCAGAAGATTCCTTCCGACCTCCGAACTGCTCTAACTTCACTGGGGCAGTCTCTGCCCGAACTTTGGACAAAGGAAATCGTCACACCAAAACATCGTAAGGCCTTGCTTCGATGTTTGTTGGACAAAGTGACGCTGCGCCGCGAGCCGAATGCGGACCACGTGATTGTTCGAATCGTTTGGCGGGGAGGAGCGGATACCGAAATGAAAGTACCGGTGGATGTCGGGTCTTTCGAAAGGCTTCCACGCTTCGCGGAGATGAAGGAGCGTTTGCTTGAATTGGAGACCCAAGGTAAGTCAGATGAGGAGATTTCCGAAACTTTGACAGCAGAAGGCTATCGGTCAGCAAGAGACACTCGAGTTCTCCCGGCAACCGTTCGAGTGCTCAGGCTCAATGAAAGACGAGTTCATCGGTACCGAAAATCTCGGAACAAACGGGTTCCAGGTTTTCTCACCGTCCCTCAGCTTGCCAAGGAACTTGGAGTCCGCAATGAGTGGTTCTACCATCGGATCCGAAGTGGCGCGATCGAGGTGAGCCGCGACCCTGACACCGGTCTTTATTTGTTCCCGGATCAACCGGAGACGCTGAAACGGCTCAGAGAGCTTCAGAGAGGACCTACCACTACTCAGTAACTGAGAGGAGCATCAATATCTGGGTCTATTCCGTTGTTCCGCTCGTCGATGCTCGGAAGAGAAAATCGATCCTGTCGCGAAACGATTTTCGGAGATCGAAAGCCTCGTCCGAGAAGACCCAGGCTCTGACTGTACCCGTCAGGGTGTCGATCAGTAGTTCCGCGAGGAAGGGTGCGCTCAGGTCTGAGCGCAACTCTCCTCGTTTTTTCCCCGCCTCGATATGTCCGCTAAAGTAGTTTCGGATTCGCAGATTCAGATCCTGCTCTCTCCTGAAGCACTTTACTCTTGGGGAGACGTGTGCCTTTTTCTCGGATCCTGCAAAAAATGAGGAATCTGCAGCAACCCTCGGTCGAAATCGCAAATGATGACCGTGTTATCCGTTCCCCAGGTAGCGCCGCGCGCAGCGATTGAGTCTACCGGGTCGAGAACGCCGCGGTTGAGAGCGTTTGATTTCCGCTCGATTCGATCGCGAGCACCTCATACTTGTAGTCCGCTCCCCCTTCCATGAACCCCGGCGGGATCTCCACCTGCGTGGCCGTGGTCGGCATGTAGATGCTGAACTGTGGTCGTGAGAATCCCTGAGGAAACTGCGGTGGCGCATCAATTTCGACGATCACCTGGTAACCGACGATGATGATGTCGGTCTGGCCGTTGAGGTCGGTCGTCACCGGCTGCCAGGAGACCACGGTGCTGCCTGGATCTACGGTTGTTGCGCCGTCCGGCGGACTCAGGAGAGCGGGGCCCGAAGGGATCGTGTGGGTGAACTCTGCAGAGAGTGTGCTGATTCCGTCGCCCACCATGTCGCCGCAAAAGGTGTAGAGACCTTCCGAGAGGCGAGCGAGTACAAATGGAATGGGAACTTCTGCGTTCGGCGGTTCCGACGTCTCGAAGAAGAGCTCGGTCAGACCGAAGTCGAACAGCCCACCCTGTGGATCTACTTGCACGATGGGTACAAGAAAGGCGTCGCTCACGGTGAGCCGATTCCAGGGATCGCCATCGACGAAGCATTGGAACCCCGTGTCCTGATCGGTGGCGTTATGCTCGATCAA
>JAJDCM010000120.1 GCA_029260825.1 Planctomycetota bacterium | reverse complement strand
CGAGTTCGGGGGTGGAAACATCGGATATGACGGGGCTGTGATCGAAGCCTCCTTGGATGGTGGGGCCTTCTTTGACCTCGGTGACCGAATTACAGAGGGCCAATATAACCGAGTTATTGATGCTGGATTCGAGAGCCCCATCGGAGGGCGAGAGGCCTGGAGCGGCTTCTCAGACCGCTGTTTGTCGGTAACGGTGGATCTTTGTGGTTTCGAGGGATCGTCGATCGTGATCCGGTTTCGCTTCGCGTGCGATCGGGGGGTCGAGGTCGCGGGCGGTTGGTGGATTGATGACGTCCGCATTTGTGAGCAGGGCGGGGAGAGTATTCACGATGTTCTGTTCATCAACGGATCGGCCGGAGCGGGTGTAGACCGAAGGGTGAACGTGGGGGTCGGGGAATCGATCACGATTGAACTCCAGACGTCCCAGTCGGGACCATCAAGTAACGCTCGATATTTCCTCTACGCCTGGCTGGGTGATACGAGCTCACCCGTTGTGTTCAGTGCAGCCGGGAATACGTTCGGGATGCTGGTGAATCCGGGCCCGATCCAGGGTGGTGCCCCGCAACCATTCCGTTGTCTTCGAGGGACGGGAATCTCAGCGGCAATTTGTACAAATGTGCAAGAGATCAACGCACCGGCTCGAGCTCCGTTCTCGCTCGTGGACGCGAATGGCGTCGGCAATCCGAACCTCAAGTTCACGCTCCAGGGGTTGCTCGAGGATTCCGGGTCGGGGAACCCGGTCCCGTTCAGCGTGACGAATGCGGTGATCGTTGATCTGTTCTGATGGGAGGTGCGTTGGTTCCCCACTTTTCGACTGGATGATGGAGTTCTGATCGGAAGAAGCAGAGAGCCGGAGGCGAGATGATCTCGATTCCGGCTCTCTTTACAGGACACTCTCGTCAACAGCCGCCGAAGTTTCGTAGTATCCACGGCCATGGATCACGAAACATTAAAGGAACTCTGGCGCGCAACCCTCTCATTTAGCGAGGACGCGGAGACACTTCCCCCGGATGCCACCTACAAGCTTGAGGAGGAGGGGGTTGTCTCCCCGGTAGAAGGCTCTGTGACTCCGGTCACCATGGCTCTTGATTCTTCCGCATCAAGTGAGACGGGTGAGTTTGGGCCGGTCGAAGGGGGCAATCCAGCATCGGGTTCGGCCAGCTACAACCTACTGTCTCTCATCGGGCGGGGAGGTATGGGTGTTGTTCACCGTGCTCGCCAGAGAAGTCTTGCCCGTGATGTCGCGGTAAAACGGATCATTGCCGAGCAAGCGACTCCGGCGTTGCGAAACCGGTTCATCTCTGAAGCTCTCGTCGCCGGAGGGCTAGATCACCCCAACATCGTCCCGGTTCACGAGCTGGGAGAAACTCCCCAGGGCGAGGTCTTCATGGCCATGAAACTGGTCGGGGGAACTTCCTGGAAAGAGATCCTTCATCCTTCGGGCAAAGGCCCGGAGCCGGTGTCTCCGGAGGAACGAAGGAGGCATCTTGACCTCTTGCTTTCCGTGGGAAATGCAGTGGCGTTCGCTCATGCGAACAACATTGTCCATCGGGACCTCAAGCCTGAAAATGTCATGGTGGGAGAGTTTGGTGAGGTCCTCCTCATGGATTGGGGTCTTGCTTGTGACGTGAGCCCGGATGCTAAAGGGACGTTCGGGGCGCCGCATCGCTCGACGATTCGATCTCCTGCGGGGACTCCTTGCTACATGGCTCCCGAACTGGCCGAGGGGCGTGGATCAGAGATCAGCGCTAGAACGGATGTCTATCTCCTGGGGGCGATTCTCCATGAGATCGTAACCGGCGTTCCGCCTCATCAGGGCCAGACGTTGTTCGAGGTTCTTCGGAATGCCTCGGTCAGCAAACCTCCGCTCTTTGGTCAAGATGTGCCGGATCCACTGAAAGAGATCTGCGCAAGAGCCCTCCGCCGGGATCCAGAAGATCGACATGCATCGGTCAAAGAGTTTCAGGAAGATATTCAAAGCTATCTGGAGCATGAGGAATCTCTTCGCCTCGGGAGTGAGGCTGGTCGCAATCTCACTCTTCTCATGGAGCCGGGGAGAATTCCTCGCGAAGAACGGTATCAACTCTTTGGCGAAGTGCTTTCTCGATTCGGTGAGGCTCTTCATCTCTGGGACGACAACAAGGCCGCGCTGCGAGGGCAGGCTCAAGCGGCGACTCTTTATGCCGACGAAGCCATTCACCGGAGGGATCTGGGGCTCGCCTATGCTCAGGTCTCGCTCTTGAAGGGGAATTCGTTCACTTCTCCGGAGAAGCTGCAGTCCATCGAGGTCGCCCTCAAAGCGGGAGAATCCGGCAGGCTGCGTGCATTCATCACCTCGATCGTCCTTCTTGTTGTCTTTGCGGGAATCTTTGCCGCAATAACGGAACTGAACGATAGACGGATCGAGGAGGCGAAGAGCCTTGAACTGAAAGGACAATCGCAGACGGAGATCACCCGGGCATGGGAAAAGTTGAGCGCGGGGGATCTCAAATCTTTTGAGAAGGATCTGGCCTCGATCATTCATGGGGAGACCGCTCAAGCCGCAGACGGAGAGGAGTTGGCAAGGCTTGAGAGAGCACGCCTTGCGTACCTCTGGAGTCAGGGGCGCCTTTCAGCAAACCCTGAGCTCTGGTCCTGGAACGAGGAACTGAGAACTGGGTGGCTGAACGAGCCTCTGCTCGAGGGAACCTGGATTCAGAATCATCTGGAGGCCTTTCAACCGGCAGGGAATTCGAAGACGGGTGCACGTACCCGGCGAACCGGATCCGATGCTCTCGGTCTTCCCTTTGACCTTCTTCTGGAAGCGGCGGATACGGAGCTGGATCCGCGTGCACTGATGCGAGCTTTCGAATTGATGGATTCCCTGGGCCGCAAGGAGGTGGAAGCCTCCTACGTCGATGTTGCAAGGCCTCTATCCCGCGCTTTTCTCTTTCGGCGTGCCCGGGACGCTGCGTTGTATAGAGGTGATGTAAGCGGGGCAAAAGCCTTGGGAAAGGAGATCACGCCATTTTCTCTTTCCTCGGCTCCTTTTGGCCGGCAACGGGTTCCCGGGGGTGCAACGACGGCTCGAATCATTCAGGATGATTCCGGTAGCTGGATGGGCTTGGATCCGCAGACCCGTGAAGTCCGGTTTCGAATTCCTGCTCTCAACAATCGGGGCGTTGCCGCATCGACAATCCCGGTTGAGGACGGTAGCGTCATCTATCTTTCTCCCGGCCAGGCGTTGCGGATTGATGGGGCGTCGGGTGATGTGCTCGGTCGGTTTCGTCTTGATGGGGTCGTCTTGTTTGCTTATCCGGATCCCTCTGATCGATCCCGCCTTGTCGTGATCAGTCAGACGACCCAGGTGGGGGGAGGCACCCAGGAAACGGTTCTCCGGGAAGGTCAGTCCGAAACCCCGATTTTTGATTCTGTGGGGGAGGGCATGTGCCGGATTCCGACCAAGCCACCGGTTGACACCTTCCTTGAATGGTTAGAAGACCAGGAGGTGGAATCCGGGGAGAGTTACGAGGAAGATGAGCGGGAGGAAGCGGCTCGGCATCGGGTGAGGCGCGGACTGGAACAGGAGATCTTGCGGGATCCGGAAAACCCTCATCTTCGACTTGCATTGCTGGGTCGAATGGACGGCAAGAATGACCCGGAAGCCCGAGATGCCCTCGCTCTTTCCATTGCTTCGTTGCCCGGGCTGGGAGTGTTTGACTGTGTCCAGCTGGGCGTGGAAGTTGAAAAAGCCGGTCATGTAGAAATTGCCGACCGCCTCTATGAGCGAGGAGCAACACGCTTTCTTGATCTGGGTGGCAACCCTGCATTGTGCCCTTTGATTGTCGCATCTCCCGCGTTGTACTTGCGAAAACTCGGAGGAGAACTGTTCGAGGCCGGCAACGTTCCCAGGTCTTTGGAGCTGGTAGAAATCGGGCGCCGATACTCCTCCTACCTCGAGATGGATCATCATTTTTATCGAAAGTATGTGAGCTGGCTGGAGAAGAAGGGGGAGAGGGATACGGAAACATATCGTCAGATGGAGAGGCGTGTTTCCGAGTCGGCCGTTCCTGGCGGTGTTTTCTTCCTGCCCGCAGAGCTGATCATCGGGTCCGATCTGGCTCTATTCATCTGTTCTTTGATGCCAATCTTGTTCTTTGTGCTCCTAGGAAGGCTCTGGTGGAACGCCCGAGATGCACGCATTTCGGACCTCTACTCCATCGGGCTTCGGTCCAGGCAAAAGCGTCTCCTGGCGTTCTTGGTTCGCCCGGTCGATCGTCTCAAGCACACGTTTCTTGCCTATTCACCTCGCGGTGCCCGCTTCATGATCGTGGCAATCGGAATCACCATGTTGGCGGTAATCGCCGGGTTGTCTTCCAGCGTGGCGACAATCGGGCGCCTGGCTGCCATGTCGAGCTGGGTGGGTTGCGGGCTTTCGGGCAACGAACGAATGATCGAACATCTTCAGGATCGCCTCGAAGAAGGTGGCGCCGATGTGGCGAGCTTGCGCTTGCTTGCGGAAGGGCTTCGGGCACGCGGAGAGAAAGAGGAAGTCCGGTCAGCGTTGATGGAGATCCTTCGGCGTGATCCGGAGGATGGAGTCGCTCGGAACAACCTTGCCGTCCTTGATTTTGAGGAAGGGGATCGATTAGAAGCGTCACGGGTCTTTGCCGATCTTTCTCGAAGGACCGATGAACTTGCTGGAGTAGCGCGATGGAACCGGGCTCGTCTCGAAAGTGAACCGGTTCCTGCTCTCGACCCGTGGGAAGTTACCCATCAGGATTTCGTAGCGGCTGCCAATCTCGAATCGGGAGAACTTCTCTGGGCACACGGATCCTATTCAGATCTTCTCTCAACCATCTTGACTTTCCAGGGGATCCTGAAAGAAGCGAAGAACGCACTGGTTGGATTTCTGGTCAACGGAATTGGAGGCGTTCGAGATTCTTTACTTGGAGAGGGATCTTCTCCGCTGGATGTTTTTGGTTTTGTCGGGGCTTATCTCATGTTGATCTTCGTTGGCCTCTCTCTTCTTTGGCTACCGTTCCCGGTGCGTCAACTTCAGGTGGAGGAGGATCAACACGGACAAAGTCATTTGCTTCTCTCCCGGGTCAAATCCAAGGTTCAACGCTACCTTTGGTTGCGACACGTGGGAGGAGTTGGGATTTCGCTCGTGATTCCGGGAGCGTGGGATCTTTTCTATCGCAGTGCTGCGTTTGGTGCGGTTCAGCTGTTCGTGCTGGTTGTCTGTTTTACCCTCCGCAAGACCATTGTCTTTGGCGGGATTCTTTCAGCGATCGCAATCCCAGCCGTCAACATGGGATATTTTCCGGATGAGATCTTCAACGTTGCGTATCCTGAGGCGGCTGGATGGGGAAGGATTGCGACGGTGGCCTTCTTTGCCATGATGGCGATCAACGTGCCGGTGACCGGATGGCGGGCCTATCGGCGATTTCGGCCGGATCGATAGTCTCTCTTTCATTTTCATGGACCTCGGCTACAATCCGATGAAGTTACCCGTCTGTTCGATTCGGAAGGAGATCCTTTTGAACCAAGATGATGTAGTGATTCGTTGCCGCGGCCTGGTGAAACGCTATGGCGATGTCACGGCGGTCGATGGGCTAGATCTCGAAGTTCTGCGAGGGGAGTGTTTTGGTCTCCTGGGGCCGAACGGAGCCGGAAAGACCACCACGACTGAGATCCTCGAGGGGCTTCTACCTGCGGACGACGGAGATGTTACGGTTCAGGGGCTTCGCTGGGGAGAGTCGGACGCGGAGCTGCGCCAGCAGCTGGGCATCCAGCTCCAGGAAACCCTTCTTCCCGCAAAGCTGACCGTTACGGAAGTCTTGCGCCTCTTTCGAAGCTTCTACCACAACGGGCATGCGGTCCAGGAGATCCTCGACACCGTTGAACTCAACGAGAAGAAGGATGCGTGGGTCTCGAAGCTGTCGGGTGGTCAAAAACAGCGGCTGGCAATCGGGTGTGCTCTGGTCAGCGAGCCAGATATTCTGTTTCTGGATGAGCCGACCACGGGCCTTGACCCTCAAGCGAGGCGAAAGGTCTGGGAGATCGTGGAGAAGTTCAAGAGCGGGGGAAAGACCGTTCTCCTCACGACTCACTACATGGAGGAAGCGGAACGGCTGAGTGATCGGGTCGCCATTGTCGATCACGGAAAGGTCATTGCGCTCGGGTCTCCCCGGGATTTGATCGGTCGTCTGGGAGGAGAAGATGTGGTGGAATTCTCCGTGGAGAAGGGGGTGCGGCTCCCTGACGCGGGTGATCTTGAATCGCTCACCGGAGTGCAATCCGTGCTGATCCAGGATGAGATGGTTCGTCTTTCGGTGGCAAAGGTTCATCTTGCCGTGCCGGCACTCCTCGAAAAACTTGCCGAAACCGGTGCTCAGCTTTCGATGTTGACCACCCACCATGCGACCCTTGAAGATGTTTTTGTGGCTCTCACCGGGAGGCACCTCCGTGAAGCATAGCCGACATAGTTTGATCGAGTTGACGATGGCCCGCTTGAAAGAGTTCTGGCGGGAAAAGGAAATCGTCTTCTGGGTTTTTTGCTTTCCCGTCCTCCTCTCTGTTGCTCTTGGCCTGGCATTCCGAGGTCAAAGCGAAGTGTTGATCCGAGTTGCCGTCCTCGATGTTGAGGGGGCTGCAGAGCTGGCGAAGTCTCTTGATGAACACGAGTCCATCGATTGCTTTCTCTTGACGGAAGCAGAATCAGTCGTCCAGCTTCGAAACGGGGACGTGGTCATGCTCGTGGTTCCGGGGAATCCTCATTCTTATCGCTACGACCCCACCAGGACCGAGAGTAGCTTTGCCCGGCTTCTTGTGGACGACGCCTTGCAGCGCGGGGCCGGTCGACAGGATCTCTTGCTGGGTAAAGATGACTACGTCGAGCAGGTCGGGAGTCGGTACATCGATTTTTTGATTCCCGGTTTGCTCGGGCTGAACATCATGGGGAGCGGGATGTGGGGGGTTGGCTTCGCGGTGGTTAGCATGCGCGCCGGAAAGCTCCTGAAACGATTCCTGGCTTCACCGATGCGGAAATCAGATTTCCTTCTCTCGTTCCTGCTGAGTCGACTTGTGTTTTTGCTGCCCGAGGTGATCTGCATTCTTGGAGCCGGTTATTTGATCTTTGGTGTCGAAATCCAAGGATCGATTCTATCTGTTCTGCTGGTGGCCTTGGTTGGTTGCATTGCTTTTTCAGGTCTTGGGCTGCTTTGTGGAACCCGGATCAAGACCGTCGAAGGGGCTCAGGGGATGTTGAATCTCGTGATGCTTCCGATGTGGATCTTCTCCGGGGTCTTTTTCTCCACCAAGAATTTTCCCGAGTTCATGCAGCCGGTGCTGAAGTTCCTGCCGCTAACTGCGCTCAACGATGCAATCCGCGCCATCATGCTTGACGGCGCGAGCCTCGCCTCAACGGCGGGTGGCCTGATGATTGTTGTGGCTTGGGGAGTTATTCCCTTCTTCGTTGCGCTGAAGATCTTCCGCTGGAACTAGCCCCGGATGATTCACGAGTTTGGCGAGATCGCATCCGGGCTAGGGTTTTTCCAGGGGAAACATTGCCTCCAGAACGTCGTTGGTTCGATTTCGCCAGCTTGACCAGCCGGTGCCGTCGTGGGCTTCTCCGCCAGCCAATTTGTAGCCCTTCTCTTTGAGAGTCGCTGCGAACTCCCGTCCGGAGACCGCCATGTCCCAGGCCTCATGGGGGTTCCTCACATCGTAAGTACACCAATCGAGGTAGATGTGGAGCGGAGTTTCGCTCGCCGACGGGAGCATTTCAAAGAGTGGCTCGCAATAGGCTTCAAGCATCATGCAGGATTGGCCGGCCACTCGGCCCACCACTTCTGGATGCATGAACCCGGTATAGAAAGATGCGGTCCCGGCAAAGCTCGCTCCCAGGCTGGCTCGCGCATTTTTGTCCTGGATCGTGCGGAAGCTTTTGTCGATGAACGGGATCAACTCGCCGACGACCATTCCCACGTAGGGAGGGGCTACGCCTCGAAACGCTTCATGGATGAACACCACGATGAGAGGGGCTACCGTGTCTCCGATCAAACGGTCGAGACTGGTTACCATCTTTCCCCGTTCCATGGCCTCTTTGCCACCATGGACGTAGGCGACAGGATAACGGGTGGTTTCACTGTTCTCGTATCCGTGGGGAAGATACACGTCAACCGTGATTTCCTTGTCTGATCCCTCGCTCTTGAACTTTTCTTGGGTGACCGTTCCACGGGGATGAGTCTCGCTCGGAACGAGATGCTGAGGGGCCTCCCACTCTGGCATGGCAACCCAGGAAATGGGCATCTCCCCGGTGACGCCCGCAACTTCCATGTCTTTTCCGTAGACCGTGGTTGTGTCTGTCCGTGGGTTTCGAGGGTCGGTGATTTCCTCGTAGTCTTTGATCAGGACGTAACCGACCCGTGCGTCAGGCTCAAGGGTCGTTGAGTAATAGAAAAAAACGGTTCCTGCGACGCGAGCCATGGCTTGTTCTTGCCGGGCGCCGATCATGTCACCTCCAATTGCAACGTCTTCTGCATTCCCTCGATAGTAGAAATGGACGGACCGGTTGTCCTCGATGATCGGGGATTCCGGGTGTTTGGCGAGGAAGCGGTCGACCAGGTCTTCCTTGTTCGAGGCGGCGGCCAGATCGTTGAGAAAGCGTGAAAAATCGGAGTCGATGGCCTCATTCTCTTCATCCAGCAGGGTGACGGACTCGGAGCTCGAGATGTTGACCCGAGCAATTTCGCCCAAGCTTCGCACATAGATGCTTTCTCCATCGAAACCCGGTGTATTCCAGGAGAGGTCGGAAAAGAGGGCGAGGCTTGCCCGGGGCTGATAACCCTCCGGGGTGGCTCGGATGATGTGAAGCTCCCCTTCCTTGGTGACGATGACAAGGTGCCCGTCGACGATGATCGTAAAGCCGTCACCCGGGGCCCGCGACCTCCACATTTGTTCTCCTGTGTCTGCATTGACACAGGTAAGGACCCGGCTGCTGAACGAGTAGATGTGTCCCTGGTAGTAGACAGGGATGTTGTAGGTGTTGCGAATATGACGGTTTTCCCAGGCGACCTCGGAGCTGTAGCCTTCCGCCGACTTCTGAACCGTCAAGACTCGGGAAGAGTTGTCGTCGTGACAGAGGAAGAGCCGGTTCTGGCCAATGTCGAGGGGGACCATGCTCATGGCGCCTCGACCTCCCGTTCCTTCGTGAGTATGTTCCCAAAGAACCGAGCCGTTCTTCGGATCGACTCCCATGACTTTTTGCATCCCTGCGGCAACGATCTGGAGCCCATCGCTAAAGTCAAACGGGATTGCCGTTTCGTACCCAACGATGTCGTCCCCTGCTTTCCAGATGAGCTCTCCTGTTTTGGGGTTGAAAGATGCAAGAGCGGCTTCTGGAGCTCCGAGCTGCACGATCATTGCGCCCGCAATGAGAACCGGCGAAGTGGAGAATCCGTAGTGAGGCTTTACTGCCTGGTGGTCTTCGACGAGATGAGTATCCCAGATTACTTTTCCCGTTGGAAGGTCAAGTCCCACCATGCGTCCTCGGGGAGCTAGCGCAACCACGATGCTGTCTACGATCAAGGGAGTTGCGATGGGGCCATTGTGGGAGCCGTCATGCCCTTCATAGGTTTTGTCGAGAACGACGCGCCATTTCTCCGCTCCAGTCTTCGCATCCAAGGCGACCGCCACGTCTGACTTTCCATCCGAGAAAAAAGTAACAACCGTGTTGTTGGCCACCGAGATGCAGGAGTAGGCGCTTCCAAGGGTCTTCTTCCACCCGACTTCAAGGCTCACATTTCCAGGAGTGGGAAACACTCCAGAAGCTGTCGAGACGCCGCGCACATCCGGGCCACGAAACTGAGCCCAGGTCGGTTCGGTCTGAGCGTTCCCGGGGACGAAGCTTGCTCCGAGAAGAGCGAGGGCGCCGAGGATTGCCCTGGATAGACGAGAAGCGGAAGGAAGGTAACGCAATGTGACATCTCCTGAAGGGGTAAACAGTTTGGGGATGTACGAGGATATCCACCGGCGTGTTCCCGGTCAAGGATGAAGAGGACGACGGAAGATCATCTTCCTGAGCGCGCCCTCTCTTTAGCGGTCAGAAGCTCGATGGCCTTCTGGAAGATCGGGTCTTCGGACCTGTAGGCGCTTATCGGCGGTTTGAACCCATGGTCGGGCTGAACCCCGACGTCCTCGATGCACTGCCCCTCGAGATTCAAGTTCTGCCACGTGGAGCTATACAGGGTGACCCCGGGAAGAAGAGCCATCCCTCGAGGGTTGCCGCTTGATCCACGGGAAGGAAGGCCAAAGGTTGTGACAGTAGGAAGTGCTTTCATCATCAGAAGAAAGCTTTCAGTGGTGCTTGCGCAAAAAGGGCCTTGCAAGACAACGATCGGTCTTTCGTCAGGCGTTTGATCTTTTCGTGGTTCGAGCCAGCGGGGGGCGGGGGAGCTCATGGCTCCCGGTGTGCCCGCCAGTGGATTGCGGTATCTGCTTCTTGCGTATACGACGGGTTCTTTTGCAAACCGGCCGGCGATCAGACCTGCCCTGAGTTCACTGCCGCCCCCGTTGGTGCGAACATCGATTACGAGTGAATGAGCGTCGGCAAGCTTGTTCATCGCGGAATCGAGTTGTCGAAGCTCAGCGTCGGGGAGGGCAAACGAACCGATGCGAACGTAACCAATTCCGGCCCGCAGCATGGCAACTACGTGACTGGGACCATCGCTGATCTTTTTCTTGAAGGTCTTATCGATGGCGGGGAGGTTCCAGTTGATGGGATGTGGGTTCGGCGGTCCGGTATGGATGGCCCCATCCGGGGTCTGCAGGAAAATGTGGATGTCCTTCAGCTCGCCAAGCATTTCCTTGCAGACCTGGAGAAACTGATCCTGATCTGTTGCCTGGACGGCGGGCTTGCGGAAACGGGTGAAGAGGTCTTTGGCTCCGGGCTTTTTTTTGAAGCCAAAGAAGGGGTAGGTGTTTTTGAGGTGTAAGGCTAGTGCCTCAAATGTCGCGATTCGTGCAGCGGGGTCAAAGGGATGAGTGGGGACGATCGACAGCCGGATGTCGTCGAACCAGAGGCTTCCTGACATGGAGAGAAAAAGAACGACCCGTACCGATACCGCATTCTCCGGGGCAATGGCCTGGACGGTGATGTCGACCCAATCGACGGATCCTTCCACGGTGGAAGTGGAAATGAGCCCGAGGGATTTTCCTTTTCTCGTACGAAAGGACAGGGCAGCGTTGGAGTTTGAGAACTGCAGTT
>JAJDCM010000119.1 GCA_029260825.1 Planctomycetota bacterium | reverse complement strand
CCCCCAAGAAAAAGGAAACCAGAATCTCTCAATTTTGTGCGCGCCGAATCGCTTTTTTCCCGAACCTTGTTTGAATGGCGTCCACGCTCTGCATGAGCCTGTCTCGCTTTTCTCTCTCTGAAACGAGTTCCTCATCCAGAGGTAGCTGTCCCGTACCGACCGGAGTGAGTCGAGAGAGCGAGACGCCTGTCAAACGCACCGGGCGGTCCTTCAGCTCGCATCGCGAAAGGAGGTCCATGGCTGCCTCAAAGATGGTCTCGTCATCCGATGCAGGAAAGGAGAGTTTGGTGCTCCGGGTTAGCATCTTGAAACGTTGTCGCCCCTCGACTCGTTGGGCAAGCTTGACCTTGAGGGTGATTCCTTCCGTCTGAAGATTGGACCGCCGGAGTCTCTTCCCTACGTTCTGTGTTTGATCGAGAATTCGAGCTCGAAGCTCCGCTGTTGTGACGAGATCCTGGCCGAAAGTGTTCTCGCTTCCAATGGAAAGTGCTTGGTGGTTCGGAACAACTGGACGGTTGTCCATGGCATGGGCAAGCCTTCGAATCCGTGCTCCCCATACCCCAAGAACTTTCACGAGTTCTTTTTCATCCGCCCGGGTCAGGTCCGAGAATGTCCGGAAACCAAGCTTCGAAAGGCGTTCCTGTGCAACCGGCCCGACTCCCCACATCCTTGAAATCGGAAGTGGGTCGAGAAACTCTCGCTCGGTTCCTGCTTCGACCTCCGTGAGACCGTCTGGCTTGTCGAAGTCGCTGGCGATTTTTGCGATGAACTTGCAGGTGGCAACGCCCACGGACGCGGTAAGTCGAGTTTCCTGCTGAATCGCAGCTCGGATCAGCTCACCGATTTGCTGCCCCGTGCCAAAGAGACGCTTACTTCCCGTGACATCAAGGAAGGCCTCGTCCAGAGAGAGGGGTTCGACAAGAGGAGTAAAGCGTAAGAAGATCTCCCGAATCTGCTGGGAGATCAGAGAGTAGCGTTTCATTCGTGGGCGAACAAAGATGCCGTGCGGGCACAGCTTCTTCGCCATGACTCCAGGCTGAGCTGAATGAACGCCGAAGACTCGAGCCTCGTAGCTGGCCGTACTGACCACGCCCCGGGCCCCGCTACCTCCCACGATCACCGGCTTGCCTCGCAGCTTCGGATTGTCCCGCTGCTCGACGGCGGCAAAAAATGCGTCCATATCAACGTGGAGAATTGAGCGAGCCATGGAACCATTGTAACGGTAAGGTGAGGGGTTTGAAGGGGCATCGTCGGGCCCTTAGCGGGGTGAGTCACCCCCCGAGCCCTGGATTCTTTTTCCTGGAGAAAGCGAGAGATGTTTCAGAGTCTGTGCGAGACATGTCGGCATGCCCGAGAGGTGATCTCGGATCGAGGCTCCCGGTTCATGCTTTGTCGCCTGGCCACGACGAATTCGCGCTTTTCGAAATACCCGGTGCAGCCGGTGTTGCGATGCCGTGGGCATGAATTACCGGAGGAGCCCAGGTCAACTGAACCGGAAGGGTGACCCTTCGTGGAAGGAATTGGCCCGGGTTCGACCCGATGGGACCTTGACCTTCCCGCCCGGTTCGTCGATTGAATGACGGGGAGCTCGGGAAAAAGACCTGAACCAACCTGGAGTTCGGGCGTTCCTAGGCGAGAGAGGCGATACGGGGGTTCTTGGGAGCGGTCTATCTCGAGTGAACGTTGTAAGCTGAGGTGACATGAACAGAGCAATCATCATCGTTGCGGCGATCATCCTGGTCTCGATTGCCGGTATTGCGGTTTCGATCGTCTACGGGCAGTCCGCGAAGGCCCGGATGGAGGCCGAGAGGGCTGTCTCCGAGCACCATCGCCAGCAGGCGGAAATGGCCCTGCACGAGGCTGAGGCCGGGAATGATATGCCGGGAGAAGGGGGTGGCTCGGCCCAGCTCGAAAAGCGATTCTCGGATCTCCAGCAGCGAATGGGAGATCTTCAGGCCGCCCTGGTTTCTGTGCGGGAAGAGTTTGCCGAGGGCATCGAGATGCTCGACGAGCGGCTCGATAAGGTCGATGAGACCTCCAAAACACGAGTACTCCGCTTGCGCGACGAGATGAAGGTCAAGATGGGGGCACTTGAGAAGCTGGCCCGAGCAGGCGAGCCTGAGCTACCCATCGACCTGAATGCGCTCTCGTCAGAGCTGGAGAAGCAAGGGGTTCGGCTCAACGTGGAGGACAGTCGGGTCGAGGTTGACGCGATCATTCTTCAGACCAACGTTCTCGTCGAGTTTGTAGCAGTTACAAAACGGGGAAAAACCCACGAAGCCCTCTTCCTTTTGTCTTGTGAGCCGCGGGCCTTGAATGCAGGCCTCCTCGCCCTTGGTCTTTCTCCGGGTACGCCCTACGAAGTCAAGGAAGAGGCCGATGTCCCGGAGGAACTTCGCTCATCCATCGAGTCCTTCGAGGTGGAAGACTTCGAGACGGGAGAGACCCAAACCCTGTACTACTTCCCGCCCGAAGGGGACGGAGTTATCGTTACGGTGAGCTGGATGACCGAAGCGGGTGAACGAGTCGAACATCGAATCGAAAGGCTCATCATCGATAACGACAAGGGGGCACCGCTTGATCCCCACGAGTGGATCTATCTTGGCTCTCGCTTCGAAGTTCACCCGGATACAGGGGAGGAAGTGTATGTCGCCGACTATACGGGTGACCTCATCTCCATCTGGCATTCCTACAAAGGAAACACCATTCTTGACAATCCCCTGCTTGCGGGGCGGAGCGATGAGATCTTCTATCCCGACTCCAAGACCCTTCCTCCGGCAGAGAGCAAGGTGACTCTCTGGTTCGAGAAGGCAGAGAAGAATGAGATCCCAGATGCCGTGCCTGCGGAGGAGAAGGAGAAGGGAGAGTGAAGTCGGGGGAGTTGTCCAGGGAATCTTCGGTTGAGCTGGAAAAGAAGCTTCGCAAATTCCGATCCATCCTTCGTCGACGAGATTTTCTGGAGGCGATCCTCGCTGGTCTTCTGGTCGGGACGGGGTCGGGCACATTGATTCTTCTTCTGTCAAAGCTGTATCCCATTCCTTTGGCCATTCCTTTTGCCAGCGCTGCTCTTATCGCTTCTATTCTTACCCTGGCTATCTCCTCCAGTCGACGACGGCTTGATGTTACGGATGTGGCCCTCGTCGTGGACAGAAAACTGGGGGAAAGAGCGCTGGTTCAAGCTGCGTTGGAGTCGAGGGAGCAGTCTTCGTCATCCCTTGCTACGGTCCTCGTCAAGCAGGCGTTGACTGGCGTAGAGCGTTTCGAACATGAGCTGCAGTTTCGAAGGCCTCCGTTCTTGGTCCCATCTTTGTTCGGGCTCCTATCTCTTGCCGGCGCCGTTTTTCTTCCTGTGGTTCCTTCCTCGTTGGCGGCGGATCGAGTGCGGCAGGTTCAACTGCGAACGGAGCTAAAAGAGAGCCTCGAGAAGACGCGAAGAGATCTGGAGAAGGGATCGATTCGGCCGGGAGAGGAATTCCTGGCGAAAGATCTGGCGGTGTTGGAGTCGGGAGTCTTCACGGATCCAGATCAAGCTCTTGCCACCCTTTCCCGATTTGAGGATCAACTTGGAATGAAGTTGCGGGAACTGGGAGCCCTGGAAGATGTACTCGCCTCTCTCCCCCGGGATGAAAGGACCCGACAATTGCGAAGGTCGCTCGAGACATTGCTCTCCCGAAGCTCTTCGGTCGAGGGATCCACTGGAGGAGGCACCTCGGGAGAGGGAAGTGATTCATCCTCGCTTCCTCAAGAGGAAGATCGCGCCTGGTTGGAAAGAGCCAGGGCCACTCTTCGCAAAAAGGCCTTCGAATTCTCGGATGACTCTGGAGTCAAGGAGGCCATGCTCCATGTTGCCCAGGCGATGGCGGAACGAGGGTGGGATGGGTTTGCGAGCCTGGAGAGCGAACTTGTGGAAGCCCTTGACCGCGAACCTCGGAAAGATCGAATGGCAATGACCCAGGCCAGGCTGGGGGCGGTGAGGCGTAGTCTTCACCCGCCTGATGAAGGAGCGATTCCTTCCGAAATTCGAGTTTCGAACGGCCCCCTTCCGGGGAAAGTCGATGAACCGGCAAGGGCCCGGGTTGAGCGAGGCGATTATGACCCACGTTTCGACGGGGTCGTTCAACGCTACTTCGGCGGGCCAGGCTCATCCAAGTAATCTATCCAAGTAGTTTATCGGGGTAGTTTATCGGGGTAGTTTATCGGAGTAGCTTTTGTGGCGACTCAGTTCGAGGTGATCCTGGAGGAGCGCGATGGCTCCTCCAGGGATTGAGCAGGGTTAGCGGCGGGGGGGCTCGTTCAACGGGCGGAGCCGTCCGACCGTGTTCGCCGGGTTGTTGAAGACGATGTTTGTTTCGGTGAAAACCGTGGAGCCAATGGCTCGGTTGACGATTCCTCCGAAGAAGTTCCCGACGACTTTGGAGTGGGCAACGAGACCTCCGGATGCGTTTTCGAAGGTGATTCCGGTTCCTGGCCGGGGTCGATCCACATCGGGTGCGTCGCCAGCGGCGCCCCTTCGAAAGCCCGTTGAGTCAACGGTGCATTTTCCGATGGTTGCATTGCTCCGCCCCATGACCCGAACCCCGTAGTTGAGATTATGCTCGATGTAGCAGCCCTCGATGACAACCTGGGATGACCCCAGAACCCGGATCCCTTCCGACCAGTTTCGGATGTTGAGGTGGCGAAGAACAATTCTCCGGTTGGCAGGAGCGTCAACGACAATGCCCGGTTGATTCTGGCGATCGGCGTTGCCGTCCAGGC
>JAJDCM010000118.1 GCA_029260825.1 Planctomycetota bacterium | reverse complement strand
GGTTCTCGGGGAGCCATTCCATCGGATCTGTGGGCAGCAACGCCATTTGCCGCGGATTCCAGTCTCTGTAGCTTTTCATGATCGGATTATCGCACAGCGATCAGTCCGATTGAACAGATCTATTCGCGACAGACTCCTAGCCCGCAGGATTCATTTTGGTCGACCTCCATGAAAATGCGGGCCAGACGGGGTGAGCGTGTGATTGAATCTTCACGAATTTATTCATCATACGCACGAAATAGGTCCAGGTTTGTCAGGAAGTGGGATTGTGCGGCGAGGGCTGGAGTTATTTCTTTGAGTCGCGAGGTGACGGATTCCCGTAGCGGAGGACCACCGTACTCACCGTTCCGTCCCGATCAAGTGTCAGCATGTAGAGCCGGTCGTACTCATTTTTTTCGTTGATGGCCTCTCCGGGCTCTCCTCCCAGGTGGTGAACGAGGGAGGGGGTGGTGTTGCTGTGTCCTACCACAAGGTGTCGGCCTCCGATCTTTTTGAGGGAGGAGGCCATGGCGGGAAGGTCCCGGGGGGAGTAGTGTTTTACTTCGAGGCCAAGTGCGTCTGCTGTGGGGGAGGCGGTGCTTTTTGTTCGAAGATAATTCGTGCTATGAACGTGTTCGATTCCTGCATCGATCAGGAGGCTTTTGAGATCGGCGGCACGTTCCTTTCCCTCCTTGGTGAGCTCCGGATCGCCAGGAGTTGAGGTCTTTTCGGCGTGGCGAACGAGAAAGAGGACTGTTTGTTTCTGCTGCGTTTCTTCGGCGGGGGGAGAAGTCAAAGCGGAGGTTGGCGTGAGGATGAGGGCCAAGAATACGACTGCGGCTATTGACCGGATTACTCTTGACTGCGTGGCTCTGTTCCAGATGTTCATCATGAGCTGATTCTCCTCCTGTTGGCGGCTTTATCCCTGTCATTTCGTTTTCATCAAGCGTTCCGCTGAGGTGATCTAGCCCGGATGATTCATCCGGGCTAGCCCTTTTTCCTGGAATTTTTCTAGTCTTGAGACTCGAGGATCTGTTTTCCGATCTCATGGGCGATCATCTTGCGCGCGTCGATCGTGAGGTGGCAGATATCGGCGAACATTGTTTCCTCCTGCTCCTGAAAGGCCCGGGAAGTGTCAATGAAGTGGATCTGTGGGTGTTCGTCCGCACAGCGCTGACCTTGTCGTGCCAGCAGTGCATAGCATTTTTCCAGGTAACCGGACATGCTGGGGATTCGGCGTTCCTGGATATCGAGCAGGGAAGATTCAAAGCCCGTTCTTTTCTTGGCTCCAGGTAGACTCAAGACGGGTTGCAGGACCGAATAGACCGTCGCATTTTCGAGTCGTGCCATGTCTCCAAGAAAGTTCATTGCCCTGGCATACTCGTTGGCGACAAGGTTTGGATCCGGTGGATGAAGGTCCTCGATACCGGGTGGAGTCATCTCCCGGATGAACCGTACGATTCGCATCTTACCGATCCGATAGGAGGCCCATTTGGAAAGGGAACCGAACAAACTCCGGTGGGCATCCGAATACGTTTTCCCCTCAGGATCATACCGCTTGGGTACCCCAGCGTATCCGGTGAGAACGGCAGAGTAGACATCGTTGTATCCCTCGATGGAGACGATGGCGTCAGGCTCAATCTCTCGCCATGAAAGAGCGTAGGAAAGAGCACTTTGCCAGAGAACGTAGCCCGGAACTCCTGCGTTCAGCACTTCGATCGTGGTTTTCCCATGGAAGGCAGAGGAGGCCTTCATGTTTTCCTCAAGATAGGTCTGTAGGTAGCTCGCCAGAGTATCGGTGTTGTCTTTGGAGGTGTAACCCCACGTTACAGATCCACCGAGCAGGAGGATCCGAAAGACGTCGTCGGGCTTTTTCGTAGCGATGGGATCGTTGCGCAACCCCAGGTCGTTTGTCGTGGCGTTTTCCGTGTCGAGGTTTCGCCTCATCTGGTAGAGAAGATAAGGATGAGGATCGGTCGCGACACTTCTGTTCGTCAGGAGGAGGGAGTCTCTTAGCTCCTTTGGAGCCGCATCGGCGGTGCTCGGGCGCAACTGAAGCCCGATGCCCCCGATTGTCTCAAGAAGAATGATCGTGACGAGTATGCTGCCGAAGACGGCGCCGAGGCGAAAGAGAATCCTCTTTCTTCGCTCTATCGGAGGTTGGTCAGCGGGTTCGACAGGACCATCTTCGGCCCTTGCCAGAGGTTCCGGACCGGACGGACCGGATGTTTCTTCGGCCGAGTTCAAATTCTGTGCCTCATTTCTTTTGTACTTGCTGGCGAGCATGAGTCCGGTGGCCATCAGTACGATTGTCATTCCGGTCATCGGATAAAATGTTTTTGATGAATATCCGATGACCTCAGCCAGGATGACGAGGACCAATGGCATCGAAATCGTCAGACCGGTTCCCCATCGGGAAAGGCGCTGCCCGACATTGCCGGTGGAACGAGCTGCGTCAAGCACCACCATGATCAGAGGAAGAAGAATGGAAAAATGCGCCGAGCGGGAAACAGGAGAAGCCAGGAGAAGGGCCGCGAGAAGGAGAGAAAAACTGAGAAGTTGAGTCGGCACTTTCCTGGAGCGGAAAAGGAACATCGCAGCAGCGAGGAGCAGGCAACCGCAGATTGTCCCGATGCGCTTTGCGGTGATTGGGGAAAAAGAAAGGAGGGGGGTGAACTCGAACTCCTCGGGCTCTTCGATCAGAGTTCGATCTCCCAGGAGGGCGATGGCAACCTGAGGAAGAGATGAACCGGAATAGCGAAGGATTTCGGGTGAGTCCGATTCTGCGCCCGGATTCGCCACGGGAGCAAGGACCGTATTCCACCAGGACCTTGATTCGTTCAGGGTCCAGTCCTGCCCTTTGGTAGAAAGAGGTACGATGATCAGTAAGAGTGCAAGTCCGCCCACGAACCAGATGCAATCTTGAACCTTTTGACGAAAGAGTAGCCACGGGATGAAGAGGATCGGAGTCACTTTCATGACCGTGGCAAGAGCCAGCGAAATTCCGGTTACCGAGGGTCGATTTCGACTGCAACCCCAGAAGGCGAGAGACAAGAAGAGGAGGAGGAAGCAGTTGCTGTTTCCATGACGGAAGTTGCTCAAGAGAGGGTAGAGGGCAAGGAGCAGGGAAAGAGCGACAAACCACGAGATCTTCGGGAGAAAATCGAGTTTCTTTCTTTCGCCCAGTGCTCTTTCGATGATCAGAGCCGAAAAAAGGAGGCAAACGGCGGAGAGCACGATCCACAGAACAAAGCTGACCTCGAGCGTGAGGGGTTGCAAGGCCTCAAATGCAACGGCAAAAACCGGGGCATAAAAGAACTTGAGGTCACTCGGTTCTCCACCATAGAGAGACTCGGAATGGCTGGCTTGCTCGCCCGCTGTCCAGTAGATCTTGTAATCAAAAGTGGGGCCGTCTCTCAGGGCTTTTGCGCAAAGAAGAGCGAGAATTGAGAGTGAGATCAGAAGAGGGGCGTATTTCTTGAATCTGGCGCCACTGTCCTCCTTCTCGGCTAGTGGTTTGTGATTCTGAGTGCCAGGCACTTTCACGGCCCTTCCTTTTCGGGATCATGGAGGTGCAAGTGCGGCCTCCGGCGACGATGACCCATGGACAGATGACTGAATTCTGGGGTCAATCGAATTGCTGGGTCGCGAAGTCGATCTCGAACCGACTACCCTCCCCGGCTGTGCTTTCTACGTGTATTCTTGTTCCATGAAGCTCGGCAATCTCCTGCGCAAGGGCGAGTCCAAGGCCGAATGAGCCACTTGCATGTTCACGAGATTCGTCCACTCGATAGAAGCGGTCGAAGATCTTCTTCTGGTGATCTTGATCGATGCCGATCCCGGTGTCCCGAACCTCGATTCCTGATTTTGATCCATTTCTTGTCTTCACCACGACCTCTCCCTGGCTGGGTGTATACCGGACCGCATTGTGAACAAGATTGGAAATGGCTTCACGGATGAGTTCTTCGTCTCCCTGCACGATCACTTCATTGTCGGCTTCGAGTGTGAGCTTAACACCTTTCGTCATGGCTTCTGCCTGATGAAGGCTTGAGACATCCTTGGCGATCAAGGATAGGTCGGTAGTGCGTCGAGTCAAGAGCTGGGATTGACGTTGATAGCGGGCAAGCATCAGCATTTTTTCCACGAGCGCTCCGAGGCGGACGCAAGACTTGAGAATGGATTCGAGGCTCTCCCTGAGTTCTTCGTTCGATCGGGGCCGACGGAGGGCCACTTCACAGTGAGTTCGGATGGCACTCAAGGGAGTCCGCAGTTCATGGGCCACGTCGGAGGAGAATCTCTTTTCTCTCTCGTGGGCCGCCGCTAAACGGTCGACCGCCCGATTCAAACCCTTGACAAGATGTTGAACTTCCCGAGCAACTCCGTCTTCTCGTAGTCGTGAATTCGGCGACTGGGGACCGATGGCGTCGGCCTCTCTTGAGAGTCGTTGAACACCACGCAAGGCCCTCGAAACGACAAAAAGCGAGATGGATAGGAGGAGCGCCAGCAAGACGGTTGCTCCGATGAGCATCTTTCTGCGAAAAGAAGCGATGGTCGCATCAAGGGGAGAAGTCATTGTTCCTACGGTGATGAGGAACTCACCGGACTGAACAGTTGGTTGATCGGAAGGCGGGGTAACCTCTTCCGGACCATCGTTTTCGTCATCATCCCACTGGTCTTCGGGGATTCGATCGACCCAGACCGAGCAGGTTCGAACCGAATTCTCCTGGTGCATCATTCGCCGGAATTGTGCCGGACCACGCTCGTTTTCCAGCGGCTCCATCGGAGCATTTTTTGTCGCAGCAACCAGGCCCTTGGAATCGTGAACGGAAAAGAAAAAGTCGTCTCGGTTTCCTTCGAGTTCCGATATTCCAATGTCTTCCGGATCGAATTCAACATTTCCATAGATGTCAATCTCGATGGCGGACCCGACACCTTGAGCCATGACGGTCAGTTTTGCGTCCAGACTTCGGATGAGTTCGGTGCTCATGGCTTGATCGAGTCCCCACGCAGAGAGGCAGACCACCAGGCCGGTGAGGCTCAAGAGAGGAATCAGAATGCGGGCGCGCAGAGATTTCATGCCGGTGGATTCGGGATCCTGTAGCCGACTCGCCGCACGGTCTCGATGATGGGAGATCCGGCGACAAGCTTCAATTTTCTTCGGAGCTTTGCGATATGGGAATCGATCACGTTGGAATCGAAGTCGAACGATTCATCGTAAGCATGTTCGATGATGAGAGTACGGGAGAGGACACGGTCTTGTTGAAGGAGAAGAGCCTCCATGATCTGGAATTCGCGGCGACTGAGAACGATCTCGGTTCCATCCCAGAAGACCCGGCGGCCATCGAGGTCCATCCGAAGCTTATCCCAGGTGATGTCGTTTCGGGATTGTCCATGGAAACGCCGGAGAACGGCTCGGATCCGGGCGAGTAGCTCTTCAAAGCTGAAGGGCTTTGCCATGTAGTCGTCTGCTCCTTCCCGGAGACCGGCGACTTTATCCATCACGCCGTCGCGGGCGGTAAGGATGATAACCGGAATGCTACTCCCGGCGGCGCGAAGTCTGGTCAAGACCTCACTGCCATCCAGCTCAGGAAGCATCATGTCGAGGACGACGAGATCGTGTTCTCCGCTACGAGCCCGGTGGAGCCCATCAAGGCCGTCAATAGCATGGTCGACGGCAAACTCTTCTTCTCTCAGACCCTGTACGAGGACCGTCGCAAGATCTGTATCGTCTTCTACTACCAGTAATCTCATGAGTGATCTCGCTATTGCCTGAAGTCGGTCAGAGTGAAATAGGGAACTCCGTCAATCGGCGATTCCAGGACAGGCCCGATGGAAGGGGCATAATACTTCAGCTGAGTTGTTCCATCGAGGGGGCTCCATTCAAGGGTTTTGATGCAACCATCAAGGGTGCCAAAGGGAGTCTCGATGGAGACACCGTTTTCCTGGATCAGTGCCAGCTCATCTCCCACTCCAGGAGCGTTTTCTTGTCGGTGAGTATCGCCAATCCGGGGACGAGCTGGCATGATGATCCCAGGATAGGCTCCTCTTTTTCCCGCCTGCCAGGATTCATCGCTGGACTCGTTCCCTTGTTCGTCGTAGTTCTTCGATGCTTCACCGAAGTACCAGACCGTCCCCGCCTTGTCCTGGGCATACCAATCGTTTGTGGACTCCCTCAGGATGCCATCGAGGTAAACGTTCTCCTCGACGACGGTGCAGGAGACGCCAAGTACGACCTTGGTGTCGTAAGTGACGAATGTCTCGATCGTCATGTGTCCTGCCGGGCCATCGCCTTCGAAGAACATCTCGGTTCCAGGCTCGAGAGGGAAATAGGGGTTGTCGATGGAATCGACGAATTCGTCGGGATTGACCTCCGGCTCGGCGTCCAAAGTAGTTTTCACGAGTTCCATTCTGGAGAGGGTGGTCAGAGATTCACCGAAAACGAGTCCGATGCCCTGTGCATAGTACTTGAGTTGTGTCTCGCGCTCGGTCGTCTGGGCTTCTCGGGTTTGAACGCAAAGAAAGGTCTCTCCGCTCGAGAGAGTGACGGGGATATTCAAGCCGGTAATCTTGACTACTTCTTCTGGGACTCCCGAATCACCCTCTTCGACATACTTGTCGCCGACTTCTGGTTGAGTTTTCAGAAACAAGATGGGTTCTATCCCATCCACGCCAGCAATCCAGTTGTTGACCGGGATTGGTGCTCCAGACTTGAATCGAGTCGAATTCTCCGCGAAAGACCAGACGTTGCCATCATGATCCTGAGCGTAGGACTCGAAAGATTCTTCGGTGATGGTGCCGTCAAGAAAAGTTCGACTGACAAGGATGGAGCATTCGACGCCGAGGATAACCTTCGTTTCGTGAGACACGAAGAGTTCAACTGACTCCGTGCTTTCCTGGAATTCGTCGACGAACTTGGCTCCTGCACCCCTCATGAGAGGGAAGTAGGGGTGGTTCATGTCTCCGGCCGGAGGAAAATCCTTGGCGTCAAAGGTGGTTGGGACTTCTATTGAGCTGCTGGAGCTTCCGCCTCCTCCATCGCATCCAGAAAGGAGAAGCAACAACAAAAGCCCAGGAATTAGAGTCCAACGAATTCGGTTGATCATCATTCACCTCCAGATCTTCCCGTGCACTCGGATCGTTATCATCGAAGAAAGGGTGGGGTTGAAACGTCTCGAGACGAGGATACTCTCTCTACATTACCAGACCATGACGGCTTTGTCATTGGTTGTAAAGGCTAATAGGAGAATAGATTAGGTGTTTTATGGAGGGGGCTCCCGGCCTATGAAGTAACGGGCTTTCAGGACGTCAATGGCCGGGAGCGCTCGCGATGGGCTTTGTTTTGGTCGGTTCAGAATTTGTTAGGCGTCGTCGTCGTCATCGTCGTCGTCGTCATCGTCGTCGTCGTCATCGTCGTCGTCGTCATCGTCGTCGTCGTCATCGTCATCGTCGTCGTCGTCTTCCTCTGTTTCAACGACCTCTCCGGACTCGGTAACCTCGACTTCCCAGTCCTTTCCGTTTGCCTCTCCTTCGAGACAGTAAATGACAACGCCGTTCTCGGTTTCCTTGTCTGCTTCTTCGAGAACGAGGCCAGGAATTGCGGCTAGAGCTGCTTTCTTGACGAGTGTCGGGACTTGATCGAGGGGGACCCGAACTTCGTTGTCTTCTTTTTCAAGCGAAACTTCAGCAGAGGCTGAATCGCTTGAAGTCACCTGGGCATTGCCACTCCCGGGATTCTTGCATCCTGCTAAAGAGAGCAGAACAGAAGCTATGAGTCCAATTCTCCAGAGAGAAGTCTTCATTGAGTCTCCTTTGCTTGCCCTCCGCGCGCGTTCTTGACCGACGGCTTGCGGAGGCTTTCCTTGTACCTGGTGGTTGGGCGGATTCTGCTAAACGAGCAAGATCCTACCCTGGCAACATTACGCAGACGTGAACCGGAAAAACGGTGATGGTATTTGTTGTAAGTAGTTTGTTTTATATCGGTTAAGATTCTGTGTGGTCAAGAAAAGTCCAGGAGTGAGACCGAATAAGGGAGATGGACGCGAGTGAGCGAGCATCGAAACGTCTTTTCCGAAATGTCCGATGAGTATGCCGGGTCCAGACCGGTTTATCCAGAGGAGCTCTTTGAGTGGGTTGTGTCGTTGTGCTCGAACCGCCAGCAGGTTTGGGATTGCGCGACGGGAAGTGGTCAGGGGGCCGTTGGACTTGCTCCGTTCTTCGAGACGGTTCATGCAACGGACATTAGTGAAGAGCAGATTCGACATGGTGTCCAGGTCGATAATGTTCAATATAGTGTTCAGGCGGCGGAGAAGACGGACCTTCCGGAGGGAACCATTGATCTTGTGGTTGTCGCCCAGGCCCTGCATTGGTTTGACTTTCCGAAGTTCTGGAAAGAGGTGCGGAGAGTCGCCAATGAGGAAGCATTCTTTTGTGCCTGGGCGTATGCCTGGTTCGAGACAACGGCGAAGATTGATCAGGGGCTGGTCGATCCGTTTCGAAATCTGCTTGAACCCTACTGGGCCGACAACAACCGGATCATGTGGGAAGGGTATCAAGACCGCGATATTCTGTTTCCCTTCGAGCGGATTGCCGGTCCCGACATCTCCATTGTGATGAACTGGCGGATGGACCAGCTTCTTGCCTACCTCTCTACGTGGTCAGCATATCGGCGAAGCCAGGGGACCGAATCGGTTCGACGGCAAACGGATGATCTGTTTCGGCACGCACGAGGCCTGGTCGACCCGGACGAAGTGTTGCGAATCGAGATGCCCTTGATCGTCCTGGCCGGCCGGGTTAACTAATCATGGCTAGAACCAGCCTGAAGGGGCATTTACGGTTTTCGATGGCACGATCCCGAGGGGCAACTTGGGCTCAAGGAAGGGGGGGATCGGGCCGATGGGATTCTTGGAGCCTCCTGGGCTTCGAACCGGATTGGATCTGTTCCTGGAGCCTACTGACCTGGGGTGAAGAGTTCTTCTATGGAAAGTCGTCTAGCTTCTGACGGAAACGGTCGCTCCGTCTTCCACCGGCGCCCCATCTTGCTTCTCTGTCTGGTCGTGCTCGCCGTCTATACCGTGCTGATCCTCAGATACGCGGAAGTGAAGTTTGACGGGAACATCACCGGGTTCATGTGCATCGGGGATTCTTCCGTTCCGGCCGATGTCTTGCCGGATGGTGTCCTCTTTCAGAGGAATTCCGCCGGCTATGACGGCCAGTTCTTCTATCTCATTTCTCGGGATCCCTTCATTCTCACCGACTTGCATCAGTATCTTGACAACCCATCCTATCGATATCAGAGAGTCCTTTATCCGGCACTCGCTGCCCTGTTTTCTCTGGGAAGGGTCGAGGCGATTCCCTTCATGTTCCTGTTCATCAATGTGATTTCCATTGTCATTGGTACAGCCGTGGTCGCCAAGATGCTCCGCACTCAGGCGTTGAGTCCCTGGTATGCCCTCTCGTATGGGTTGCTCAGCGGGATGTTCTTGGCCGTGTTGCGTGATCTTTCGGGCCCTCTTTCATCTTGTTTCATGGTCGTGGCCCTCTACTACTATTCCAAAGAACGAATCCCACTCTGTTCGCTTGCTCTGGCTCTTGCCATTTTGACTCGAGAGACCACCATTCTTGTTGTTCCTGTTCTGGTGTTCGACAGCCTGATTCTGAGGAGATCGCCAAGGCGCGCAGTGATCGCGGCCCTTCCCGTTCTGGCCTTCGTTGGCTGGCAGCTCTACATCGGCCTCAGGCTAGGAGCGGTGCCAACCGGTGGGGGACAACATGTATTCACCTATCCTCTCGTCGGGATGATTCATCACGTCGGCGAGGTCTTGTTCAGTCCGGGGAGGCCACCGAGTGAGCGGGCCTATCTGGTCCTCGTCTTGCTCGCGAGCTGGGCCTCTCTTGCCCTCGCTTTTCGGGAGGTCATGAGATCACGCAACGAAATCAGCTTCGGGTTTCTCGGGTTTTCGTTTCTTCCGATCATGCTTTCCGAGTCGGTGTGGGTCGAGCCATGGGCCTACGGACGGGTTCTACTGCCGGCGGCCATTTTCATGATCCTTGCTTTTGTGCGGTCGAAGGATCGGCTCTATTTGATCCCGATGGGGCTGCAGGGAGCCAGCTTTGTGGTGCTTTTGTTCTGGGTCAACTTGCTGTGACCGAGGAGGAGACCGGTGGAGTTTCCTCGTCTGACTCTTCGCCGAGAGGAAAGCCATGCCTCTCTTTGTATTCTTTCATGATGTCGTCGGTGTCTCCAAACTCGACAACTTTTCCACCCTCCAGCCAGATGGTTCGGGTACAGAACGTGGAGACTTCTTTTAGATCGTGAGAGCAAAAGAGGAGAGTTGTATTGGAGGAGAGGCGATCCTCAAAGACCTGGTAGCACTTGTTCTTGAAGGTCTGGTCCCCGACGGCAAGAACCTCATCGAGTAAGAGAACGTCCGCATCGACCTGAATGGCCACCGAAAAGGTGAGTCGTTGATTCATCCCGCTTGACAGCTGACCGACCTGAGCGTCTTCGAAGTCATGGAGTTCTGCGAAGTCGAGGATCTGGTCGTAGCGCTCCTGCGTCTCACGTCGAGTCAGTCCCATGATTGCCGCATAGAGGTAGATATTCTCGGAAACGGTTAGCCTTCCGATGGTGCCGATTCCCAGCTGGAGCATGGAAGCTATTTTTCCGGCAACCTTGACGCTTCCGTGAGTCGGGGGATAAATGCCCGCCACCATCCGCATCAACGTCGTTTTTCCTGATCCGTTTCGGCCGATGATGCCGACTTTCTCTCCACGAAAGATTTCAAGGTTGATGTTGTCCAGCGCTTGGATGGTCTTTCTGGGCTTACCAATTCTTCCCCCGGTGAGCATGGAGATCAACGCCGTGCCGAATCCCCGGCTTAATGAGAATCTTTTTGTCAGGTCTTTGACCGCGATCACGGTTGCCGTTGATTTTCTATCCAAGACTAGAGCCTCTCCGCGAAACGGGGTTCAAGTTTCTTGAACATGATGAAAGCGACGAAGAAGAACCCGATTCCGACGAAGCTTGTGTAAAGAACCCAGCCGAAGTCAGGAAGTCTTCCATCGATGAGAATCGACCGGGAGAATTGCATGATCTGGGCAAGAGGATTGCAGAGAAAGAGCTTTCGCTGGAGATCGTTCTCGATGATCGAAGGCCGATAGAAGATGGGAACGAGAAAGAAACCGATCCGGAGAACAATGGTCCAGATCCTCTCGACATCTCGTATGAAGACCTGTAGCAAGGATAGGAGCAATCCAACACCCAAGATGAAGAATGTCTGAAGTAAAATGACCAAAGGAAGGAGGAGCCAGGTGAAGTGAAAAGAGATTCCTTCGATCAAGATGAACGCGAAGAGGACCAGAAGTTCGAGGACGAACGAGATGAGAACAGTCCCGACATCTGAGATGACCAGGATTTCGCCCGGAAAGCGCACGTTCTGGACGAGATGCTCCCGACGGGTGATGCTCGCGACCGCTTTCATCGTTGCCGTGGAAAAGAACGACCAGTGGATGATACCGATCAAAAGGTAGATGCGAAAATGAGGGATGTCTCCGCCAAGACGGAACTGGAAGAGAACGTAGAGAACGGCAAGGAGTGCTAGCGGATGAAGGAGCGACCAGAGGAATCCAAGAATCGTCCCCTGGTCTCTCAGACGGAAGCCGCTGATGGTGAACTGTCGCAGTAGGTTCCAGTAGTGACTGTTAGCGGGCACAGACCGTTCCTTTGGAATTGTTCGAGGAGTCCGGGTCAGGGGAAGGGCTCATCAGGTGAAGGCCCAGATCTTTCGAAAGCCGCGTCCTTAGAAGCGCAATGTTCTTGGAGAGGTCGTTAGACATTTCAAATTGGAAGGCTGGTACTCCAAACGCAAGTCCGAGGAAGCGCCGGATCCGCGAGAAGAACACGGGCAGCATGAAAAGAGCGTATCGTGGACGAAACTCGAAGAAGAAAGCTTTTGTCTGGGGAAACTCTTCTCCCACGACGCAGTTCCTGATCAGCTTCAAGAATGCCCGCGCACCACTGATCCTCCGGATGGAGGGCTCTCCGTTTTCTCCTCGATGGCAAAGAAACAGGGCTCCCGGTCTTGTGCTCTTTGCCACGCGGGGAAGAAATGCTGCTATGTCGGGCATGACCTTCGGGGGTTGTTTCGATCTTGGGACATCGTAGAAGCACGCGGAGCCCCCGGGAAACCTGGGTGTACTACCTCGGGTGATTCGAGGGGGAAGTGGAAAAGGAAGGATCGATCCGCTCGGGTCGCACAGAGGGATTTCATCGGAGAGCCAGCTCACATTGGACTCTCCCATGAGCTCAAGACCGAGGGTCGTCTTGCCGCATCCGGAGCGAGCCATGAAGATCAAGGCCTGATCGTTCACACTCACGGAAAGGGCATGCATGCGATGAATGCCTCGTTGGTCCAGATGATAGCCAACTCGACTCAAAATCAGTAGGTAGGCCACTTGATAAAGGGAGTCGACGGTCTCGCTGATGACCGTCCCCCGATCTTCATCGAAATCATAGGTGGAAAGCGCCTGGTCATCGTGGCGAATGTAGCGCTTCTTTCCCCTCTGAAAAACCGAGTGCATTCCAACCTTGAAGGATGGCTTGGCCGTAGAAGGGATCTCGTCCCAGGGAGGTGTTCCTTGTCGGAGCTCGATATGAACCTGGATGTCTGTTGATTCCTCATCGGAAACAAAGAATCGATAATCCCTCAGGATCCAATCCATCAGCTCCTTGCAGTTCGACTCCAGAAGGACTCGAATGCCGTAAAAGTGAAGCTGTTGTTTCAACGAAGGAACTCCTCGGGCTCTTGGACTCATCAATTCTATCGATATCGACAGAATCTCCGGGAGAGATGAGGCCATTCGCCCGCATGGGCGTGAGATGATTGTTGCTAAGCGGTTGACTCTTAACGGTGTACTGTCGATTGCTCCCAGGTATCTAGAATTCGATCTTTGAGGGCCAGAGTTGCCTTGAGGTAGGACTCCCCGAAATGTTGGGATGACTCGATGTGGGTGTTTTCGTGATATTCGTTCCAGCTTGTTACCACGATCAGGTCTGGAGAGGGTGAAAGAGAGAGGGCGAAGTCGTTCATTTCCTGGTAGGTAGAGCCGCTCTTTCGCCCGATCCTCCGGAACTCCAGGGCTTCTCTTTTCTCCGACACAAGATGGGTGTCATCGAAACCTGGGCACACGGTAAAGGTGCGGATGGCATCGGGAAGCTTGGCGGCATCCTGGTAACTCGATCTCCAGAGATGTTCCCATGAATCGGGATCGCATACCTGAAGAGGTGAGTAATAACACCAACCTTGAAATGAGTCTCGAAGGAGTTTGGGTAACGATGAACTGTAGGAAAGGCCCCCTGTTGCGATGTAGCTCGCTCCCGGGATATTGAACTTCTTGCGATCATGAAAAAATGAACCCAGGAAGGAGTCCGAGAGGAAATACCAGAGAACGGGGCGACCTCGAACGGTCTGGTAGGACGGGCGGCCCAAGAACTCGGTTCGAACCGTTTCGCGAACGTCCTCGATGACCGTCGTGTCATCGGTTGAAAAGGCAAGGAGGAGCGAAACGGAGAGGGGGAGGTCTTCTTTCTCGATGATTTCGCAGAGTAGGCGAGTGGATTCGACTTCAAGAGGGTTGGCCCCGATGAAGGTAATTTGCCAGTTCACTACGAGGAAGTCGAGCCCTGCATCAACGGCGGCCTTGGCTTGCTGCCGAACCATCGCGGGATCGTTCGAGCTGTAGAATCCGTTCGTTGGATGATCTGCGACGGCGGAAAATTCCCGGTTCTCGTTCCAGTGCTCTGGCTTCTCACCCGTTCGATACCAGGGGTAGAAATGTGCTCCTAGCTTCGGTCGATCGGATCGAATGGGTGTATTTCTTGCCTTCTTGCTCATCACGCTTTGGAATAGATCGCTGAGCTCGGTGGCTGTTCGATCCCACGTGTGAGCGGCGACGATCTTCCTTCCCGCTTCCCCCATCTTGCGCCCTTTCTCGGGCGCATCGAAGATGGACTGCATTGCAGCGCCGATTCGCTCCGGATCGTCAGGAACGAACACTGCGCACTCATCCGTGAGGATTTCGCTGTATCCTCCACCTCGGGTGGCAACAACCGGTGTTTGGAAGGCCGCGGCTTCAAGAGGGACCATTCCAAAGGGCTCACGAACTGGAGTGTAGACACAGCAGCTTGACTCGGCGTAGAGTCGCTCGAGTTCTGAATTGGAGACGGCGCCGGCAAAACGAACCCGGCTTGAAAGCTCGAGTTCCCGGGTGAGCTTCTTGAGGGGTTCGAGCTCGGGGCCCGCGCCCACGACAACAAGGTCTCCGGAGGAAAGATACGAGAGGGCTCGAATGGCCAGGTCGGTTCTCTTGTGATTCCACAGTCGTCCCACAGTGATTGCCTGGGGAGTTTCTCTCGCCAGGTGCGGTGTTGGTGGTTTGGGGTTGATCCCTGGGTAGACGACTTGATCTGGTTTTCGTCCACCATAGATGTTCTCGAGGTACTGAGCCGTCGAATGGCTGTTGGTTGCGATGCAGTCGACATGAGAGACCTGGTCGAAATGCTCGATCAGCTCCAGAACGGTTTCGAGCTCGGGAACGAAGAGAGTTTCGTAGGAGAGCCTTGGATAGAGGTGCACATCAATGCTGATGCCTTGGCTCGTAAAGCAATGGCGAAGATCGTACAGCATCCGAATTGGCTCCGCGGCAAACCAGACCGATGGAGACTTGCGGATCAGATGAGTCGGAGCGAGATAGAGGAAGTAAACATCGTGCTCTCCAAGGGCTCTTTCCCAGATGCGAGGGGAAACAACCGTGTCGTAGAAGAGGCCGAATTGACCGGCCGGGATCTCTTCTGTCGGGAGAAGACTGACTTTGATGTTTTTGGGATCGATACCATATTCGTAGAAGAGTTCAACTTCGAACGAGCCCGTGTACAGGTGGATATCCATCTCGTGTTGCCATCGTTTGAGGCACTCCAGAAGATAAATTTCCGCACCGCCGTAATTGCAAAGTTGAGGCGTTACGATCCCGATGTTCATGATTTAGGAGTCATCCTTGGAAAAGGGCGGGCGTTAGAACTGCAGGCCCGCCTGAGGAATAGGTCCATCATTTTATAGGAATCTTCGGATTTTCAAAGAGCACAAGTGAAGGCTGATTCAGGGGATTTTAGAGATTTTCCGGGGTGGATTCGGGGCCTGTTACCCCCGGCGACGTCGGTTTTTTGTTTTTTCCGCGCTTCGAAAGGCGGAAATGCTCTCATGAATGTGGGCCAGGAGTTTCGTTGAAAAACTGGAAGAAAGGCGGTTCAAATGCCGGATCCATTCATCGGCGAGGTCATTCTCTTTGCCGGAAACTTCGCTCCAAGGGGATGGGCTTTTTGCGAGGGCCAGTTGCTGTCGATCAGTTCGAATCAGGCTCTCTTTTCGATCCTGGGGACGACCTACGGGGGAGATGGTCGATCGACCTTTGCGCTACCCGATCTTCGGGGGCGAGTGCCGATTCAACAGGGTCATGGAGCCGGGCTTTCACAGCACAACCTGGGATCCAAGGGCGGAGGCGAAACAGTAACTCTCACGAAGAATCAACTGGCCAGCCACAATCATACTCTTGGGTGTCACGTGGGTAAGGTGGCAGACGCCGAGACTCCGGCCAACAACACGTTGGGAAAGGAGAACGTCGGCAAGGCGGAGATCTATTCGACGGTGGATCCCGACGCAACAATGAGATCGACCTCGATCGGAGAGACGGGAGGCAACGAGGCTCATAACAACATGCAACCGTTCCTCGCACTGAACTATATTATTGCTCTTCAGGGCGTTTTCCCATCCCGGAATTGAATGAGGAATTTTGACGCCGTCGACTCAACCCCGTGGGACCGATCTCCATGAATTCTGTTTGGTCCCGCGGGGTAGCACTAGCCGTTTTGTAGGCTCACGCTATAGCGAAGCAAGGTCTCTCCGCCAGCCTTGGGGCGAATCCCGAGAGAGATGAGCCCATCTCCATCGACCTGCATGACTTCTCGCCTGAGAAGAACGATGTCTTTTCCGTCGGGAGCAATCCAGGTTCCGGTGGAGCTGAAGTCGGCGATCGAGACTCTGCCGTGACGAACGGTGATCGAGGCATGATTGCGTGATACGCAGGAGACATCGATCTTCAGGTCCGAATCGAGGGCGCGACCAATTCGGTAGCTAGGATTGGCTTCATTGCGGATCACCGTCTGATCCTGAAACTGAAGAGTGATTCTGGCGCTTGGAGCGATCGGTCTTTCGATGTTCTTCATCAGGAACGTTTGCTTCCCCTTGTCGTCGATCACAAACGTGAGGCCTTCTTCCTCCTTGATTGCCGAGTAGACGTTCATCCTCTCCGCTTTTCCGGCAACCGTCATATTATCGAGCAGGCGCATCTGCTCTCGATCTTCGCCGGCGAGTTCTTGAACCACGTCTTCGGTGGCGAGAATTTCCCCTGCCTTTGCGGTGGAGAGTATGCGCGCGGCGATGTTAACCGGGTCGCCAAAGATGGTGTCTCGAGCAAAAATGACTTCGCCGAGATGGACGGCTATATGGATGTCGATTTCATCCCCCGCTTGCGACTCGATCATTTCTCGCGCCGAGTGAATTGCCGATGAAGCGGTGGGGAAAGTGCACAAGATGTCATCCCCCTTTGACCGGATCAGACAGCCGCCGTGGGAGGTGGCAATGGTTGAAATGGCATCCAGGCATGTGTTGATGAGCTTGAAGGCGATGGTTCCCGACTGCTCAAAGAGTCGGGTGCTGCCGCAAACGTCGGCAAATAGGACAGCCACCGTTCTTTTTTCGTTCATGATCGGGTTCTACCATTCTTGATCGGGCGCGACCTTTTGGCTGCCATGAATCGTTAGCTATTCGTGAGTTATAGCGGGAGTGGTAGGAGTTTTGCTTGGCGGGAATCCCGGATAAGACGCAGGAACCGGGGTTGGGCGCCTGGAAGCGTTTGTTAAGAGGAACAGAACAATAACTTTGGCAACCCTTTCAAAGGTGATGAGGGGACGGGAGAGTCCCGGAACGTTCATTTCGCCGTGGATTCCTGTTTGAACGGGTGCGGTGGACGGTTTGGTTTGCGGTCTCATGGTCCGTCCGCGCAGAAAATCTTTTGCATCAAAGACTTAAAAAATAGCATGTTGTGGATTTCAAAGGCCCTGATCGGGTAGGATGCTAGAAGACTATTTCTCGCCTCAGCCAAAAAAAACTAATCCGTGAAGAGTGGGGATTAAGGAGTATCACCATGATGCCATGGGGAGAGCGATTGAATCGCTCACCGTTTTTTGGCGGGATCAAGAACCTCTTGCTCCTTTTGCTCATCTTTTTTCCGTTCTGGATCCAGGCGGGTCTGGCCCAGCCTCCCCAGCTTTGTGATCCAGACGCACCGGCCATCGAGCCCTATACGATTGCTCGAATTCACGTAGATAATGACTCGGTTGCATCGGACCGAATCCACATTCAGATCAACGGGGATCCCCTCCCGACCGTTCCTACCGGGGCAAGCTTCACGGACGACGAAGTCATCATTGCCCTCTTTAACGCCATCGATGGGGTGATGTGTTCGCCGGGGAGCAGTTGTGTTGGTCGCAAGAGATTCACCGTGATCATCGTCGGTGAAACGACCCTGCTTGTCACCGGCGACCGGGAGAAGAAGACCGACATCGATAGCTTCAGCATGTATTGCGAGGATGATGGCGGATTCTTTCTGAACTGGCAACTGGTCGAGATGCCGGCAATGATCATCGATTTTGACCCCAAGAATCCCATGGGCGGCGGTTTCGATGTGGACAGTGTCTCCGCCACAGGAGATTCGGGTGAGGGTGCGACTCTTGTCGGAAATCGAGATAGCTCTGCTTTCAACTTCACCTTTGACGCGATCTCCGGTTTGCAGGACCAAACGCTGGCGACGGCGTTCATGGATCAAGTTCTGGC
>JAJDCM010000117.1 GCA_029260825.1 Planctomycetota bacterium | reverse complement strand
TACAAGGTCAAAACCCTCCTGTCCATTTCCAAGAAAGACTTGAAGCTTGTCATCGTCCAAAATGGCTAAATCATCGTGTCCGTCTTCGTTGAGGTCGCCGGCATCAATAAATCGGGGCGGGGCGGCCAACCCGGCGATGATCTTGAACTCATCAAAGCTTCCCCGGCGCCTCCCACGAAAGAGCCCTAGCTGACGAGCACCGGCCTGCACCACAACAACGTCGGAAATTCCATCCTCGTTGGCATCGAGAATTGCCAGGTCGGAGATCGCTCCTCCAGCATCGAATTGCCGGACATCAAAAAGCAACTCCTGGGCGTCAAGAGGCGTCGCCCCCAGAACGAAGAAGAGGAGGAGGAGCAACTTGATTCCGGAACAAATCCAACCATTTCTCTTTGATTTCATATCCATCGCCTTCTTCAGCCCAAAGACCTGTCGTCCTGGAGAATTCGGAATCGTAAGATTCCATTCTCACCCTCATCCAGAATGAACCGAGGAATGCAAGTACCGGACCAATGTGAGCGGCGATCGTGAGTCGATCTTAAGTTCATGACATCAAACAAAAAAACCCCCGAGACCTCAGTCACCTGAAGCCTCGAGGGGCCATAGATAAGAGCCATTTGTTACCGCGAGGTAACCGGATCGCGCGCTAGAAGGTTCGGGGGAGCGTTGCGCTGCGACTTCCAGAATACTGAAGCTCGCGGCCGGCAACGAAAGACTCACTGCCGATGGTCACTCGGTGAGCATAGACTCCCAGGATGGAATCCACAGGCACGCCACCGAAAGCTTCCCCGGTATTCAAGGCACCCATCTTGAGCCAACCATAGGCAATCCCTCCGAGCTCACCGGCGTCACCATTGGTGGCCAGGTTCGATTGGGTGGTAGCCCCGGTCAGGTCGTTCAGAGTGGTCACGGTATAGCAGTTGAACCGGAAGGTTCGGGAGAACCCACGTTCGTTGTTGTTGTAGCCCTGAATGAAGACCGAGGTCATATCTTCGACCTCCGGCCCACCCGGAGATGTGCTCATCAGGTAAAGAGTATTGGAGAAGGATACGGCGGGATTTCCTGCAGGAGTTCCCTCCCCGAAGAAGTGATCCAGGTAGAGAAACTCGGGAAAAGCGCTGTACTCCCGACCGTCAAAGTCCATCGTATCGAAGTCCGGATCGGACGGGACATCGACATAGTTCTCACAGTCGCTTCGCAAGAAAAAGTCCGCCACAAATGCGTAGGGGGTGTAGGACCACTGGAAGTCGAATTCGCTGTTGACGACGATTGCACTGCCGATGAGATGATTGAAGACCAAAGGAAAGTTTGTCTCAGGATCTCGGGCTTCAACAATCAAGAAGCCAATTTCGTCGTTGGGGTTGTGACCTCGCGCCAGGACCGTAAGCGTGTCCGCGGGGGTGAGATTCTCATCCGTATCCGACTGGGCCCATACGTCGCTGAAATAGGTGTAGTGAAGCTGGACGTCCCCATGACGAAAGGCTGATCCACGACAGAGTGACTCGTCCTCATTCGTGTTGGTGACCGTAAGAAGCGTATTGTTCCCTGCCGTAGAGTTGAACAACGGGAAGATGAGAACGCTTCCTTCCTGCGCATGGAGCGGCTGAGCCGACGCAGAATCTACCAGCCCGCCAGAAACAATCGTTGCGGTGAAAACCGCGACCAAAAAACCAAGTTTATGCATCGATCAACCTCTCAAGACAAGCAGAAGAAAACACAACCAATCAGTTCGAAATTAGAATGTTCGTGGGAGAGTCGCGACTCGGCTTCCCGTGTATTGCAGCTCGCGGCCAGCAACAAACGAACTCGGTCCGATGTCCACCCGATGGGCGTATACACCCAGAATTGCGTGTGTTCGAAAAGAAGTACCACGACCGGTAAATTGGCGGTTGAGGGACCCCATTTTCAGCCAACCGTATGAAATGCCTCCAAGCTCCCCCGAATCTCCGTTGGTGGCAAGGTTCGCCTGGGTCGTCGCCCCCGTGAGATCGTTCAAAGACGTGACAAGGTAGCAGTTAAACCTGAACGTGCGGGAGAATCCGCGCTCATTGTTGTTGTAGCCCTGAACGAACACCTCGGTCATGTCTTCAACTTCCGGCCCTCCGGGGCTCGTGCTCATGAGGTACAAGGTGTTCGAGAACGTAAGAGCCGGGTTGCCAGCAGGTGTTCCTTCCCCGAAGAAATGATCGAGCATGACCAGCTCGGGAAAAGAGCTGTACTCGATATCGTCAAAATCCATCCGATCGAAGTCGTCACTACCGGGCACATCAATCGGCGTATGACAGCCATCGCTTCTGCCACGAGATGCGAATGCGTAGGGAGTGTAGGACCACTGGAAGTCAAACTCGCTGTTAATAACGATCGCGCTGCCAATGAGGTAGTTAAAAGTGATGGGGAAGTTTGTTTCCGGGTCACGGGCTTCGACCACGACGAATCCCATCTCATCGTTTGGATTGTGCCCACGGGCCAGAACCGTCAGGGTATCGGCCGGAGTAAAATTTTCGTCCGTGTCCGACTGAGCCCAAAGTTCACTGAAGTAGGTGTAGTGAAGCTGAACATCGCCGATCCGAAAGCCCGAGCCGCCGGAACAGAGAGATTCGCTTTCGTTCGTGTTGGTCACGGTGAGAAGAGTGTTGTTCCCGGCCGTCGAGTTAAAGAGAGGAAAGATGAGAACACTTCCCTCTCGGGCATGAAGGGGCTGAGCAGAAGCCGACTGGATTGCGCTCCCCGACAAAAAGGCAAGAGCCAGGACGACTACAACAGGCACATACTTGTTCATCAGTTCAACCTCTCCAAATGATTCCGTTTTGGTCGGTGGCGGGGAACGCCGATCCGACAAACCCTAATTTGAGCTCCCAGGTCGAAACCTGGAGCTCTTCTCACCCCTTTTTTTGCACATCCGAATTCTTCCCCAAGCGGAATCCGGCCGTGTCCCGGCACCTCTCAAGGTGCCAGTAAACATCAATAGATCATGACGTTAGGAAAGATTGTAGAGATACCACACGTGCCGTGCAAGAGACTAAATCCCGTGAATAACCCCAAGCCGTGCCCTGGAAATGGGTTGCGCCACCTAGATTTCCACGTGACTTCTGTTCCGGGCTGGAACGTCATTGCATCATTCAGAAAAAAGCACCTGAGTTGGACAACCTTCACGAACTCCGGGAACGGAACGCCCAACCGGTTCGGGCGTCGGCCCGATGACAATCTCTTGACCCACGTGTCTCGTGCGACAATCGAGCAATCGGGTGCGAAAACTCCTCCTCCTTCCATTTCCCGGAGAAACGCGGGAGCGACTTTCCGTTTGTGATTCGTGAGTTTCACACCAACATCTATCGACGATGGTTCGGTCATCAAGACACCCGTCCCCAACACCACGATGGGCCATTACCGAATGGAAATCAGGGAGTTAGGATCGCTTCCCGATGATCATCACCTGGCCAGTGGGGCGACAGCAGACCGAGCTTGATCCTGCGGATGATCATCGGCCGGCAAGCTCCCTCTTGATGGTTGACAGGGCGCTTGGTACACTCCATTCTTCGGTGCAAGTCACTCGTATCTCTTGAGTTAAATAGCGTATGCAACACCGATTGAGGTTGGAGCGAGGTTGGGGTCCAAATTTAGCCCTTCCTGGGTCAATTGCGATCGGCTCGCAACTACGTCCTTTTCTGACAATTCCAGCTCATTCAACAAGCCCAAAACCGGCAAAGAGGGTGATTATGAGTTCTTCAAGTTGCTCGACAAAATACACCTGCGGGATCTTCTCCTGGGTATCACGGATTCTATTGGTCACCGCTACGTTATTACCTCTCCAGGCAAGCGTCGCTCAAGCGGCTGAGGAGCTCTATGTAGGTAGCCCCGTTTTCGTGAACGAAGGGATGGGAACCCCCCGATATTCTCACGCAACTGTGCTCCTGAATGACGGACGATTAATGGTCGTCGGTGGACTGGACGGAGGAGAAAACCCGCTTCGAAGTTGCGAGATCTTTGACCCCGAGACCAAGACCTGGTCCAACACGGGGAATCTCCGGATCCGCCGCTGGGGCATCCCGGCTCGCTTTGGATATCCAAACGGACCCTCGTATACAACAACCTATCTCCGGGACGGTCGGATTCTCGTCACCGGCGGAATCAACAGCGGGTCCGTGAACCTGGACGACAACGGTGAGCGCTGGAACCCGGCTACCGGAACCTGGGCGGTGATCGACGATCGACTTGCAACGACTCGAGCCAACCATTCCGCAGTACTCATGGGAGATGGACGGGTCTATATCAGCGGCGGTCAGGACATCAACTCCATCCTTTTTCAGGATGAAATCTTCGACCCCGAAACCGACACATTTTCACTTGCAGGAATACCCACTTCGATCCAGACCAACCGTCGGAATCACCAGACCGTCTTCGTGCCGAACCCCTCGGATCCAACTCGTGGACATGTATTGATTCTTGCCGGCCTGAATGCACAAGACTTCACGGTTATCGGGATCAACGAAGCCTATGACCCGGACGCCGATCCGGCCGCTGCCATTACTTCACTTCCCGACATGAACTTCCGCCGGTTCAACTTCGGCGTGGCCTATCTGGGTTCGACGGACCAGATCCTTCTCGTGGCCGGGGGACGAAACGCCGGGACTCAAATTGCGTCTGTAGAAGTCCTTGAGCGAGGAGTCGGTGGTCAGCTCAGCTGGCGCGTCGTGGGCCCGCTCCCAAGAGCAGTCTCCTTCCCTCGTCTCATCCCGTACGTATCTTCAACCGGCACATCCGTTCTTTCCGTCTCCGGGCGGGCATCAAACGGGGTTATTAACGCGATCTTCGACTACCGATCCGACACGGAAACATGGTGCCGAAGCGGACTCGTGACCCCCGTTCCGATGATGTTCCACACCGCGACCGCCGACCCCTTCAGAAACAAGGTCTACCTGTTCGGCGGAACCAGAAATGTGAACGGCGTTCCGGAGAATGCCGCAGCTTCCCTCTTTTACGCCGGAGGCCTGTCCATTCGACTCGGGGTTGCCGAAAAGAACCCAAGAATCGTTCCCCCGGGTGGAACCCTGAATCTCGATGCCTATATCGGCAACTTGACCCAAAACGCCGCAGACATCCAAAGCGCCGAGCTGACCATTGATCGAAACGACCTCTTTGGAACGGCGTCACCTCTCCTCGGAGTCCGAAATGACTTCACCCTTCCCGGGAAAGTAAGCCGTCGAAAGTCACTCCAGCTTGATGTCCCCAGCATTGCTGAGCCTGGGCCTTATTCGCTCTTGATAACCGCCCGGCTTCGTAACGGAACCGCCGTCACCGAAGCATTTGGCTTTGAGGTGGAGCAGCAATAGTGATCCGGAGGTTTTTGGAAGCCATTGTTCTGGCATTCTTGACCGTTTCGTTGGCAAGCTGCGGTGGGAGCGGAGGAGGCTCCGGGGGAACCTTGACCGTCCTGGGAATGGACGTGCAGGGCCAGACCGATGTTCCTCGTAATAGCCCGATTGTGGTCCGTTTCAGCTCCAACGTCGCCCCCAGGTCGGTGAGCCTTTTTGGCTTTCAGGTTGAGGATGAGAACGGGAATTTATTCCCGGGGCGAATCGTCGTCTCCGGGAATACGATCGTGTTCTACCCCACATTCTTCAACGGTACGGACGGGCAAGGAATCGATCAGAGTATTAACGACTATACTCCCTCCAACAATCCGCCCGAAAACGGAACCGGATTCGACTCGGGAACCGGGTACACGGTAAAGGTTCTTGGCGGTTCACCGCTGGGTCCCCAGACAGTAGCAGGGCGGCCCGTCGTCCAGACATTCTTTGGCACCTTTCGGGTTGGTGGTGGCTTCGCTGAAGAGGTGAATCCCGTGCCCCCCATGCTGGCCGAGCCTCCCACGTTCAGCCAGGTCCCCACAAACGACTCCTGCTTCCCGGACAGTGTGTTTGGCGATCCAGCTGTGGGGTGTCCTCCTTCCTCATCCGACCTCATCCCGGTGCCGAGCTTTGACCCTTCCGAGATTCGGGTGACCGTGACATTCACCGAGCCCATGGATCCCGCCACGTTCAGCCCTGCCTCAACCATGACGCTCTCCAACACCACTCAGTCGATTCCTGTCATGGTCTTTGGCTCTGTATCACCGAGTGACGACCTCCGGAGCTATACGTTCAGCCCTCTATCGAGCCTCGGGGACGACCCACTCACCTCGGATCCGTTTCAATTCGAGCTACTCCTGTCCAACACGGTAACCGACCTTTCCGGCAATCCACTTGCAGGCAATCCGCCCGTTGATGGTTCATCAAGCGTCAACCTGGAAAGTCCGCTGACGTTTCGATTCTCCACGATCGACAAGCCCGGCGAGCCCAACTTCGAGTTCTTCGTGGAAGATTTCGAATCCCAGACCAATCGACGTGGACAGGCAGCGGGCATTGGCACTGATCCAGAAATTTGGCTCGGAACCGGAAGTCTGGAAGGGCGGGGCGTTCGCTTCCGGGAAGTCGAAGTCCCCCAACCCATGCCAAATCGAAACCTGGCCATTCCGCAGCCCCTGGTTCCAGGCGGAAGCCGTACTCAAATCCTGCTGGAAAGAACCATCTTTAACGACAGCGGCTTTGGAACCCCGGAATCCATCGTGGGAGCGTCGTGGGGCCCCCAGTCCAACTTCATCGCTGGATCCACCTATCCTCAGGTCACCATGTCGTTGGGGCACACGACCCGAGAATCCGTGAATGGGGGGCTCAAGACGAATTTTGCCGAAAACCTCACTGGCTTTTCCAACAACCCGACCCAGGTTTTCCGCGGGTCTTACCCGCTTGAGACTTCCCTGAATCGCGCGTTTGTTGAATGGCCAGAGTTCCGGACCGACTTCGAATACGATGGTCAATCCAACGTATTATTTGACATCGATGTCATCCCGGGTGGAGAGACATTCCATCTATTCCGGCATGACTTCACCGCTTGCACGCCACGACTGCGAGTGGCTGGCCCCTCCGGATCCGACTCGGGCTCCTTACCTGGAACTTGTGGATCAGGCGATAACGCAAGCTATCACCAGCGGTTTACCGTAGCGCGCAAGATCTCCTTTGCGGTGTCCAGAGAGATCGACACCGGGTCGGATGCACCTGACTACACGTCGGTGGTTGTCATCGCAGACGGAACTCGCCTCGGCGCCGAGTTCGAGCTGAAGTTCACCGGAAACCCCGGGATCGGCTTTCCCCCACGACCAGATCTCATGTCGACAGTTGGGCCCGTGGACGACATTAATCTCCTCGACGGCTTGAGGTTCTTTTCCTTCAGCTTTGATTTGAAAGCAAATCCCTTTACGGGGGTCAGGCCAGCCATCGACTCGATCGTTGTCGGGTACCGGACAAACTGAGCGAACCGGAACTCAAGGGTTGCGCCTGTCTCTACTTGGGTTTTCCCGAAGCCTCTTTTTTCCCCGCATTCTTTCCTTGAATCAAAAGGTTCTTGAACAGCGGAAGGTCCGCGTCATCCTTCAAGAGGGCCTCGATGTACAAGATGGCCATCTCGTCGGTGGAGAGTTGCCCATAACGTACTCTTCGAGGGGGGTCGAATGGGTTTCGTGGATTCGAAGCAGTGTTGTCATAGACATACTCCATGTTGAGTACGGTCCCCTTCGGAAAAAACACCGGCTTGGCGAAGCGATAATGCTCCTGCCAGTTAAAATCCCAGTCCTTGATGAGGAGAAGCCACTCGGTCGTCTGGTCAGGATAGGTAGCCGTTGCTCGAACCTCGCGGCAGATGTAGTGGGCATGAGCAGCAATGCCGATGGCGTCGGTATCCGCTGGTACGACAACGGTATCCGAGACGGTGTACCCATCTTCCCCGGGTAGAATGTCGATCTTGTTGTTCCGCAGACGCAGCCCGGTAAGAGCGCGCTTGGGGGGATCGCCAAAGTAAAAGCCGATCTTTGACTGCTCATGCTCAATCTTTCCCGAGGGGCGAAAGTGAGAGCGAAGGACGATTGTATCCCCCTTCTTCAAGTGCTTGGCCACTCCGTCAGGAAGGAACTTCGTGATCGCTCCGGGTGTCCACCCCTCCAGAAGCTCTCCTTCAAAACCCAGACCGTCCCCGTTTCCCTGGCGGTTCGCGTTCGTCCTCATGATGAACACATGATGGACGACATCCGGGCTCGTCGGGCGAAACTCAATCGCCTTGATGTATCGATCCTCGGGAATGTCGAGGGGAATTCCAAACCGCCGAAAGATTTCCGGGCCCTCTGCCGGGATCTTGAATGGTTTTTTCATCTGAATCACAAGATCCGGCTCTCCAAGGCTCCAGCCCTCGGTGTATTGAGGGGGGGGCGGCCCGGCCGCAGGGTCTCCCTCCTTCATCCCACCCTGGACCCACGCTTCGAGGAGCTCAATCGTTTCATCAGGCAGGCGACGCGCTCCTTCAAATTCCCCGTGGCCCGGCTCCGCCTTCCACGGGGGCATATATCGACTCTTTGTCACTTGGACGATCTGTCTACCCCGACGGCGCGCATTCTTGTAGCTCAGAAGCGAGAAGGGTGCCCCGCCGTCCGGGCGGTGACAGGAAGAGCAGCTCTCATGAAGAATGGACGCAATGTTCTCATGATAGGTGGGAGGAGATTCAGCCATCGAGGAGAGAGAAGATGAAGAGGGATTTGGCTCGGTGTCTCCGTTCACCATGAAGAAGGCCAGAAGCCCTAGACCACCGATCACGATGGTGAGAACCATTCCCCACCGAAACGAGCAACATGGACTCATGGCACCTCGGGAATAAAACAGCCTACTGCTTCGGTCTCGGGGTCGGGGACCGGTTGGCCGGAGACAATCGCATCAAGAGCCAATCTCAGGTCTCTTTTGCCCGGCTGAAACCTTCGCTGCCCAAGATCCGAGTAGATGTCATCGATTCGCCCCCGGTAGCAAACCTGTCCGCCAGGGGCAACGACAGCAACCTCCGGGGTTTTCGTCACCCCCGTAGCTTTGACGAGCTCATATTCATGATCGATCACGGCGGCAAAGCCGATGCTGTAGTCCGCAAGATGTTTCTTTGCGGCGTCAAGCCCCATTTCGTTATCCGCGTACACGAAAAAGAAATCGAACCCTTCCTTGCCATACTCGCTTTCGATTCGGCTCATCTCCGGAGCATAAAAATTGGAAATCGGGCAGTCGTCCAGAACGAAGAACATCACACTTGCTTTTTGCTTCCGATCCGCAAGAGGAGATCGGGGAGGTTCGGTGACGAAGATGAGGGAGGTAGCCGGAACAACCCCCTTTTTCTTATCCTCGACCTTGCTTCCCGCGCACTGAATCAGCAGGAAGAGGCAAAGTGCGGCGCAAACCGTCAGCTTGATCACGAGGGGGCCCTTCTTCATCGTTTCTTGGTCGATTTCATGGCGGTCCTCGGGAGTTATTCTAGAAGTCTTTTTCATCGAATAGACCTTTTCGACTCATTCTCGCAAAATCCCAAACACGCCGCAACATACGCAGGAAGGACCGGGTGGGGGGGGGCTTTAGCAAAAATCTCTGACTTCTTGCCCTTCAATCCAATCTTCTCCGTGTGGTAGATTTAACCTCTTAGGCCATCTTTCATTCGGGAAGATCTCGACTCCTTCCGTTCGATTCAGATGGGTTCAGGACACCGGAGGACCGACGACACCATGAAAAAGCCCGCCAAGAGGGCACTGCTCGTCCTCACCTTGGTAAAGGGGGCCTTCTTGCTCCTTGGATTGATGGTGACCTCCTGTTCGAAACGTCAGCCACCCTCACCCGGTGACTCCGATCCGGGGCTTCCGTCCGACGAACCGGCCAAAATGGCGCCGAATCCAACTTTGAAGCCGGCAACATTGCCCTCGGGGTGGCTCGCCCCGGTCAATCTTGGCAGTCCGGTCAACTCCAAAGATCGAAGCGAAAAAGGCCCCGATGTGAGCGCGGATGGCCTTGAGGTTTACTACCACGTAGAGGACCGCAAGAGCGCAGTGCGCCGGACGGATGCGAATGATCGGGCACCTCGCTCTCCGCTCGGATTGTGGAGATCCATTCGAAACTCGCCAGAAGAGAAGTTTGGAGCGCCTGAACTTCTTGTTGACGCAAACACGGGAGAACCCCTGGTGGGGGCACAACCTGACATCTCCTTCGACAAGAAGACTCTTTTCTACACGAGCCACCGAAGGAACGATGACGGGAATCGCCTCCAGATCCACTTCGCCATCCGAGATTCAAAGGCCCCGGCCGGGAATCGCTGGTACCCTCAAGGAAGAGTTTTGGGCGAGGTGAATCATCCAAAACGTCAGGTTCGAGACGCCTGCATTTCCCGAGATGGTCATCGATTATATTACGCAGCCAAGGCCATCGATGCCGCACCAGAAGAGACTCCATTCTACAGGATCGTTTATTCGAATCGAAACAGCAGCACCGACCACTTCGGATCGCCGGTCATCCTTTCCGATCTCGAGGACCCGTTCATCGATACCTTGGCTCCCGATCTCTCCCCGGATGGAAACTCCATGGTCTTTTGTCGCATCAAGGTCGACCTCACAAAAGAGAAATCCCCGGGTCGCCCGAAGATCGATGCGGAAGGGATCTACATCAGCGTGCGTGGCAAAAAAGAGGAGTCTCGATGGGAGAGTCCCATCATGATCATGGGGGCTCAAGATCCTCCCGGATTTCCCCGCTCACCTTGTTTCGGCGGCTCGACTGAGCTCGTCATTTTCCGCTCCTATCACAAGAACTTCCATGGCGCCCCAGATCTATGGTCAATCTCTCATCCATGAGCCGCAACCTCGCTACCGTCGCGAGTGGATCCCGCATGCTCCTCATCTCTCTTTTTCTGTCGACCCTGATCGGCTGTGGAGGTGGGGGCAAAAGGAGCCTCCTTCCCCCGGTCGTACGGGAAGAAACGGTCCACGATCTTCGAGATCTTTTCGAAGAAGCAAACATCGAGGTGGCAAATCCCGAAGCCCCACCTCATCCCGACGGTTTGTTCGTGGGAGTCAAACGGGCGCAGGTGAAAGGGGGAGGGAATCGCCCGGTCGTGCTTCTTCCTCCACCCGCGTCCGTATCCTACGACCTGGAATTACCCGATAGCCCGTGTGAATTTCGCTTCGCCCTTGGGCTTGGGATCAAACCCGAACAACCTCCCGGAAAAGTCGGGTTTCGAGTCCTCATTGATGATGAGCTTCAACTCGAAAAGGAGCTCGCTCCCGGACCGGATGGGGGGTGGGTCGACTGGGTCGAGGCAAAGGTTGACCTTCGGCCCATGCAGGGAAAGAGAATAAAGATTACCCTCCAGACAACCTGCTCTCCGGAGGATGAAGCCAAGATGATCCCGGCTGGTTTTGCCGTACCGGTTATCGTCACCAGAAAGGAACTACCTCGCCTCGAAAGCCGACCCGACCAGATGAACGTCCTCCTCGTGCTGGTCGATACTCTTCGCGCCGACCACCTTTCCTGCTACGGCTACTCTCGTCCCACAAGTCCTCGCCTCGATGAACTCGTGACAAAGAGCGCCCTCTACACCAACGCCATCTCGCAGGCTCCCTGGACCTGGCCGGCGACGGCCTCGATCCTGACCTCCCTCTATCCAAACTCCCACGGGGTCGTGGAAGCAGATCAATGCTATCTCGCAGAGGAGGCGGAAACCCTTGCCGAAGCATTTCAAAACCGTGGGTTCAGTACATGGGGAATTTCGTCAAATTCCCTCATCTGTGAGGCACAGAACTTTGATCAGGGTTTCGAAACGTTCCAGGTAGCCGCCCAAGAACCGGCAAACGTCCTGACGGACAAGTTTTTGGAATGGCTTCCCACCGCCGAAAAAAGTGCATTCTTCGCCTACTTGCACTACCTCGATCCCCACTATCCCTACGACCCTCCCCATGAAGCGAGGATGCAGGTTGCTCCCGAGCTATTCGGACCCGATGCCCAGGCTGCGCTGGAGCGGATCGACAAGGGGCAGGTCACCATGGCTGCAGTGCAAGGCCTTGAAGGTGACAAGGAACATGTCGTGGGGTTGTACGACGGGGAGATCCGTCACTGGGATACTCACTTCGGTCGTATTCTCGATACCTTGAAGGAAAAGAACCTTCTTTCTCGCACCCTGATCGTCGTCACCTCCGACCACGGCGAGGAGTTCTGGGAGCACGGCCACTGCGGTCACTCCAAGACTCTCTATCAGGAACTCCTACACGTGCCGCTGATCGTTCACGATCCAAGGAAACCGACCGCCATCAGGGTCGACTCCCTCGTCGAGACCATCGACATTTACCCGACCCTTTGCCGGGCAACGGACATCACCCCAGGACGGGGAATCAGCGGTCGGGTTCTACCCGGGCTCCCCGGAATCACTTCTGGAACTCCGCCGGATGGAATGGCCTTTTCCAGTACTTGCATGGCCTGGAAAGAGCCCGCAGGTCGCATGCTCGTCAACCAGCAAGCGATCGTCACCGACGACCTCAAGCTGATCCGACGGCAGAAGAAAGAGGGGAGCGAGGAACACCTGGAATCGTTGTTCGATCTCAAGAATGATCCGGGGGAAAAGTCAGACATCTCGACGACCCGAAAAAATGATACCCAGATGCTGGCCAGCCATCTGGCGAAATGGCTCCAGGATCACCCTCTGCGTCGAGGATCCAAACAGGCCTGGATTTCTGAAACCTTGCGCCAGAAGCTTGAAGCCCTGGGATACATGGAAGAAGAGGATCAGAATTCACCCAAAGGCAAGCCCGAGGAGAACTAGCCCGGATGATTCATGAGTTTGAGCGAGAATTGTTCCAGGTCGTTTCTGGCAAGGAGTCTAGGTGATTTCGACCACAGGCGTGTTTAGAGACACATCGAGGATCGAAATTGCCGTAACGACGCAGCCAGTGGCGACCTGGGGCGATTCTCGCTCAAACTCATGAATAATCGGGGCTAGCACAAATCCCTTATCGAGCTTGAACCGAATCTTCGACGAGCAAGAGACACCCCATGACAACGTGGGGTCGAGATGGGGGGGAGACGAGTGGTAAAATCTCTCGCTACCCCGGAGGATCAAGTATTCTCCGGATCCCGACGAATCGACAGCAGGAGGGCTTCGATGCTTGTTGCGTCTCGCAGAGAGGGCGTCTTTGGTGCCCTCGCGATCTTATTTCTTTTCACCGGTTGCCAGTCGACAGCAAACTGGCTCGGGGCCGCCCCGTCCGAGGATCGTATCCTGACCACCGTCTCTCTTGACGTTGCCAAAAAGGCGGTCGAAGCCGCACTGACAGAAGATGGCTTCGAGAAAGTTCAAGAGGAAGATCCATCTCCTGACGATACCGGCGCGGTGGCCCAAACCGTGGGGAAACGGTCGGCGACCATGAACACCCCCTTTGGGGTCACGGCAACTGTCGTTTACTACGAGCAACAGGGCGATCAGCTCGAACTCGAGGTGCGCATCGCCCCGCCCAAGATCGGATTCATGGATCCCGAGCGAGGCAAAACAATGAAGAGGATCCGGGAGAAACTCGGCATGCCGGCCATGGCTCCCATCGCCGCGATGGAGAAAGACGACGAATTCCCCGCGTTCACCGGTCAGCGCCACGCCCTTGTGGTGGGTATTTCCACCTACCAGGACAGCAATTTTGAACTGCTCGATCGAGCCCGCACCGACGCTGAAGCCTTCAGTGAATATCTTCGAAGTGAAAGCGGTGGAAACATCGCCAGCGATCGCATTCATCTACTCGTCGATGGCAAGGCAACTCGCAGAAACGTCTTGAGCTCCCTGTTTGATCTGCAGCAAGATGCGCGAGAGGGCGACCTCATCATCATTTATTTTGCCGGGCACGGTCGTGCGCCAGGGGGAGAAGAGTCGTCTCGCTATCTTGTTCCTTACGACGGAGAATTCATCAACTGCAAATCGACGTGTATCGACAAACGTGATCTCGAACGAGGACTCGATGAAGCCGAGGCGAGGCGCCAGATCCTGCTTCTCGATTGCTGCTTTGCCGGAGGCAATTTCGCGGCTCGCGGTGGAATTGAAGATGATGCTCTGAAGAGCCTTGGCAGAAGCGACCCGAAGAAGAAGATCAAGAGGTATGTCATCACGTCCACCAAATCATCCCAACGAGCCCTTGACGCTCATCGCGTAGACGCGAAGAACAGCCCCTTTGCCACAGCTCTTCTTGATGCCCTTCGGGGCGATGCTCCGGAAGCGGACGAAAACGAAGACTCCTTCCTCACAGCAAGAGAGCTTTATGACTTTGTCCGCAACAAGGTCCCCCGCCTCGCCCGAGAAGCCGGGATGGACATGACACCCCAGATTTACCCCAGCGAGGGTGGGGAAGAGCTCGAGCTCTTTCAACTCAATCGATGACCGCCCCCGATCCATCCGCCGGGCAGCTAGTTCTCGGGTCAACTTTCGCTGACCGGTACAAGGTGAAACGCCTCCTGGGAAAAGGAGGCTTTGGCGCGGTCTACCTGGTCACGAACGAAGTTGGCTGGAGTCTTGCTCTCAAGCTTCTTCACGAAGAGATCAGCTCGGCAAAGCTCTATCGGGAGCGCTTTCTCAGGGAGATGAACGTCGCTCGGGAGCTCCTCCACGAGAATGCGGTTCCGGTGCGGGACGCCGGTCTATCGGACGGGCACCTCTATTACACCATGGATCATGTCGACGGGCGCACCGCCACCTCGATCGTCAAGGAGCTCGGTGGAGTCCCGCACGTGCGAGCGGTGGAATGGGGGACCCAGATCCTTTCGTTCCTCGAATTCCTTCACCAGAAGGGCTACATTCACCGCGACATGAAGCCCGACAACATCATGATCGAGCCAGGAGACGGAGATGGTACGGAGCGGGTTCGGGTTCTCGATCTTGGCATCGCCAAATCCGCTGCCGTTGGTCAAGACTCGGCTCTGACAGGAGGGTCTCTTCTTGGATCCCCTCAATTCATGTCCCCCGAACAGACTACCGGAGACGAAATCGATGCTCGATCCGATCTATGGTCGACCGCGTCCACGCTCTATGTCTGCCTGAGCGGACGGGTCCCTTTCCAGGCTACGTCAGTTCAGAAACTGTTCCATTCGATTCGAGACGACGAGCCGACTCCTCTACCCGAGCTCATCCCTGGAGTCCCAAAGAGGCTCTGGGAGGTGATTCAAAGAGGGATGGCAAAGTCGCCAGAGGATCGATACCCGGATGCGAAGTCGTTTCGGTCCGACCTGAGAAAGACCCAGCTCGAACTTCCATCCACCAGTCCTCTTGCAGCAACGATGGATATGCAGCCACAAGGCGGAGAGGAAACAGAAAGACTTGAATCGACCCTACCCGCGAAAAAGAAAAACACCATCCTGTGGGGGGCAACGATCATCGCCGTAGTCGTCATTTTGTCCGGAGTGACAATGATCATCGGGGGAAATCAAGAAGAGCCGAAATCGGGCACGAAAATTCCTCCCGAAGATCGTGGCCAACCACCTCTCGAAGCACCCACAGAAAAACTGCCCAAGGGCTTCAAGAAGATTGAAAAGAAGTCTCAACCCGATCCGAAAACAGGCTGGCTTTCTCCCATCCAAGAACCTCGTACGGGCTTGATTCTTGTCCTCGTTCCCCCGACGCCAAAGGGCGGCTTTCTCATGGGTGGAGCAGCGGTCGAAGACGACTCGATCCAAGAGCCAGAGGAACGCCCCAGGCACAGGGTCGTCCTGAGTAATCCATACTACCTGGGATCCACCGAAGTCACCTGGCGTCAGTGGAACAAGCTGGCAGACTCAAAAGTGACCGACTCTCTTTCCAATAAAACCTGGCCTCCGCTTCTCATCAACGTCAATGAGAACCATCCCGTGGTCCGAGTCCAGTGGGGCGAGGCCAATTCTTTTTGCCGGGAACTCGGAATGCGTCTTCCCACCGAAGCAGAATGGGAATGGGCATGCCGATACGAATGCAAACCGGATCATCGATATCTTTGGGGAAACGAATTTGATGACGGTGCGCTCTTTGCCAACGTCCTCGATGAGGCACGAAACAAAGAGTATCCCGCCGCCTTGAACGATGTGGCTCGATTCAACGACGGGTACATCGATACCGCTCCCGTGGGTTCGTTCAGGCCGACAAGAAAACTAGGCATCTTCGATCTCCTGGGCAACGTGTTTGAATGGTGCATGGACGAATTCGATCCTCGATACTATGAAAGCCTGGCAAACCGCGGAGAGGTTTCTGTGAATCCCATGAAAGGGAACTCAGGGAAGAAAAAACCCTCTCACAGCTACCGGGGCGGATCCTACAAAGAGGGACGAAAAAGAGGCACGGTTCAGATCAGCTCCCGGCTCGGTCACAGCTTCAAGAGAGAAGACATCGGATTTCGTGTTTGCCTGGAGATCACGGAAAGAGAATGAAGCCTCGCTCTTTGAAGTGATCAGGAATACAATTAGAGCGCTGACCATCCTGCTTCAATCGGTGAATTCTCGGAGAATACGATGATCGCTCGCTTTGATTTATCCGGGCGGCGCCTGACCAGGCGGCAAGGCCTGGCCCTGACAGCACTCACATCCGGCCTGCTTCTTTTCATCCTTTCCGGATCCTCGAGTCAGGCTCCAACAGCATTCGCCCAGGGGAACTCCGACTCCGGCAACAACCCCAAGAGACCTTCTCCAGACATCATTCTCATCCAGGTCGATGACATGGATGAGCTATCACTCCGATTCATGCCCTCGCTCAAGCGAGCCTTCGAAAACCAACGGGGCGCAGTAAAGCTGACCAACTTCTGGATCGCAAACCCCAAGTGTTGTCCATCAAGAGCAGCGACACTTACAGGCCTTTACTCCAGCACAAACGGCCTCTATTACAATGCCGAAGACGAACCCTACATGGTGAATCATGGGGGCACAGGTGGTTTTCGATTCCTCGGCTGGGAAGAACGATCCCTTGCTCGCCACCTCAAAACGCACACTGACTATCAAACATTCCACATAGGAAAGTATCTCAATCGATACGAAGACGAAACACCGCGTGGTTATGTGCCACCATTCTGGGATCACTGGTTCGGGCTCCTTGGTAACGCAACCGAGTATTTCTACAACTTCGAGGTTTCGGACAACGGCACGATCATCTCGCATGGATCCGATATTATTGACTACTCAACGACCGTATTCGGACAGAATGCAAGGTCGACCATCAGGGCGACCTCGAATTTGCGAAAGAAGGGGGGCTACCACCAGCCCTACTTCATGCATCTGAACTTCACCGCGCCCCATGTCCCGAGCACTGCTCATCCGGACGACGCCGACCTTTTTCCCGACCTCAGAGCTCCTCGAACCCCATCCTTTGGCGAACCGGACTCGAGCGACAAACCTCAGTGGCTTCGAAATCGAAACTGGACCGGTAGCCACATACTCCAGGTCGATCGGTTGTACCGTCGTGCTGCCCAGAGCCTGGCCGCGGTAGATCGGGAAATCCAGGCCCTGGCAGATACACTCCTGGCCGAGGATCTACTGAGCAATACGATCATCGTCTTCCTCAGCGATAACGGATTGATGTTTGGCGACCATCGACTCCGAACCAAGGGTTGCCCCTACAATCGAGCGTCACGTGTTCCTCTGCTCATCTTTGATCCCCGGCTCTTGACCCCTCCTCGAACGGAAAGAACACTGGGCTCGAATGTTGACCTTGCGCCGACCATCCTCGATTGGGCTGGCCTGGATCTTCCGGCCCGAAAAACACTGGGCTTTGATGGAATTAGCCTTCGCACAATCATCGAAAACCCGGATGCTAGCCTCGAGCGAACGGAGATCTTCAGCGAGGCCTGGACACCGGAACCAGGCCAATCACAGACCTGCGACCAGAGTCAAAACCCAAGAGGTCCGTGCCCCGTTCCGAAGTACACGATGCTCGTGACGAATATCGAAGGTGTAACCTGGAAATACATCCAGTATAAGAACATATTCGAAGATACCGAACTCTACAATCTCCGGACCGATCCGGATGAACTTCAAAACGCCATTCACGATGCGCCCCCGAGCTTTGTTGCAAAACTCAACGAGCGACTGGAGGCCTTTCGCGATCGCCCCAAAAGAAGATAGGGCGCAGCCCACCCCGGAAGATCCCTCTTGAAAGCCAGTCAAACATGCCAGCCACCACAATCATCTTCGTTGGCGCCGTTCTCCTTTTCCTCACATCTCTTATCAACCACAACGAGACCCCAAGCATCCCTGAAAACCCTGAACCCGCCAGGCACCAGGAAGACTCACCCCAGCCCCCGGAAAGACCAGAACACAAGCCCTACTACGAGTCCTTTGAAACCGGCCCGACCGGCCCACTCCCAGATGGATTCCGAGCAGAAACAACGAACCCCCGCAGACACGAAGCATGCTGGGCCGTCCATCCCGTTTCCTCAGCGCCCCATGGAAAAAGGGCGCTCGTTCTTTTTTGCGGTCAAGAGGGACTGGGCAATCGTTACAACCTCTGCTGGACGAATCAGGTGTCACTTTGCGACGGAGAGCTTTCGATCAAAGTGCTTTCCGGCGCTGGCCGCGAAGATCGGGGCGGAGGTCCAGCATGGCGCATCAAGGACAAAAACAACTATTACGTCTCGCGGTGGAATCCACTCGAGAACAACTTCAGAATCTACTCCGTGAAGAATGGTCGGAGGGTCCAGATCGCCAGCGCCGATGTGGTGGCCGACCCCGCCGCCTGGCACACCATCACCATGCGTCACACCTCAAGCAAGATTGAAGGCTACTTTGACGGCAAGAAACTCCTTGAGGTCGAGGACTCAACCCACAGGGAAGCTGGCGGTATCGGAGCCTGGACCAAAGCCGATGCGGAAAGCATTTTTGATGAACTCCGGGCGGCGCCGGAAAAGAACTGAATGCAGCGAGACTCGAATAACCCGGCGGCCCGACAAGAACGCCCAGGCGAAGCCTAGCCGAGAGCCCAAACCCAGAGACTGACCCGTCGAAAACCATAAACATCTAAACAATTTAGAGTTACACACAAACACCAAGCCAGCAACAGACTACCAACCTCCCTCAATTTCAACGTCCGATAATCTATGTTATGTTGAATTGCGGGTGCTTTGGGCATTTCGGGTGAGTGGAAACACACTCTCCGGAGAATACCGGAGTTTCGCCTCATCGATCACCGCAACCGGCTTTGCCGGGCATTGGTTCGTATAATCGAGGTACGGAAAGCTCGGAACGATCACCCCATTTGACGGAGTCACTGTTTGGACCCAGCACACATTCCAGGCTACGACCTCATCGAAACCCTTGGTCACGGCGGAATGGGGACGGTCTACCTTGGACGATGCCCTGACGGCCACCCCGTGGCCATCAAAGTCCTCTCAAAGGGTGAGGGCGTCGACCTATCTTCCCGTCGTCTCCGATTTCAACGCGAGATCCAGATCCTCAAGAGCCTGACCCATCCAAATATCGTTTCCGTAACCGATCACGGCTCCACGCCTTGGGTCGATTATTATGTCATGGAGTACGTGGACGGCGTGAGCCTACGGGAGTTCCTGGACGGCTTACGAACGCCGCTGAACCCCGACAAATGTGTCCCGATTCTTCGGGACATCACCCGAGCCCTTGAATGCCTTCACCAGGCAGGGATCGTCCACAGAGACCTCAAACCGGAAAACATCCTCCTGGGAAAAAACGGCGATCTCAAAGTCACGGACTTTGGCATCTCGTCACTCGTTGAGGAAATCGGACTCCAAACAGCAACCGGCCATTTTCTCGGCACGCTCGACTACATGGCGCCGGAACAACGAGCCCGGCTCCCCCTCGACGGACGCGCTGATCAATACTCCATGGCCGTCATCGCCTACGAGATGCTTGCCGGAAAACGCCCGCTGGGGCGGTTCAAACCCCCCTCGCACCACAACCCGCGACTTGGCCAGCAACTCGACTCAGTGCTTTTAAAAGGCCTCGAAGAAGATCCAGATGATCGATTCGGGACCGTATCCGAGCTGGTCGACGAGATCTCAAACGCCAATTCTCGCCCGAAGATCCGGATCGGTATCAAAATCTTGAGCATTGCCACGATTGCTCTGATTGGAACGATCGCCGTTGGCGTCCCCGTCCGGAGAGACCTGGCAAAGAGCAACGACTTACCCATAAACAATTACTCTGAAAAGAATTACATCGAAGACCCCACGGACTCCCTTCCCGCGAAGGCAAAAGCACTGCCCGAAGAGCCAACGACCGAAAAAGAGAGATCAAAAACGGACCGGGGCCCTACCTACTTTCTGGACCTGGCCCGAGATCACGCCGCGAAGCTTCGAACCGAGGACTCCATTCGGGCCTACACAGAGCTGGTTCGCCTTGCTCCTGACGAAGCCCTGCCACTGGTGGAGCGGGCTGACCAGTTTCGACAGGCTCGCCTTCACGACGAAGCTCTAGCAGATCTGGAGAAAGCCCTGAGCCTGGATCCGACCTTTCCGAACGCGCGAGCACTCCGGGGAATGATCTACGCTCAGTTAGGTGACTCATCACGAGCCATCTTCGACCTCACGGCGGAACTCGACCAGGACCCAACAAACCCCGCCGCCCTGACAAACCGGGGCTGGCTCTACTTCAAGAGCGGAAAGTCGGCGGAGGCCACCGCGGACCTGAATCAATCCATTGCCGCCGACCCAGCCTTCGGACTCGCCTACCAGTACCGCGCTCTTGTTTCCATGCGAGAATCACGCTTTGCGCAGGCCATGGAGGACTTTCGACAGGCCATCAAATGCTCGCCGACAAACCCTTATCCTCACACCCTACTCAGCTCGCTGCTCTCGACCTGCAAGAACCGAGACCTCAGAAACGGTGAGCTGGCCCGAATTCACGCAATGCGGGCCTGTGAGTTGACCCAAGAAAAGAACGCCCAGTGCCTTCAGGCCCTTTCCGCTGCTTATGCTGAATTGAACCAGCTAGACGAGGCGATCGAGACCTGCCAAAAAGCCCTGAAGGTTGCCCACCCCGCGCAGAAAACCGTCATTACTCGCCAGCTCAAAGGCTACGAAAAACGGGTCGCACGCAAGGAAGACTTCCCCGATGAATCCTGACCACACGACAGAAATAGGAGAATGTATCTTCCGGGAGGCCAATGATGGGTTTCTCATCGTAGATCCGGAAAGTCTGTCCATCCTTGACGCCAATCCGTCTGCTCAAAGAATGTGCGGAAGGCCCCGGAAAAGTCTTCAACAGCTTTCAGTTCCTGACGTGCTCTACGAGGAAGGCAAGGAGAAATCAAGCCTCTCCCTCCTGCTCAAGGCATGCCAAACGACACGGCTTTCCGCTTCTACCGATGGCTTCAGACTCAGGAGTCTCAGAAAGAAAGACCTTCCCGTTCATGTGAGCGTCTCCCGGATTCACACCGAGTCGACCCCCCTGGGACTGATCATTCTCCGAGACACGAGCAAGCTCGCCGAAGCAATTGAGAACCAGCGACGGATGGAGCTTCAAATGTTTCATGCTCAAAAACTCGAGAGCCTGGGACTCATGGCCAGCGGTATCGCTCACGATTTCAACAACCTCCTGGTAAGCATGCTTGGAAACGCCAACCTGATCGTCGAGAGACTACCCAAAGATTCTCCCGACCGTCCCATGGCCAAAAGCATCGAGGCCGCCGCAACCCAGGCAGCCGAGCTCACCCAGCAACTGCTCACCTACGCTGGCCATGCCAAACTACCCATGTCAGCAACAAGCGTTTCCAAGGTCATCACGGACACGACCGCCCTGCTTCGCACCGCGATCTCCCCCCTTGCTATCATGCAGCTTGATCTCCAGGAGAGCCTGCCCCAGGTCTGCGCCGATGTATCCCAGCTACGACAAGTGATCATGAATTTGATCACCAATGCATCTGAATCGATCGGAGAACGTCCGGGGGTCATCTCGGTGCGAACCTTCGTTACCAACGAGGACATGAAGCAGGAACCCGCCACGTTTACGAGCACAATTTTACCTCAGGACAGCTATGTGGTGATCGAGGTAGAAGACTCGGGATGCGGCATGGAAGAAGATGACATCCACAAGATCTTCGACCCCTTCTACAGCACCAAGCTGACCGGTCGAGGACTCGGACTCGCGGCTACCCTGGGAATCATCCACAGTCATCGGGGTGCCATCCAAGTCACCACCCGGAAAAGCCACGGCTCTCGCTTTCGCATCTTCCTTCCCCGCTCCAAGAACCGAGAAACAATCACCCAACCCCGCTCAGCACAACCCGCGAACATTCCTGGCACCTGGTCTCGCCAAATCCTGGTCATTGATGACGCACCTGGAGTGCGCACTCTCGCCAGGAACGCTCTTACACTTTCCGGCTTCAACGTCGAAGTCGCGGGGGATGGGGAACAAGGTCTCGAGATTTTTTCCCGGGATCCGGAGCGGTTTGACCTCGTGATTCTCGATCTGACAATGCCCAAAATGTCGGGTCAAGAAGTCCTCTTTCACGCGCTCAAGATCAGACCGGAGACGCGCTTCATTCTCACAAGCGGCTTCGAGCTCGACGAAGTGCGGCAGACCATCGAAAATAGTCCCCACGCAGGAAACGTGAGCTACCTTGCCAAGCCCTTTCGAATCGACGATCTGCGACACGCCATAACTCAATTGCTCATCTCAACACGTCATAAAATCTCTTGATAGAACCCCGTTCAAGCGACTACATTGGAAGTGGGTGCACATCATGAAAAAAGAAAACCATCGATCAATCCTGGCCATTCTCGCCGCCATCTCGGTTCTTTTCGTTCTTCTTTCCGGAAAACCTGGCAACGCCCAGGGAATCCGGCAAACCGGAAGCGTCGACGTTGGCAGCTCTCTGCGAGCGCTTTCCCCCACCGAGAATCCAAACCAGTGGTGGGCTTTTTCGTTTCCAAATCAACTTCTTCGGATAAGCCTACTCGGGTTGCGCGAAGGAACAATTGAATATGAAATCCCAGAGTCGCTCCAGGTCGACAATCCACTGACCACGGTAAGCGGGCTTGCCTACCATCCACTCACCGACACATTTTTCATCAGCACGACCGAAGGTGATCTTCGACGTCACCAGAGAATGGGAAACCTACTTGTCACTCTTTCCGTGACCCAGTTCCCCGGCTCCCTCGTCACCCCCCCGGAAATGGGAAACCTGAAGATCCACGGCGTCACGGTGAACAATCAAGATGAGATCGTCATCACCTCCGACAATCATGTCCTCACTCTGGACGAGAACTTAACGGTGCTCTCCCAGTTTACGCTGGACACGATGCCAGGACTTGCCCCGCCCCTGGGAATCGACTTTAACCCCGGAAATGGTCGACTCGGCCTCATCTCCGCGACAACATCAGATATCCATACCTATCAAGGGGAAACGCCGGTAGCGACGGCGACTCTCGACGGACTCGTTCTTTCTCCTCAAGCCGACTTCTGCTGGGACCCTGAACACGGGACATTGATCGTTACCGAAGCGAACTCGGACGATAGCCCCGACCTGTTTCTACTCAGCCTTACCGCCGACCCTCAGATCTTCACCGTGACGACATCTCGTGACACGGGGAACGGATCGCTTCGAAGAGCCCTTGAACTTGCCAACGAAAACATCATCGCCGACGTCATTACTTTTGGAGACAACCTGTTTCCCCCGTTCATACGCCTCACCTCGAACCTCCCCCCTCTCACAGAAGGATGGATCACCATCGACGGTGACTCGAACCAGGACGGAACTCCCGACATTCACATCAACGCCAACCTGAGTCAGATTCCGCTGCGAGGTCTTTCGATTGCGTCCCACAGGAACACGGTTCGAGGGCTTGGATTTTCCGGGATTCGGTCCACTGGCATTTTTATTCGCCAGGCGGAATGGAACGTCATCGAGAGCTGCTACATCGGTGTCAACTCATCGGGAGAAGCAACCCAGCTCCAAGGTGGACACGGGATTCATCTCATCAAAGAGGCGGCGAACAATCGAATCTCAAATTCGGTGATCACCGGCTGGAACAATGACGGGATTCGCATCGAGAACAAGTGCCACCACACGATCATCGAAGGGTGCCGCATCGGAACGAATCAGGACGGCCTTTTCTCGGTGGGAAACGGTGGCTCAGGGATCAATGTCCTCTTCAGCAATGGTCATCGAATCGGAGGATCAGACCCGGGCCAGGGCAATGTGATCGCCCTGTCCGGACGAGCCGGAATCCTCATCGAAAGCAGAAACGCGATGGGGCCTTCTTCCGACATCGACATCCAGGCAAACATCATTGGCGCCGACCCATCAGGGACTCTTCCACTCGGGAACGGCCTGGACGGCATACGAATCTTCGAATGCTCGAACATTCGAATCGGAGGATCCACGCCAGATTCAGGAAACCGCATTCTCTTCCATCAGGAGTTTGGCATCCTGATCCAGGGAGCGAATACGGCTGGCATCTCGACCCGGCATAACATCACGTTTGCCAATCAGAAGCCGGGAATCGGCCGCTTCTTCGGGGCGCAGAATTTCATCAACCCTCCGATTTTCGATGATCCTTCCGAGTTCGTCCTCGACGGGCTCTTCGTCCGGATTTCAGGAGTAGGGCAACAAGGATCCACCATTGATTTCTATCGGGTAGGCAACAGCCAGCAACCGAACCGGCAGGGCGAGACTGCCCAGTTCCTGGCATCTGGCCGAGCCAGCAACCTCGGGCTCTTCGACGTGGAGCTCCCCGGAGCCTTGAGCCTCGGAGACGCAATCACCGCCATCCAAACCGATCCCCAGGGAAATAGCTCAGACTATTCGGGAAACTCGATGATCCCCGACCTTCCCCGCTTTTCGGTGAGACGGGGTACGGTGAACTCGGGAGCTGGCCCCTTGAGCGACGTTTTGACCATCAACGGCTCACCGGGCGACGGATCAAGAACCCTCTACCTGAATGTGGGGGAGCCCATCACGGCTTTTCTTGACGGCCCGCCCTCTCGAGCGGGAATGGGTTCACCGTTCGCTCTCTATGTATGGAGAGGTCCAAACCTCGTGGAAGACCTCACCCCCCTCCCTTTCCAGGCGGGAAACTTGATCATGCCGCCGCCATTTTCTCCGTCACCACGTCAGCCAAAAGTCATTCTCAATAACATTGGCTTCACGACTTCCCTGGGGGAACCAACCGCAAGTTCAACCCCGGCGCCCACCCAGCTCATGAGCGTCCCGTCGGGAGTTTCCCGACCCGGGACATTCGTCGTGCAAGGTCTAATTCGCGATGATGCAACCGAAACCGGACTGCGGGTTGCGGTCACAAACGCAGTGGTTGTGGAGATATCCGAGTAGCCCAAAGAGAGTAAGAAGCGAGGCGTGCCCCCTACTCGTCGTGGGTACCTGTTTCCGTTGCGGTTCGTGCCCGGAAGAGGAAGAACGCAAGCGCGATCCCGACACAGAGCAGAAGCAAGGGAGAAGGCTCGGGCACCGGCTCACCCGGCCCACCGCCACCCGGGTTATTACCACCACCCGGAGGAAGAGGCCCACCACCACCCGAACCATCCACAACCGTCGGGTCAATGGGAACGAGAATATCGTTCGGGTCCGGATCGACGCCGCCACCGCCGACGGGAGTTCCGGGACCCCGATTTCCGGCCGGTCTACCATCAAGAGGCGGAAGCGGAGGCCGCGTCTCTGGACCATCCGGTGGAGATATCGGCGGTAAGCCACCACCCCCTCCACCACCACCACCTCCAGGTTCGGTTCCGCCATCGGGTACACCACCCGGGAAACGGGTTCCGTCATCAGCCCCGCCACCACCTTCGCCTCCACACCCCGTCATCAAAACGCTGAGGAGAAGAAGAGTTAGCCCAAAGATTGTCCGCGTGCACTTCATCACTCGCTCCTATCCAGTCGGGTTCTATCGATGCAGATCCTCAGTCCTGATCGACAAAAACGGCCAGGAACGTTGAGACGTCCCTGGCCGGAATTTTGTTTTTTCTGGATTTCAGAGCGTAGATTTCGACTTATGCGAGACCCTGCTTTCGGATGTACATGGCCAGACCAGCAATACCGACGATCATGAGCACATAAGTTTCGGGCTCTGGTACCGGGGGTCGACCGGGTCGATTCGGTACGTTGGGCTGATCATTACCCTCGGGCAACTCGGTAGCGACCGGCGAATCCGGAAGCGGCGGCAAGGGCGGCAGGCCCGGTCCGTTTCCTTCAGGAAGCTCGATATTCGGCAGATCTGCTCCGCCTTTCTTGTTCGGAACCTGGGGACGCTTCGGCTCCCCACCACCACCGTCCGGCCTGGGAATGTTGATTCCTGGCAGCCGGGGTGCATCCCCGGGACTCTTCGGCGGTGCTGGCGGCGGCGGATCGTTCGGGCCGGTAGGCGGCACCCACTCGGTGTTCGGGCCAGGGTCTCCTCCGGGAGATTTCGGCGTTCCAGGCACCTTGGGACGAGGAGGATTCCGGGGGACTGGGGGCATCTTGGGCCCGGTCTCCACGACCGGAACATCCGGATCACCCGGGCTCTTTGGAGTTCCACCACCCGGGGGCGGAGGGGTCGGATCGTCCTTGGGCCGCCTCGGATCGGCCTCGGTGTACGGACCCGGAACGTCGTTCCCGTAATCTTGCGGATCTGGCACAGGTCTACGCGGCCCCGGACCACCCGGAGGAACCGGCTTATACTCGCCATTCGGAGCCGGAATGCGATCTCCAGGAGACTTGGGGGTACCGGGACCGGGACCCGGTCCATTCGGATCCTCAGGAGGCCCAGGCACAGGAATGCCAAAAACATCATCCAGAGATTTGCCACCCGGGCTCTTGGGAGTACCTGTCCCCGGCCCTCCATCGGGAGGAGTGGGCGAGGGAAGCTCGAAAATTGGTGGCTTTCCCTTGGTCCCAGGCGACTTTGGGACTTCCGGAGCCTTGGGCTCGGGTTTCGGCGTCGGGGGCTGGTTCGGATTGCCCGGGACCGATGGTCCACCACCACCATCACCAGGTATTCCTCCAGGTACAGGAGAATCCGACGGGCCAACCGGTGGGTTCGTTCCAAGAGAACCTCCACCGCCGCCATCGCTACAGCCAGCCAGCATTCCAAGGAAAGCCAGCATCAAGAGAGTTTTAGTGATCTTCATTGCCCAAGGTCCATTCCATGCCCACAGGTCTTCATCGCCGTCCAAGGAGGGTGAGGAAAACCCGGATCATCAATAAGGCAGCCAGCGCTGGACAACAACCCAAGGAGGCCGTTTCAGTCCACACAACAGTCGCTGGAGATGCGGGGGTAGGCTTCAAGTTCCGTTCCGCTGGCGAGATTCCGCCGGGCAGAGCCGTAAACACGTGAGAGATAGAATCTTACCCCGCTAATCCCAAAAAGACAAAAACTGGCGCATCCAGGGAGTGGAGTCTGGAGAACACGGTGTTGAACGAAATCAACACGACGGAGAGGACTTGCAAGCCCCAAGACCAGAAGGGCTTTCAGGGGGTGGAGAGCCCCAACAGCGGCTCGATAGGCCTTGGAGACGTGATCAACCCCGGAAAGGGTGGAAGCCGCGCACCACTGATTTCCAGCCTGATCCGGGGGTACCCCGCCCCAATAGCGGCCCTCAGAATCGAGGAGATTTCTTCGCGTACGATCGAAGGATGGCTGGCCTGGATTGACGCAGCATGCCCTTTCTCAGATCGCGAAATTCCGGGCTGGAAGTGCCTCCCGGCTCGTCATGAGTTGCCTCCTCGGAAGCCTCATGGCGAGAAGGAAAATAAGGAGCCTTACGCACTGCGTCCATGAACCAGGTCAGGAGGACGGCGTAGACCAAGAAAATAATGAGGATCGGTGTAATCATTGCTCTCTTCCCCCAGAGCAAACGTTGTATTCCACCCGCCCCGTTCCGTTCAAGGCGAGACCCAAATCAAGATAAATATTATCTTTTTTTGGCCTGGACAACAAGGAGTGAAGAGACGAAAAAAATTGTTAACGCTCCCTCAGCTAGTGCCGCGCACTTCCGCTGACTGCTGGACCAACGTTCGCCGGGTCGCCTCCTCCTGCACCGTAATCCGCACCCTCCTGACAAAATTCCCGGCGGCATCACGCACGCCGTGAATAATTCTCATGCTGCGAACTTCGTCGTAGTCAGCCGGGAACAATGCGGTTGCCTCGGGAAGAAGAGAGCGATAACGATCTGGATCATCTTCCTCCTCGGCCTCGACAAGCACGAGCGCATGGAGGCTCTTGTCCCACCCCATCGTGAAAGCCACCTTCAGGTAGAGTTCGTCCGTTGCCGGGACATACCGGGCGTCGATGATCTTCAAGGAAAGAGGCAAATCATCCGTGACCGGGGCTGGTTTCGGCGCCTCCTCGTAGGTGATTTCCGGGGCAACGATATCCGTTGTTTCCCGATTGAACCTCATGGGCGGAATTCGATTCTGGAGAACGCAAGGCCGACACTCGAGAGGGACCTCACCTGTTCGCATGGCCCTTCGAAGTTCCTGGAATTTTGGTCCGTTCCAGATCTCGTCCACACTCTGCTCCGCGAGATCGCCAAGTTCGTGGTTCCCCAGGCAACACGTTCCCACCCGACCCTTGTAGCCCACGTAGAGCGTCGTGAACGGCTGAGAGCAGAGGAGGTTTACCGGATCAGTAGAAGTGATTATTTCCTGGCTGCCTTCATCCGAATCCAGCTCGCCTTCGCGACTCGCCCCTGATTCCTCGGCAAAATCGAGTCCAAGGATCACGTGGTCCAGAGGATCGCCCTCTGACCCCACGGGGATTGGTTCGGGAGACAACTCCCCGTCTCTCTTCTCTTCGGCTCGCAACGGTGGTTCCGGGACATCGTGCTCACCTGACTCGACAACAACTCGATCCGGAGGACGACGGTCGACCCGATGCGGCTCCTCGTTCTTGCTGGTCACTCCCGACGGTGCCTGACCTCTTTCCTCGGTTTCATGATTCTCAAGCTCGGCCCCATCCGGATCCTGCAGCGGGGGTAGATCTTCGCTGATTCCCCGACCAATGAGACGAATCTTGGCCCGATCAGCACGAAGACGCGCCTCGTGGATCAAAGACCGATAAGGCTCCTCATCATAGGAGAAGATTCGCTCCGCCTTCAGCTCGGGAGAATGAGCGACCAGGGGCTCCACGTGAAGATGAACTGCGCCGATGGAGCGGGACAGGTCGACGAGTTCCGGCAGCTCGGAAAAATTCGATTTCATGGCCACAAATTCGACGTAAACCTCGGGAAAGACCGTCCCCTCCGTAACCTTGATGTCGTGAAGGCGTCGCATGTTTTCGACGATCGTTTCAAACGAAGCACCCTTTCGAATCCGCTCGAAGGTCTCTTTTTTCGCACCATCCAGGGAGAGCACCATGATGTCGGCTCCCGCCTTGACCAATCGGCGAGACTCGTCCTCAAAAATCAAAGTCCCGTTGGTGTTGAACTGGATGGAAGCACCAAGCTCCTTTGCACTCTCCACGATACCCAGGAACTCCTTGTGCAGAAAAGGCTCCCCGAACCCGAGAGGGCAAATGACTTCTGCTGTACCCAAAAGATGGGAGACCTTGGAGAGAAGCCCGGACGCGATGTTCCCCACCCGCTGACCCGACAGATAACCCAGGTCGTGTTCTCGAGCACAAAAGACGCAACGAATGTTGCAGTGGGTTGTGATCTCCAGGTAGACCTCCAGAGGCTTGTTCTGGACCGTATTCTCACCGCCATGCAAGCTTGCATGGTAAAGATCTCGATTGATTGATCGGATCTTTCGCTGCTCCTCGGTCCGAGTCAACATGAAAACCCTCCCTCCTCCGACTCAACTTCTTTTGACTCTTTTCGCCCACCGGCCAGATCAACATTTTTTCCGGAAAAGACATCCGGGACCCGGAAAAACTCCATCACCTGCGAAAGGAAAGGAGAAAACGTCGGGTCAGGTTCGACGCTCCAGTAAGGCCGGTGAAACAATTCCAGGATCTCCTCGTCGGGTCGCGCTCTTCGATCCTGAACTTTCGCTCGTTTTGCCGTCATCGATTCAAACCCGACCAGAAGGTCGTTATAGGCCACTAGATCCGAAAGAGCGACCTTGGGAAACTCCTGCGTCGCCGAGAGATCTCGAGGCCGCGATTTTTGAAAGAAGCCCTTCGGTCCATCCGTATCGTGATGATGATCGTGCTCTCCGATGCGGAAGGAGTTTGCATCCAGTTGCCCCAGGTACCAGGTCCGCTTCAGCGAAACCAGCAACGCAGCCGGGAGGATCCGGGCCAGGTTAGCATCATCGTAATTCTTGAAGATGGTAAAGAGAGGATTGCGAATGTGAAGTACCCGCAACTTATAGATGGGAATCTGGACTGACGTCGCCGAATGATGGTGAAAAACAATCGACCGTGGCTCGAACACAACTCGATGTCCCGCGACCCAGCATCGCCAGCCAAAATCAACATCCTCATAGTAGGCGAAGTAATCATCGTCCAATCCGCCCAGCTCCAGAAACGCCTCCCTCCGCACGGCCATGGCCGCCCCGCAAGCGAAAAGAGTGTCTTTTCGTTCGTTGAATTCAGGTCGGTCTTTTTCCCCCTGCCCTACCTGGAACGCCACTCCATGAAAATTACACCCGCCCCCGGCGTAGTCGATGGTCTTCCCGTCCCAGGAACGCACTTTCGACCCCACGGCGACCACCCGGTCATCACAAAAAGGCTCCACCAGATGAGTCAGCCAACCCGGCTCCGCTCGAGTATCATTGTTAAGAAGGGCAACCACAGGATCGTTGATCTGAGCCACCGCCTTGTTAATGGCGGCCGCATAACCCAGATTCCCCTGATTACGGAGTATTTCCACATCAGGAAAACGATGGGTGACAAACTCCACCGAATCGTCGGTCGAATCGTTGTCGACAAAAAGGAGCCTGTAGTTCTCTTTGGGATAGTCAAGCTCCATCACCGAACCAAGGCATCCTTCAAGATGCTCACGCCCATTGAAGTTCAGAACGATAACGGTGACCTGTGGCTGATGGTTCATGCGGTCACTCGATCCCCGGTCCTCGTGGAAAAGAGGAGAACTCTGGCGAGACGAACGTGACACTGGCCAAATTTGACGTCTGCGCCCCCATTATCAATCTCCACCACATTTTTCCCTTCCAGCAGCTCGCAATCGAATCGGAAACGACGCTCGAGCGCACCCCCTTCGGAGTATCCGTGCTCCGGAATCTCCCCAGCGGAAGAGCCGTTGACCCGGACCCTGCCCCCGAGACGAACCGAAGATTCACCCGCAAGAAGAATCGTACACAACTCCAATATGTATTCCCCCGATTCACGAGAACTGAAGTGATAGGTCACCTGGGAGGGATGGGAGCCATTTGGACGCAACAGGACAAAATGTTCCCCCTGCAGATCGACGGCTCCTTCCTTCCGAGCAAACCTGCATGCCTGGATATCGAATTCTGGAATCTGCTCCTCGCCAAAACTCGCCGGTTCCCTGCGGCGCCCAAGAGCTTGACGATAATAGACCATCATCTCGGCGGCATTTTGCTCGACGGATTTGACCTTCGGTGCAGCCTGGGCGAGACGGTTGAGAAGTCCGTCCTCCTGCAAGCAGCGGTCGAGTGTTTTGGCCAGGTCTTCCGCATCACCGGCCCGAAAGAGAAGACCGTTTTTCTCGTGATGAACGAAGTTCGCCATTCCTCCAAGACGTGAAGCGATCACCGGCACTCCTGCGGCAAACGCCTCGAAAATCACCATCGGTGCATTCTCGAACCACACCGAAGGAACAACCAAGACATCGACCTGCGCATAAATCGCGGGAAGGTCCTGGGAGCGAAACGGGCCGTGATAGATGATTGAATCCTTGCTGGAAAGAGTACTCACTTTATCCCGGTATGCCCGCACATCGTCGTTTCCACGATCATCACCGTAGAGATGAAGTTCAACGTTGTCACTTGCCAGGCGATCAAAGGCTTTGATCAATACATCAAGGCCCTTGTACCACACAAAAGACCCCATGTAGGCGATGCGAAGTCCTGAACTTGGCTCGCGAACAACCGACTGGAGGTGCCCGGTGTCGAGACCATTCCGGGAAAGAATGATGCTTCTCTTATCCACCCCGAACTGGAGATACTTCTCTCGCAGAAATGGAGAGGGAGAAATCATCAGATCAACATCTTCCAGGTAGCGAAGAATGGTTCGGCGTCGACGGAACAGGGCAAAAAGATCCAGAATCAGCCGCTTCTCGAGAAAAGGAAAACGGGCAATGATGCGAGGGTAGAGCCGGAGAAAAATCAAAAGGAAGGGATAAAACGCAAACGCAAGGAACTTCCCCAGACGAACAAGCGGGGTCTTGTTTGCCGCGCAGCGCACACAACCGACTCCGGGTCGGGTTTCAGAACAAACCTTCCCATGGGTCTGGATGAGCTGAACCTTGGGGCAAATAAACCAATAATCATGCAGGGTCAGGAGACAGGGAAGCCCTCTTCCGGCGGCGATTTCAATCAGGGACACGGAGGTGTGCAGACAGTGCTGAAAATGAACCACGTCCGGCCTCACCGTATCCAGAACTTGCACGAAACCCCGTTCCACGTGACGATTCGAGAAAGTCTCCTGGATGCCGTGATAGTTGAGATTATTGACAACCCGAAATACTTTCAGGCCGTCGAATTCGGACTCGGAAAGGGAGTAGTTGTCGCTTGCCTGATCCTCGAGACGATGAAAGACGAAGACATCGTGCTCCCGGGCAAAGGCCTTGGCCAGGTTCACGGTATAGATCTCGGTCCCTGCGCGAGTCTGAGGAGGAAACCCGTGCAAGACAAAGAGGATGCGCAAGCGCTGACGAGGGACGGGTACGGGAGTCGGCAACCTGGCCCCGGATTTTTTCCCTCCCCGATAGAGGCCCCACATCTGGGCCAAACGCACCTTCCACATCTCCGAGGCAGCTTTCTTTTTCTGCGCCTCATCCCCCGGCTGGGAAAGAATCCACTGTCGATCCTCTCGAGAAACCATCCACGCCGTTCGAAACACATCCGGGAGGTTCCGGATGCACTCTCGATCAAGAATTCGACGGTTCGCTTCTCCATCCACGAATGCTCTGCGATAGAGGGAACCGAGTCCGTAGCGGTGAGAATGCTCCACGACCGATTGATTCTCAAAAACGATGGAATACCCGGCTTCGATCGCCGCCTTCCCCCACAGAAGATCTTCCGCGAATTCACACCGGGGAAGAGGAAGTTCCTCCCATAGCGACCTTCGCATGGCGGAAGAAACATCGTTGAAGTTGATCAAAAGACGTTTTTCATGGGGATGAAGAGCGGCATATTCAACCGGCCCCGGCGATTGCTGGCGGACGGGTTCATCCCGAAAATTGATGTCGCCTGCGGCAAGACGAGCCGTCACGAAATCGGCGTCGCTGTGCGGAACGACCCGGCTATATGCCCCACCCACCGTGACATCTCTTTGCAAGGTCGAAAGTAAATTCGAAAGCCAGCGGTTGTTCTCGGGAACAGCGTCCTGGGAGAGGAAAACGAGAAACTCTCCTCGTGAAAGCGTCACTCCAAGGTTACGAGTGTTTCCATGATCAAACTCATCAGGGAGTATGACCTCGACTCGCGCTCCCGCCTTCCTGGCAAGCTCCACGGTAGAGTCAGAGGAACCCGAGTCCACCACCACGATCTCGAATTTACCGGAGAGCTCCTGGCTTTGGATCCTCGACAAGGTCTTGACGAAGAGATCCCCGGCGTTCTTGGTGGGGATGACCACCGAAGCGAGCACTTCTTCGATCTCTTGCTGGGAACTTTTCCCTCGCCTCAACGGTTTCTTTACACCCTGCTTCACGCCCACCTCATCATCCCGTCTTCGAAGCTCCGCCCTTTCCGGAGCGCCCGTGAAATCCAAAACCATCCTTGAGTTGTTTGCGGAAACGCTCACGAATGGAATTGGTCGCGGAAACAATCCGCTCGGAAGGCGTCAACGGCCCGCCAGGAGTCGCATTCTCCCCCTCCGAATTCTCCCCTTCGCGGCGTGTCCGCTTCCGCCGACGGGGGAGAACCTTGCGAGCAACCTCCGCCAGCTCTTCGAGCTCATGGGCCACCACGGAAACCAGCTTCCGATGCCCGGCAAGATCGGTCTCAAGATCGGCAATGACCTGTCGCTTCTTTTCCTCTTCCTCTTTCAGGTGGGTCACCACATCCCGGTGCTGAGCCAGGTCACCGTTCAGAGTGGCAAGAACACTCTCGTATTCGCTTCGAAAATGCTCGTGTTCCTTCACCACGGTCTCGTAATCTCGAAGCCGTGCCTCCCGATCAAAGAGAACGTCCCGATGATCGGCAAGCTCCTTCTCAATCGTGTGCAATGCCTCCTGGTGACTGGCGAGCTCCTCCTCACGCTTGTGGAGAACCTCCCGGTGTAGGGCCAGGTCTTCCGTCACAACCTTGAGCGAAGTGCGATGTTGTACCACCTCGGCCTCGAGTCCTCGGATGACATTCTTATGGGCCTCGACTTCCCGATGAAGCATCTCAATGACCCGGTTGTCGTCGGTGAGCTTCTCGATGAGAGGTTCTCGCCGATACAGCTTGCGCTCGATCCACCTCTCGGACGGACGAGGAGGCGCCCAGCCCGAAGGAGCGACGACCGGAGCCTTCATCGCCGCTCGATAACTCGAGAGGATTGCCTCAAGATGTTCTTTCCAGGACGGTCCCTTGCACCTGGCACCGTTTCGGAGCTCATTCAAATAAGAGGGAGCATCCTGGAGGCTAGCCAAGGTCCTGGCCAGGTCGGACGCATCCCCAGCCTCGAAAAGGACGCCCCCTCCTCCCTGATCATGGAGCCGTTCGGGGAAGGCACCTCGGTTCGGAAGGACCACGGGAAGACCCAGACTCCAGGCCTCGTCGACAACAAAGGAATGAGATTCGAAATAGAAGCTAGGAAAGACCGCCACATCGTATCTGGAACTATCGATTTCCGTGGGTCGAAAGGCCCCGTGAAAAACGACCGAGCCGGAGCAGTCAGCGCCGAGTAGCTCATTTCGAACCTGCTCCCGAAATGCATTCGAGATCGAATCGCCGTAGAGATCCAGCGTGACGCGCCGATTTTCCGAGGCTAATCGCGTCACGGCTTCAGCAAGAAGAAGCCCTCCTTTTCCCGGGTCGAGGTGCCCCCAGTAAACAATTCGTAGAGGCTTATCCGGTGAATCGTCGCGCCGGCCTCCTTGAAGGTCGCTGGATGGAACCGGGAGAGACCTCTTTTCAATTTCCAATTCATCGCAGCCGAGCGCCTCCTTGATGAACTCGGCCAGCGCCAGGGTCGGAGTCATGATTTTCGTGGCGCAAAGTAACTCGTGACGGAGATCCCTCAGAAAGAAGCGGCCTTCTTGAGCTAGCTCCCCGGATGAATGATGAGGCAAACCGCCGGCACAAGAAGCACAAGTGGCCGCAATGAGAGGATCACTGCACAAGTCGCTTCCGAGAAGACGATCCCCCCGAAGACAGGTGGTCCACACATCATGAAGGGTGACAACCGCAGGAATTCCGCTGTAGGTGGCCGCCCGGACCAGGCTACGGCAGAGCCGGGTCCAGTGATGAATGTGAATCAAGTCGGGCTGCAGGCGCTGGAGAACCTGGATGTAGCTGTGCTCCGCATCGGCCGATGCCGAAGCGAACCATTGGTCCCGAAATCGATCGTTCCGGCAAAGCCGCAGGACTGAAAGCCCATCCACCAAGGACTCGGTGATCACCGTGTTTTCAGTCTCTTCACCGCTTCCGGCGAAGACACTACAGGAGTGACCCGCCGCAAGGATCTCCTTCGACAGTCTCTGGACGTAGCTCTCCGTTCCCCCGATGAACTCGGGAGCGAATCCGTGTACGACTTGAAGGATATTCATCGATTGACGCCGAACTCCTGAATAACCGGACCCTCAGCGCATTTGGGGTTGAGGCCGAACGTAGCAAAGAGGGGTCGGAAGTCAAGAGGAGTCGAGCCCCCGGAGCCACCCCCGGTTCACAAACCCCGAAAATGACGCCGGACCACAAGATCCTGATATCCCACACCGAGCACTTTCTTTATTTAGTATCCAGTTTTTTGGTTAATTTCTTTGATCGTGATGCCGATAACATTTCCGGTGCCGACGGAAGTTACCGAGGCATCTCAAGATTCCACGAAACAATCCGTGAGAAACCCGATGGCGGTTGGGGAGCTTACGAAATCCGGTGAGATCTCGGGAGTCTGCGATTTTCGCAGACTCCTGGTCTTCGCTATCTGTCCCCCCCCCTCTTGATCTGAGTTTCATCCAAATAGCCCCGGTTCCCCTCCTA
>JAJDCM010000116.1 GCA_029260825.1 Planctomycetota bacterium | reverse complement strand
CCACGGGGTGGGCAGCCTCAGGGAACATAGCAAAACCCAACCGGGATTTCGCGCCTTCCCTGGGGCACCCGGTTTCTCCGCCTTGACGGCCTCAGGATCCCCGCTAAGCTCTTTTTCTGGAACGGTTGTGGTCTTGACGGGTCCCAATAGGTTCTCCGTGCCCGCACCCACCCAATCCCTACAGGAGTTCGACGCGAGGCTATGATGACTACGTGGAAGATATGCGGTTCCAGGCTCATTCTCCTGGGTGCTTTTATTGCCCTTGGGTTGGTGTCTGCCGGATGCGGTGGAGACTCCTCGCCAAAGAAGCGCGAAAAGCTCAATTTGATCGTGCTTTCGGTGGACACCCTCCGGTACGACCATCTCCATTTTGCGGGCTATGAGCGAGAGACCTCCCCGCGTCTTGATGAGTTCGCCAGGGAGAGCATTCATTTCGCCAACACATTTGCTCCCCGGGGGCAAACCTGGCCGGCCTTGACGTCTGTGATGACCGGGCTCTACCCGATCTCTCACGGTGTTCGCCACAATGGTGAGATGTTGCGAAAGGACATCCCGAGCCTTGCCGGGATCCTTCGATCGCAAGGCTATGAGACCGGTGCGTTCCTCACGAACTTTGGAGAGGCTCCCAATCGTGGCTTCCAGACCAAGGGGTCGTATCAGGATAAGGACAAGCCTCATCATCTTTGGGATGACGAGGCCGCCACCCAGGCCATCAACTGGTTGGAGGAACGCAGAGACGAGTCTCCGTTCTTCATGTGGCTTCATCTGGTCAGCCCTCACGCGGATTACGAGCCCCCAGAGCCCTACGACACCATGTTTTCTACGGGCTACAAGGGGGACGTGACTGGCAGCAAAGAAGATCATATGGATGCCTGGGTGCTCGGGAAGAAGCAGCCGACCCAGGAGGAGATCGATCACATCATCTCCCTCTACGATGGAGAGGTGGCCTTCTCGGATGCTGTCATCGGGAGGGTCATCGATGAAGTGAAGAGGATGGGGTTGTGGGAAAACTCGGTGGTGGTGTTTCTCTCCGATCACGGGGAGGAGCTGATGGACCACAAGAACTACATGTACCACGGCTGCTCCATCTACGACGCGGTGTTGAAGGTCCCTTTCCTTCTGCGGTTGCCTGAGGATCACCTGGGAGGAACCAAATTCGATGGGGTGGTATCCCTGGTGGATGTGCTCCCCACCGTTCTGCACGTCCTGGATTCTCCGGTGCCCCATCGCGTCGAGGGTGTGAATTTGATCGATGTTGTCGAGAACCGGTCGGCACCGCAAGAGGCAGTCATGTCCGAGTGGGCCCGAGCTCAGGGAAATCCACGGCTGGGTGAAGACCCGGGGGTGATCAAGGTCCCGGGGAAGGCCGCCAAAAGGATCTATGCCATCCGAACCTCTCAGTACAAATACATCTACAATCCGGCCAATATGAGCCCGAAGAATCACCCGTTCCAGAAGCAGAAGCGTCCGGCAAAAGGGCTCCCTTATGAGCTAAAAGAGCTGTACGACATCAAAGCGGATCCGGGGGAAACCAGGAACATCGCCTCCGAGAATCGGGAGGTGAGCCAGCAGTTTGAGCAACAAATCAAGCTCTGGATCGATGGAGATGCGCGGGAGCCGGCAAAGAGCGATGCGCCGGATGACATCGCCAAGGAGGCTTTGAAGGCCTTGGGGTACATTGATGTTCCCGAGGGCGATGAGGATGATGACGATGCAGAGAAGAAATCCTCGGAAGAGAAGAACAAATGATGGGGAGTCTCGGGTTACGGTGGAATGTGTCCAGGAGTTGTTTCTGGTCGGGTCTTCTCTGGGTTTTTCTTTTGATTGTGGGTTGCTCCACGACAAGAGAGCCGGTGGCTCCTGAATTGTCGGCAAAGATCGGGACGATGGATTTTCTTGACCCGGAAGACGATCGGCTTCTGGTCGGGTTTGTGATCTTTGACGGGCTTTACAATACCGAGCTGACTGCACCCTACGATGTCTTCCATCACACGGTTTTTCATGCCAAACCGGGAATGCGGGTCCTGACGATCGGGGCAAGCGAGAAGCCGATTGTTTCTTTTGAAGGACTGCGTATTCTCCCCGACACGACGTTTTCTCGGTGCCCGAAGCTGGATGTACTGGTGATTCCAAGTGGTGAGAACAGCATGACGCTGGATCTCGAGAACGAGGAATTGCTCACGTTCGTCAAGAAGCAGGGAGAAAGTGCCCGGTACGTTCTCTCCTACTGTGACGGAGCGTTTGTTCTTGGCTGCACCGGTCTTCTCGACGGGTTGCATGCAACGACCTATCCGGGAGATCTGGACCGGTTTCGTGAGATGTATGGAGCCAAGGTGCGCGTGGAAGAAGACCTGAGCTTTGTTCACGACGGACGGTTTCTCACGTCCGTGGGTGGGGCGCTTTGCTTTGACTCGGCTCTTTATCTTGTTGAAGAAGTTTACGGTGTAAAAGCCGCCCGTGGAGTGGCGCGCGGTCTTTGCCTGGACTGGTCGAAGGATCAGGTGCGTCATCTGGTCGTAAAGAACTCACCGTGAAGCTTTCATCTCGAGAATTTTCCCTCGGAAGGCGCGGGAATCTTCTCATTTTGAAACCTTGTCACCTCCCGAGTTTGCGAAGAATACCCTCGGTTTGAGGACCTTTTCGGGGAGGGCTCCCTCGAAACCCACTCCTCGCCAAGTTCGTGGTATTTTTCCGGGTCCACGGATTCTTCTTTGCTTGGTTTTCTCACAAATAACTTTCGGAAGTTCGTTCGGCGGGCCGGGGTGTCTGCTTTTCGGACAAACGATATCAAGGTGGGATCGACCAATGTTCGATGAAAAGGCCAAGGGGATGACGTTCCTCACTTTGCCCCTTTTCGCGGTTCTTCCTAAGGTTCGGGATTGGCTTGGCTTAGGGCTGCAGCCGATACTCATTCGGGTTTCGGAGGAAAGAAGATGGCACACCATGAAGAAACCGGCATCGGACTTGCGTGTTTCTCATTCGTAGAAACTACTGATCCTCGACGGTCCACGGTGGACCTTAACTTGAGATCGGTGACCGACAGTCAAAAGGAACCCTCGGGTTCGGGATCAGTTTCATTTTCGGGGTGAAGAGGAGGTGCAGAAATGAATGCATACGAAATCATGCACGGACTCGCTCCCGGTGAGAGTCTCGACTATGAACGATATGATTGCCCTTCATGTGGGGCCATGCACATCGTTCTGATTCGCCGGGTTGGTGCGACCTACCTGGTAGAAGTACTTACAGGTGGAGCACAGAGAAAGGGTCTTGAGGCGATTCTGAAGGAAGTCGATTTGCCGACTGATCTTGAGACCTTTGAAGATGCGAAAATTCAGGCTGAAGTTGTCTACGCACGTCTTGATGCCGCTCATCAAACTGGAGAGTGTCTCGACTAGTCTGACTCGAAGAAAACCCTAAACGACGAACCCAACATTCGTCGTTCATCCAAACCCATGGATGTGAAAGCCTCACGTTTAACGCGTGAGGCTTTTTCTTTGCCTGGATGGTTGGAGGGGGAAGGAAGGGTCGCGAGGCAGGAAAAGCCCCGGTAAGGCCGTGCATGAGGAAGGGGGAAGGGGTTCGGTTCTTATTGGAAGGGGATACGAGGTTCGGGGTCGGAATCAAGAAGCGAAATCCGGATGATGGGAAGGGAGTCTGCCGCAGCTTGACGGACCGCGAGGGAGAGAGCCTTCGCCAGTCCCTGGGCGTCGTTCGTTTCACAGACCTCCGTCACATCGAGACGCTCAAGAGGCACAGGAATCCTGGATTCTCCCTGGAGCCACAGCTCAAGAACGAAGTGGGCCTTCCAGGATCCGTCCTGAGACTCGATTCCTTCAAAGCGCAAGATACGGCCCCGAAGGATCGCGTCGTAGGCTGCGCGTGAATTGTGGGAAAGAACGACCCCGATGGCTCCCGAGGTTTGCCAGTGCTCCCGCAGGCATTCAGTTGCCTGAATCGCCGGAAATTCAGCCCAGCGGTGATGAGAGAGGTACCGGACGTCGGAAGGATTTTCCTCGGATCGAACGAGGATTTCCGTTCTCTGCATCATGCTATCCACTTCAAGAAGAGCGAGCTTCAGACGAGTGGGGCGGGGGGGAGGCATGATGGAATCAAGCGGTGGGTCGGGAATGATCGTGTACAGACTGAGGGGGGGGGCGTCCCCTCCCGGAAGAAGGGATACACAGCCCATGGTGAGGCTAGCCACGAACAAGAAGGAGACCAGAAGTGGTTTCATGGTTCGCTTTCTCAGTCTTGGGGACGAGGTGGCGAGAGCAACACCCCCGGATTGGATCTCACGATTTTCAGGAAATCCTGCAGCACTAATGTGCTCTCGTGCAGGTTTTCAACGGTACTGGTGATGACTTCACCGTTTCCGTTTACGGTGCGTCGCAAGTCTGCAATGAGGTTTCCCAGGTCGGCGACCGCGGTCTCTGCCGCAGCGAGGACTCCCGCCGGGCTGTTTTCGTCCGTCCATCGCCGGAGATTTGTCCCGACGGCTCGGAGGTCTTTCCCCAGCTGAGGAAGGTCTGCTTCCTGCACTGCGTGCCGGGTGTTGGCCGCGGCAACTTGAAATGATGCCGCACCCTGGCGCAGGGATCCTCCCACGTCGCTGACGATCGAATTCATTTCGGTGACGGCCTCCGTTACTTTGGGAGCCGCGATCGAGAGTTCTTTGGCGGTAAGAGAGATGTCCTTTGCTGCCTCGAGAAGAGAGTCGGTTCCCGATCCAAACAGGATTTCAGCACGCGAGAGAATGACGGCAACCTTTTGCTGATTCTCGGGAGTGGTGATGCCTCGAAGATCGACCAGGAGTGACTGCAGGTTCTTGAGGAGTTCGGGAACGTCGTAGGTCAGAGCCTCAAGGAAAGGTCGATCGGCTGGTATGGTCTCACCTGCCCGCAGGAGTGGTGAGTCGTTGGTTCCGCCATAGAGTTCCAGGAGGGTTCCGCCCGTGATTCCCTTGGACTTGATCGTGGCGCGTGCGTCCGATTTGATTGGAGTTCCCGGGACGATCAGAAGGGAAACCCGGATCTTTTCGATGTCGTTTGGAACGAACTGGATCTCGTCCACCGCGCCGACGGGGACCCCTTTGTAGGTGACGCTCGTTCCCGCAGCCAGACCACTGACGGATCCCGAAAACTCGACATAGTAGACCGTATGGCTCTTCAGGACCCGGACGCCTGCTATGACGGC
>JAJDCM010000115.1 GCA_029260825.1 Planctomycetota bacterium | reverse complement strand
ATGACGTGAGGCGCAGGTTGCCCCCCGCAGGTGCGGGACCAATTGCTTGCTCTCAAGGGTGTTGAGTCTGTCGTGGTCGATTATGATGCCGGAACGGCCACCGCCAAGTGTGCCGATGGCACCGACCCGAAGCTTGTAGCTGCAGCGCTTACCGGAAAGTACAAGGGATCAGTGAAGAACTAAAGCGCAGCACTCAGCGACCGGATCAATCCTGGTTCGGTCGCTGACACTCTCCCTCTTCAAAACCCCACAACCAGCTTGCCGCGTCGTACCATCTCCACCTTCTCCCCCCCCGAAAGCTCGAGCACGACTCGAGTGACCTCAACACGAGGCTGGGTTTCCGGCAAGTAGACGCGATCGATGTGTACGACTGCTTCTGGTGACGAGAACTGGCTTGCTCCAACCTCCCCACCAAAGTGATCGCTTCGTCCAAAAGCAATGTGAAGTCCGAGCTTTTCGTCCAGGAGAATCTCGCCGATCGGTTTCAGGCCGAAGTCGGAGAGAACTCCAAACCCAAGTTCAGCGATGTTACCGTACCCGGGTTCCTTGGCGAGATAGGCCGCTTCTGCTCGAGATGTGACCCCCTGGCTTGTGACCTCGACCGCTCGGTTGGCTTCGATGCGATAGACAACGATCTCTTCTCCGAACTGGACCGGGAGTTCCCCTGCGGATCGGCTCGGGTCTCCTTCAATTTCTCCCTCGTAGGGAACGATATAGGTTTCGCCGGAGGGTAAATTGCCGGCGAGTCCCGGTCGAGGTAGGAGACCTCCCGAGGCATGTGAGGTCCGATGCCGAAGGTCCAGGTCAAGCTGGTGGGTATTGCCAGAGGGTGAGATCAAGAAGTTGATGACCGCGCACTCGGCTCGATCCAGGATTTCTTTGACGTGATGGACTCGTCGATTGATCTCGGTGTAGTCGAGCCGGAGTGCTTCAATCATCGCCGACCCGAATCCTGGCATGGTAGCGGCTCGAAAACCGAGATCCGGCGCAAGAAGCTTGAGTGGCGCGGTTGTCGAGAACTCGGTCGGTGCGAGAACGAGCCGATTCTCGGACAGGATCTTTCGCAGGGAAAGGCCTTTTGATCCCGGAAGATCTTCGGCAATTTCTGGTAATTCATCACCGTCAAATAGCCATGCCTTGTCCGGAAGATCGGCGTTGTTGGAATGGACGTTTCGATAGAGATAAAGGTTCACATCATAGGTCAATTTGTCTCGAATCTCCCGGAGGCTGTCTCTCCACCCCCGTGCCATCTCCCGGCGGCTTTTCCATCCGGAGTGATCGGCTACCCCAGCATCGGGGAGGTCGATGAGGATGGCAAGAGAATGGTCCTCGGGAGTCGGCTGAAAGACTCGATTGATGAGAAGCCGGAGCTCTTCTGCTTTTAGGTGTTCCATTCCGCCCAGGATAAATGGAGTCGGCCGGTTTTCCAAGCGCAGACCGAGGACCCTGCCAAGCTGCAGTTCTCTCTTTCTGGCCGAATTGTTGGGGAACTTCCTCGATCTACGGAGTCAGGGGACGTATGGTCTTACCATGTCAACCAGAATGAGGGACGCACCCTTTTCTTTGGAGTGGAGATGACCCATGGCCGATCCGCAAGATGCTCAGACACCAGACACCCCGGACCCGATTTACCCCTTGGGTCTCCCGAAAGGGAGTGTACGAGCGCTGACTGCTCTCATGATTTTCTTCACCGCCGGATATCTCATTTTTTCGGAGAAAGCTCCGGTTCCCGCGGAGCTGAACTCCGCGCTGATTCTCTGTCTCTCCTATTACTTCGCGTCGCGCCAGAGGTCTGGGCACGGGGACCCAGGAAAAAAGGTCTCTCAACCTCTTGGGTTGCCGAAAGGATCGATCCGCTTCATCTTCATCCTGAGTTTTGGTGCGTTGATCTTCTTCGTCTTGAAGAGGCATGGCTACAAGATCAGCAACATACCCGAGACTCATCTGGCCACCATGGCCATGGTCGGTGGGTTTTTGCTGGGCAACCTCTTGCGTCCCCTGCTTGATGGGATCTTGAAGGTGACGAGTGAACGGGCGACCTTTGTTGTTCTTTTGGCTCATCTTCGGGGGATGATCGCTCTCTCCGTCACTGCCGTGTACGTCCTCGGTGTCATCTTCGATTGGTTGCCAACGGAGCTCGAAACAGAAAAGTTCCTTCCGGAAGTATTTCCTTTGATCTTTCTGTCGGTGATCGGATTCTATCTCGGGAATCGAAACTGAATTTCCCTAGATCGATAAAAGTCATTACGGATTTGCTACCACCCGGATGAGTTCCATCTCCCGGCGGTCCGGGGAAAACCGCACGTCCCACGAGGCCAGCCATTTTCGAAAGTCGTCCGCGGAAAAACTCCAGATCTCCACGCCACGAGTATCGAGGTAGAGTTTGGACTGCCAGCCCGCCTTCTCGATGGGGATCCCGACCTTTCCTTCATAGAGGGTGAGGAGGGAAGATAGCGACCGCAAGGAACCGGCTCCAGGGTCCCGAAGCCAGTCAACCTCTTCATGGCGCAGTAGTCGGGTGCCTTCGGCATTTGGAACCAGCACATTCGTCTCTCCACGGAAAGCCTCCGTTTTGATGCCGGCCACCTCGCACATGGTTTTTTGGATCTCGTTCCAGGCAAGCTCAAGGGTCCAACCCTTGGAGCGTGAAAAGACCACATCCCATTTGCTTTCAAGGTCAATCTGGGACTGATTCACGAGATGCGCCGGGGTCGGGAGGCGGAGGGAGTGAACCAGCACGTCTCGAGTTGATTTTCCGACAAGGGTGATTCCCACGGCACCGTTTCTTCCGGTTCGCGTTCCGTAGGTGTCTCGCTTCGGCAGGAGACTTGGACGCAGTAGGGTGACGTGGAAGAAACCTTTGGGCATCTGCCCTGTCTTGATCCAGGGATGCCACATCGGATCCATCCCGGAAACGAAGGGCCCAAGCTCAGGGACAGGGATCGCTTTTTTGGGCTCAGGCTGAGCTTGAGAAGGAGTCGCGCCAAGGTGGAGCGGCGTAGAAAGTGACAGGGCTATCATTGTCCAGGCTGCCAGGGAGCACGTGGATCGCATTATTGTTTCTCCGGCCGATGATTCGTGAGGTGTTCATTCTAGCAGGCTCCCTTCATCTTCCCACTTCCAAGATCACCCGTTTCCGATTATCCTGGGGTTGCCATTTTCCTTTCCATGACGTGGGTATCGTCTCAAAAAGAGAACCAGAAGATCAGTCCTCGGTTGTGCTCTCGTCTGGATTGCACCGAAGAAGTCCGCCTTCCCACTAGCTTCAGTCAGGAACACAATGATTCATCGGTATCTTCGGAATACTTACCGGGCTTTGATTCTCTTGAGTGCCGGGGTCGCCGTGATGGCGACGTCCTTCGGCGACGGAACAATCACAGGATTTTCTTCCACTTCGTCTGCACCGACCACGGTTACCGAAGGCTGGAAGGAGAAGGTTCCCTTGCCCCGGCAAAGATCAACCGGGCCCGAAAGCTTCTATCGCGGCGGAGCCGGCACGTGGGAAGCTCTTGGTCCTGGTCCGATCCAGGATGGTCAGGTTGAAAATGTCGTCCCCAATGATGAGGTCGTCGGGGCGGTCCACGCAATTGCCGCACACCCGACCGACGCCGACATCCTCTATGTCGCGGCAGTCAACGGAGGAGTTTGGCGCACGAACAATGCAACGGCGGGAAGCCCCAACTGGACTCCTCTCACCGACGATCTCACGTCTCTTTCCACCAGTGCCATCGCTTTTGATCCTACCGATGGAACCCATCAAACTCTTCTCGTCGGGATCGGGAGATACAGCAGTTTTGCTCAGGCGGGTGGTGCCCTGAACGGTCTCCTTCGAACCGACGACGGTGGTGCCAGCTGGACAGAGCTGAACCATTCAACGTTGATCGGTCAAAACATGTCGGGAGTGGTAGCTCGGGGGGCAACGTTGGTAGCTGCATCGAACTACTTCTTCGGGGGTGGTGGTCTGTTCCGAAGTACGGTTACTGGAATCAGCTGGACCACGATTTCCGGCTCGAATGGCCTCCCCACCGGAGCTGTTCTTGACCTTGTCGGCGATCCAACGGATCTTGATCGACTTTACGCATCCGTTCGATCCGACGGCATCTATCGAAGCGATGATGGAGGTTTGAGCTGGGCGAACATTTCATCCGGTGATGCCAGCTTGACCGGGATCATCCAGCTTGCTCCTTTTGGAACCAATAACAACACCGAAATGGCGGTGGCAAGTGATGGGCGTCTTTATGTAGGAGTTCTTCTGAGTGGTAGAACTCGTTACATCGGATACACCGACAACCCGGTCGACCCGACTCCGAGCTGGACCCGGATGGATCTCGCGCTGACCCCGGAGGGATCGGCAAGTTCGATTTCGGACGCAACCAACGCGAGCCCCATCGAGATCGAATCGTCGAATCACGGACTTTCCAATCGTGACTTCGTTTTCATCGAAGGAGTCACCGGGAATACGGCCGCGAACGGAGTGTTCGTGGTTTCGGTTGTCGACTCCGATCACTTCACTCTTGATGCAAGTTCCGGTAGCGGAAGTTACACGGGCGGTGGAATGTGGACGGAGGTTCGGGGACTCAACCCCAAGGTGAAGCCTGGAGGCCAGGGTTCCCTGCACTATTCCATGGCGATCGATCCTCTTGATCCCAAGACGATCTACATGGGCGGCGACCGTCAGAACTTTCCGAGCTTCATTGGCGCCACCGATTTTTCCGGGCGACTGTTTCGCGGCGACACACTGCTTGCTCCCACCGGAACCGTGCCTTCTCCTCAGTGGGAACATCTTACTCATCTCGATTCGGTGGCATCCATTCCAGGCGGTGGAACTGCAAGCTCAAGCTCTCCCCACGCAGACTCCCGTGACATGACTTTTGATGCGAATGGGAATCTTCTCGAGGCCAGCGACGGAGGCATTTATCGGAGGACGAGCCCTCAGGACAATACCGGGGATTGGTTCTCGATCATCGGCAACCTGCAGACGACCGAGCTTCATGATGTGGCCTATGATACGAACAGCGATATCGCACTGGGAGGTGCTCAGGATACAGGAACCCCCCAGCAGATCACAACGGGCGGCGCTGCGTGGGACAGTGTCTCTACCGCCGACGGTGGTGATGTGGTGGTTGATATCACCAGTCAGCCCGGGTTCTCGACTCGCTACTCGAGTTTTCAGAATCTGGGAGGATTTCGAAGGCGAACCTATGATTCCGATAATGTCTTGATCAGCCAGTCGTTTCCAACTCTCAGCGTCGGAGGTGGCGGAAGTAATCTTTCCGCCCAGTTCGTCACGCCTCTTGCCGTCAATGAGATCAATGGACTCCGCATCGTGATCGGCGGATCCAATTCGGTTTACGAATCCATGAATCAGGGAGACAACATCCTGGAAATCGGACCGGGGATTCGTGCGAGCAGTCTTGTTTACGGCGGACGATCCGGCGGCATCGATAACGAGGATGTGCTCTATGTGGGAGCGGGTTCCAGTGTCTACATTCGAACCAGCTCGGGAGGGAGTCTGGTCGAAGCGGTCTCCTATCCGGGAGGGTCGGTTCGGGACGTTGCCCTTGACGCAAAGGAATGGAAAACCGGGTTCGTGGTGGATAGCAACCAGGTCTTTCGCACCCAGAACACGGGCGGATCCTGGGCGGATGTGACCGGCAACCTTCTTTCGCTGGGAGCCGACTTCCGAACCATCGAGTTTATTCCCGGGATGGGAGGGTCGGATGCCATCGTCGTGGGAACGACCATGGGGGTTTTCATCTCCCAAGCTCCGGGATATTCGAACTGGAGTGAACTGGGAGTCGGCCTTCCGAACGCACCGGTTCGCGACCTGGACTTTGATCCTGCCGATCAAGTTCTTGTCGCAGGAACAATGGGGCGCGGGGCCTGGATCTTCCGGACTCCTCCGACTCTCAATACGATCCTCCCCACTTTGGGCGAGCTAAGAGGCGGAACGACGGTGACCCTTCAGGGGGCAAACTTCTCGCCGGGCGTTGATGTCATGTTTGGGGCCTCCGAGGCAACGGTTCTCTCTCGCTCGAGCACGGAGATTGTGGTTGCGACTCCTCCCGGTCCGGGGGAGAATGTCTCTGTTGAGGTCGTTGTCGATCAGGCTGGCGGAACTGCGAGTTTGCCCGCGGGTTACACCTATTCCCCCAACCTGCCCGCACTGGAGCACGTGGGAGGAGCGATTCGCCTGGGAGGCACTCCGAGATTCATGATGTTCGGTGAGTCAGGGCAACGATGCGTTCTTCTGGCTGACGCTCAACAAGGTAGTTGTGTTCTTGGAGGGATTACCCTCGATCTTGAGTGTACGCCCCAATTCCGGATTGTTTACAACGCGTTTCCAGCGTTCGGCGGCGTGGATGCTCCATTGAGTTCCATGGGCACCGCGGAAGCTAGCTTTACCATCCCCAATAACCCGAACCTGCTCTTTCGAAGCTTTCATGTCCAGTCTGTCATCGAAAACTCGGGGGCGGGGTTGATTGTCACTTCTCGGCAGTCTTTCACCATCCTCAACTAACAGGCCGTTTACCGGGGGCTATCAGGGGTCAAGCTAGCGGATCCGTCTTGTCGAAGTAACCCATGTCTATCAAGACCGGGTATCTTTTCATACTTCTTCCAACAAGAGCTAGATTCGCAAATGCTTGACCCTCATCGGTTACGGGGCAAACCTCCCCTCCCCCGGAGGTTGGGATCCCGCCGAATCTTCGTCCTTCTCTTACTGCTTGGTGCGGTTTCGCTTGCGGCTCTAGTTCGAAGGTCGATGGAACCCGATCGGTTCTATGCAAAGCCTCCGACTCCGGACGATCTCGCGCCCGAAAACCCAACCGATGGAGGACGTTGGTTTCATGTAAGCCCCGGGACTCCACCCAAAAAGGTCAATGAGAATCTCACGGAGACGATTCGGGCTCTGGAGGCAATCGGCTACGTGAACGGATCCGAGCCATCCCGAGGGCTTCAAGGGGTTACACGGATCGACCCCGATCGAGTTGAGCCGGGATATAACTTTTTCACGTCGGGCCTTGGGGGGATGGCGGTCCTTGCCGATCTCAATGGCGAGGTTTTGCACGAATGGAAGATGGACTTTCGAACCGTATGGCCGGACCGACGGATCCCTCGGGATAAGAACTACTGGCGAAGAGCCTATCTCTATCCCAATGGAGATGTGGTGGGTATTTACGAGGGCCACGGTATTGTTCGGGTTGACAGGAGTTCGAATCTTCTCTGGTCGAACCCTGTTCAGGCTCACCATGACCTTGAACGAGCGAGCAACGGCGAGCTCTGGGTGTTGACCCGGAAAGCTCGAGTCATCCCTCGAATTGATTCTGAATACCCGGTTCTTGAGGACTTCATCAGTGTTCTCGATGAGAGAGATGGAACCGAGAAGCGGCGAATTTCTCTGCTTTCATGTTTTGAGAGCTCCCGGTTCCGGCAGGTTCTTGATTCCCGAACGCAGAAGACCGGCGACATCTTTCACACGAATACGCTGGAGATCCTCTCGAGAAGTCATCATTCAAACGTTCCCTGGATGAAGGAGGGGAATGTTCTCCTGTCCATGCTTGCCCTCGACTGTGTCGCCGTCGTGGATCCTTCCCGGCAAACGGTCGTGATGGCCGTTACCGGAGAGTTCAAACGACAGCATGATCCAAAAATTCTTGATTCGGGAAACCTTCTACTCTTTGACAATCAGGGAGTGCCCGGGTCATCCAGGGTTTCTGAATTTGATCCTGGATCATGGGAGCTCCTGTGGCAATACCGGGGGACGTCGGATGATCCCTTCTTCACGGCGACATGCGGTGCAGCCCAGCGGCTTCCTAACGGAAACACCTTGATTACTGAATCGGATTCGGGCCGGGCTTTTGAGGTGACGACCGAGGGGCAAACAGTCTGGGAATATCACAGTCCTCATCGAGTCGGTGAGAATGGAGAGTTCGTCGCGGCTCTTCTTGAGGTCCTGCGAATCCCCGAAGAGGAGGTTCGGTCGTGGCTTCCTCGATGAACAATGACGTGAAGATCGCGTTTCGCACTTTCAGCTGCCTTTGGGCCTGTGCCATCCTGTTTCATCTCGGCTCCTACGTTCTCTGGGGACATTCCTTCCATCACTTTGCGCTTGCTGCCGCAGCGATTTGCTTACTCTTTCGTCCATCTTCGGTGGCTAGACTTCTGGTTGTGTCTGTACTCCAGCTCTACGAGTTCTCTGTGAAGAACCCGGACCTACCCAATCACAGTCTTGTGGCTGCCTTTGTGAACTTGACGATCGTGATCACTCTCCTGCGGGTTATCCTTGACAAGAAGACGTTCAAGATCGACGGCGGAGAGCTCCTTTCCGGGTTTGCGCCAGTCGCGAGATTCGTGATCTTGATCGTCTATTTCTTTGCCTTTCTCCACAAATTGAATACGGATTTCTTCTCTCCTGACGTCAGCTGCGCGGCGAACTTTTATCGGGGACAGATGAATGTCTTTGGCTTTCTTCCCCGGGGAGAGTGGGCTGTCGTTGTCGCGATCTATGGCTCCCTC
>JAJDCM010000114.1 GCA_029260825.1 Planctomycetota bacterium | reverse complement strand
ACCTCCTCACATTCCTTGAAGAGTAACAACGCTTCCTTCGGGCGCGCCGCATCCAGAGCAACCCACCCTGCTTCATCGGCAGCAAAACAACGAAGGGCTGAGTCGTTCCGCCGACGCGCGATTCGAAGGGCGCTTCTCAGTGCAGCATCCGCCTGAGCAAGATCTCCCCGGGCGTGAAGCGCTTGGCCTCGCCGCGCTTCTATTTCGGCGGTAGCCTGGATCAATCCGAGCTCGGCAGATCTTTTCAGATAACGACTCGAAACCTTCAGGATGTCTTCCACCCGATTCAGCTCGGCCAGCTCATCGAGCACCTGACAACGATGAGAAAATGCTAAGCCGCTGAAACCGACCTCATCGAGTCGCTTGATCGCTTCTTCGTGTAGCTCGAGTGCCTTCTCGTGCTCCCCGGCAAGTGAAGCGGCCTTCGCTCTCCTTCTGCAGGTAGCGAGCTTCCGACGCACGCTTTTGCTGACGTGGGCCAGGGCCATGAACCGTTCAAGGTGCACCTGCACATCCGGATGAGTCACCCTTTTTTCCCATTCGGCAAAGTCCCAGGGCTCAGATCTTCCCTTGAAGATGACTGCCTCGGCCCCCACAACGAAGAGGGCAGGATGATCTCTTGCGAGACTCTCTATCGAGGAGAAATCGGAGCGTTGAAGTGCAGACTCGATCTTCGTCAACACCGCCGATTCGAGACCAGAGTCGAGATTGGCAGCCGGGGATGAAGAAGCAGTAAGGAGTACCAGGTAGAGAAAAACGGAAACCGAAACCATTGAGAATCCTATCTCCTCGCGGACCGGCAGGAGACAACTGCTGGGGTCCGGCCCGCACTTGAGTCGATTACTTCCCGGATTTTACGGAGCACAAGCCCTCAGGGCCGACTCGAAAAGTTGGCAAGAAACTGATTCACTGCCTTCCAGTAATTTTTATGATCATCGAACTTCTCCCACAAGGCGCGGGATCCATGCTGCCCCTCGGTCTTGGGCAGGAAATTCACTTTCTTCTTGCCGGGGATCGCCTCAAAGATGCCCTTCCACGCTCCGTGCTCTCTCTTCGCCGACGTGATGAAGACCGGACAACGAATCTTACTCGCCGAATCCTTGACCCAGGTTTTTGATTTTCCCTGGCGACCAAAGTACTCCCCAGGGGCAAATGACAGCACGCCGTCCATCAGTTCGGGATGATCACCCGCGATCTTCAGGATGAGGGCCGCCGAATAGGAACTTCCCCAGCCCAGAACCTTCCCCTTGCCGTGGTTCTTTCGCACATACCTGAGCGATGCAATCATGTCGGGCATGGCATCGACATACGATGTTCCCGACCCCTTCTTTTCGGCCCTTGCCTTCGTCTCGTTGTTAACTCCGTTGACACCCTTTCCAGACCGTTGATCCACCGCCATGCAGTTGAACCCGAGCTTGTTGAGCTTGGGGGCAATCTCGTGATACTCACCGCGACTGAAGTTCGCCTGATGAAATAGAACGATGAATGGAGCTTTCGCGGATGAGTGAGCGACGTAAAGGTCAGCCGTGATCTCAAGACCATCTTCGGAAGGAAAGGTAACTGTTTTTGCGCCCTTACCCGCAGCCGGGCTTCCCATTGCGAGGGCAAGGCACAAGATGAACAAAGCACGAGGAACAGCAGCCATTTCGGTTTCTCCCGAATTGAGGGCGGAGGAAGAGATCATGAATCAAACGATGATGTTCCCAATTTAACCCAAAAGCGGGAAATCGACCGGTTGAAAAATACGAAGGAGGATCGAGGTCAGTCGATTTCGTAGACCTTGAGAGTATGATTACGCCGCCCCCGCAGGTCGTCGATCCCGGCAACCACGATGACTCGGTCTCCCTTGCTCACCACATCTTCCTTCTGGAGCCGAAGAAGAGCGGGTTCAACAAGCTCGGAGAATGTCTTCTGGCGGGGCAGGATCAGGAGGTCGAGACCTCGATGGAGAAGAAGGCGCCTCAGCACCTTCAGGTCGTCTACAACTCCGATCACCGGCACGGTGGGGCGAGCCGAAGAAAGGGCACGCAACGTCGAACCGGTAAGAGAAAACCCCAGGATACATCGGGCCTCCATCCGATAAGCAAGGTCAACCGCGGCCGCCGCCATCCGATGATGGAGTCCTTCTTTTCCCGAAACGGTGGACCGATGGTCGACGATCCGACACTGATCATTTTCAGCTGCTCGGCAGATTCTCTCCATCTCTTCAACGGCAAGAACTGGATAGTCACCCGAAGCGGTCTCTCCGGACAACATCACCGCATCGGTGCCCATGGATACCGCATGGTAAACGTCGCCCACTTCGGCTCGAGTCGGTTTATGTTGCTGGATCATCGACTCAAGCATTTGAGTTGCCGTGATGACCGGAACCCCCTTGGCATTTGCCGTCTTCAAGATGAGGTTTTGCACTCCGGGAACACGCTCTCGAGGAAGAGTAACGCCCAGGTCTCCTCGAGCAATCAGTACCCCATCCGCCACGTGAAGAATCTCTTCCAGGTTTTCGATTCCCTTGCGATCTTCGATCTTGGCCACGATGAATGGATCTTTTGCTCCCCACTCCCCCATTCGAATTCGCATCTCGAGGATCTCGGTCGCCGACCGAACAAACGACATGGCTACCATATCGACATCCAGGGTCGCGCCAAACTTCGCGTCTTCAAGGTCTTTATCGTTGATCAGGGGAAACTCGAGATCCGAATCCGGAAAGATGACCCCCTTTCGACTTCGAAGAGACCCACCGATTGCTACCTGGCAAAGGAGCTCATCTCGATCGACCGAAGTCACGACAAGATCCAGAAGACCATCGTCAAGATAGACATGATTACCTGGGGAAACAACCCGGGCAAGGTCGGGGTAGTCCACACCAATTCGCTCGCGGGAAACGACCCTCCCGCTCCCCATCCGGATCGTGTCCCCGTCCTCGAGTTCGATCGACTCGGCCCCCTCAACCCTTCCGACCCGGACCTTGTGACCTTGAAGATCCTGGAGTACTGCCACTTCCCGGCCCACCCGGCGACTGACATCCCGAAGAGCCTCCAGGGTTGCACGATGGCTCTCGTGCGTCCCGTGGGAAAAATTCAATCTGGCCACGTTCATTCCCTTGAGAACAATCTGCTCAAGGATTGCCCTGGACTCGGTTGATGGACCGAGAGTGCAGACGATTCGAGCCAGTCTCGGTGACCTTTTAAGACTCATGCTCTCTCCCCGGTTTGATCAACTTTATTGCCTCGTGCAAGCTGGTTATAGCTTCTCCGGAAGAGGTGAAACAAACCGTAACCTGACTCCCTCGGTGTAACACTTCGACTCACCCCACGCCCTGCCCCATAAAGAACTTCATGCCAACACTTTAGAAAATACGCCCCGGCTGTTGTTCCGGGTCTGTCACCAAACGTAACGAATCGCGCAAATCGGGAGAACAGGGCTTCGGGGCAACGCCCATTTTGAAATCCCATGTCCGGGAACAACTTACGCCACGACTTCGTCATATTTTTCCTTCCCGGGACACGCTTGGCACACCGCTTGTATCAGGAGCATTCCGTAGGCGCGGATGGCTGCGTTTCCAGGAGAGAAACGAAACCGGCAACAAGCCGGATCCCGCCAGAGAGTTTGTGGTTCCAAAAGGAGGTAGTTCCGCTATGTCACGTCTCTTGTGTATTGGTTTGGCCTTTGTTCTTTCCGCACTAGCTGTAGCTCCTGCTCGCGCAATCGACATTCTTCCAGACAACCTGGATGGACCATGTTGCGAGACGACCCAGGCCGTCCTCCCCCAGTTTCCGGATATCGATCTTCGCACCAAGTACATCTGCTGGCGCGATTGCGATCCGAGGCTCTCGGGAACGGTTCTCACCAAGTTCACCTTCACCCCGATAGCTTGCGGATACTACCTTGCCCGCATGACCGTTACCAACGTGGCCGGCACATTCACCGCCTGGACCTCGACCCAGGTCATGGCCTATTCCCGAACCTGGCTAGAGGCAAGCAACAATCAAACTCCCGACACCCAGGTCTGGCGCTTCTTCTTGAACGGCGACCTGAGAATCGATCCTTTCGTTCTTGATCAGTTCGGTGGAAACGGCTGCATTGTTCCCTCCTGCTACACCGCGTTCAACGCCTATCACTGGAGAGGCTACATCGACATCGCTCGTGACTGCAACAACCAGTTCACCGCGGCTTTCGCGATCAACCACGAGTGTGATGCGTTCGAGCACAGCAACAATTTCACCAGTCGCCCTGGTGTTTTCCACCCGAACAACAGCTACACGATGGTTGGTCCGGCCGACAGCTTCGTATGTGACCCGAACCTTGGCTCCGCTGAAGGCCCGATCAACTGCGAAGCTTTCCGCAACTATGACTTCACCCAACCACTCGATCAGATCTGCCAGTTCGAGCAACCTCTTGAAGGAGGCGACATCGTCAATGAGGGTGATTTCTGTCCCTGTGGCGTAGCCGGCGCTACTGCTCAATACAAGGTCCAACAGTTCGCTGGCCAGTCCCTGTGTGGTAGCACTGCATCTTCGGCCTTCGTGGGCCCCTGGCCAGGCATGCTCTCCAAGAGCATCGGCCTTTGGACCGACCCCACCCGATTCCCCGGCGTCGAGACTCTCCACCTGGAGCAGACTCACATGGCCTACACCGACGGATGCAACGGGCAACAAACCCGTCCCTTCTTCTATGGCGTGCAGACGACCCGCGGCTTCCCGACCTTCAAGATCGGACCCACGTCCCCTGGCGGTCCGATCGTTCCCATCCCGGTTGTGGATCGCTTCATCGACCTGGGTAGCTCAACCCTACCCCAGGCTCAAGGCGCCCCCGTCATCGGAAAGCGGTCGATCGTAGACAAGGTCATCGAGCTCAACGTCGAGTTCTAGAACGCAACGAACCGAACGAGAATTGCAAACATCCGGCGCCGGCTCTTCCCTGAAGAGCCGGCGCTTTCTTTCGTTTTGGAGGGTATTTGCGAACGTCTGAAGCATCTTTTTCGACGCGCCTGATTCTTTTCATCGAAACTGGGAGACAAAGTGGCTTTCGGTGGCAACTCCTCTCTTGAATGCGATACGATGACCGATCAACTGGAGTTAAGCCATGAGTCCGGAAGAACTACTCACCCACGCGCGCTGGGTGCAAGGTCTGGCTCGCGCTCTCATCCTGGATGCGAGCCAGATCGACGACGTGGTTCAAACCACCTGGCTTGAAGCCCTGAAACGCCCTCCTCAGCCCGAGATCAATCTTCGTGCCTGGCTGGGCGGCGTCCTCAGAAACGTGGTCCGGCAAAAACATCGGGCCGACACAAGGCGCACTCTCCGGGAACAGAAGTCCGCGAAAGTCGAGCGATTACCCTCCACGGAAGAGCTCGTCGAAAAAGCTGATCTCCAGAAGACACTCGTTGAAGCCCTCATGAGACTTGAAGAGCCTCACCGCTCGACATTGCTTCTTCGATACATGGAAGAGCTATCCACAAACGAGATCGCAGCAAGGCTTCAAGTCCCCTCATCAACGGTTCGCAACCGTGTGAGGCGGGCTCTCATCCGGCTCCGGCAGGATCTCGAATTCCGGTACGGCCATTCAGATCGCACCTTCAGTTTGAGTTTGATTCCTTTGGCCCTTCCCCATCGAAGCCTCGAGGCAACCGCTCTTTCAAGCGGCGTGACCTCCGGCTTTACCGGAGCAATATCCATGATTTTTTCTTCCAAGATCTCCCTACTCGTGTTTCTACTCCTCGGCGGAGGAGCGTTTCTTGTCAATCTTTCGGCAAGCACACCAGATGCCCCCCCAAACAAACCTCAAGCATACGTAGCTCATCTTGATGACCCGGAAGAAAACTCCGAATCACCCGAGCCCACCTTGCTAGCCCAGACACCCATCGATCCAAAGATGCCCGAACAAAGCAACTTGACCCGAGTCCGCCACCTCGTATCGGGTCAAGTTCTCGATGTGGACGGAAAGCCAATCCCCGGAGCCAAGGTATTCGTAGGTAGCTATCCCAATCCATTTACAGGAAAGCCCGATGGAGATCGGGTCGGCATCGGAGCGGCTGAAACCAAAGATGGCACCATCTTCGGAAAAACCCTCGAAACCGATTCCCTGGGAAAGTACGAAGCGGAGTTTTCCACAGCAAAGACCGTCTATGTCACCCTTCTAGCATCCCCCGGAGTTCGACCCGGCCCGATGGAGAGCAACCAGCATCCAACCCCCGCAACCGACGTTGACTTTACGGCAAAAACCATCCCGACCGGAAATGTTCGACTGTCAGCAAGAGACCTTTCGACGGGAGAGAGACTCAGCGAGTTTCGCTACGTCGTCAAGAAAGATGGTCGCTTCCTCATGCAGGGAAAAGTTCTCAGGAAACAAGTCAATCCGGGGATCGCGGCACTCACCCTTGAAGTTGAAAATAGCGGGGGACAGGCCTATCGATTTGAATTGGATCAGGCGTCCCTTGGCAATCCGTCGTCATCCATCGTTCTTGCTCCAGGAGATGACATCTTCTTAGAGATTCAGGCTCAATCTGGAGATGGAGTCACGGGCACGGTGATCGATCCACTGGGGCAACCCGTCGAATCAGCTCTTGTGTTCTTCGGAAACGAAATCCGGATGAGGGGAGATGAACCCTTCAAGCCCTACGATGAAAAACGAATTCTCGATGGAGTGCGGACGGATTCTTCCGGCGGCTTTTCTCTCCGAGGAAAAGGTCGGGAGATTACCGTTTGGCACCCGGAACTGAGTCCGGTTACCGCTCCTCTTGACGAGGCAACAAGCATCACCATGTCCCCACGCGGTAGCATCAGGGGTCGCCTCCTCGATGATCATGGAAAGCCCCTCGCCCACCAGAAAATGGCCATCGATCGAAACATCTCATTTCAAACCGATGAAGACGGTCGGTTCTTCGTGACGAACATCGCCGCCGGAATCCGAGGTCTCTTCGTCACCAAGAAAGACATGTTCAGCATCCTTGTTCTCCCCGGGGAAACAACCGAGCTTGAGGAGTTCTTACCGTTACCAGAAGTCAGGATCGACGGCTTCTCGACCAACGGCATCTTTGAGAAACCTCTTCGCGGAGTTCTTGTCGGCGAGACCTACCCGAGTAGCTTCCGGGAGTTTCACATGACTGACGGATCGGGAACGGCTTCAAGAATCATCCCCGGAAACTATCTCTTCCTCGCCCGGACCGGTCACATCGCTCGAATTCAGGTGGAGGGGACCGCAGTCGAGACTTCCCTTGGCAACGCTGATCTGACCGTACACGGTAAGCCCGACACCCGGATCTATGTGGTTCCTCACGGATCAAACGAGTTCATCCGGCTCATGGCTGGCCGTGTTGCATCCCAGACCATCCCATCCTCAGGACGAGTCATGATTTCGCCCCTTCCCGAGGGAATCTATGATGTCGGGATCGATCGGCTCGGGATCTTCACGACCGTACACATCAAGGGGCGAGGCACGGAAGTGACTGTGGGCACCGAATAGGAAAACTCATGCAGAGCCCAGGAGGCGATCTCAAGTCACCTGGGCTCTTTCCTTCAAAAAGCCTAGGGCTTCTTCGCCTGGTAGCGAATTTTACTCTTCGGGAACCGCGCCAGAAGTTTTTCCGCCCGGAGGATCAGAGTGTCTTTCGCCTCGGCGAGATCCCTTGGCTTGTACTCCACGATTTCATGGGGAATGATGCCAATTCCTTCGATCCCTTTCTTATCATTGAAGGAAGCCATGTTGGATCGGGTTGAAACATAAAGCGAAAAGAGCTTTGACGGCAACTCGATCGTGGTCTTCTGAGAAGACATCCCGGCGGTGCTTGACTCCCCGATGACGTAGGCTCTTTCATTTTCCTTGAACATCCCGCTCCCCGTCTCTGCGGCGCTCGCCGTTCCCCCATCGACAATCACAATCATCTTGCCGCCATACGGCTGGGCTCCCCGGCTCTCATAGGTCCCATGAAAAGAGAGAATCTCTCCCTTCGGAACAAACCTGCCGAAAAACCCGGCGTGATCGTATCCTCCCCCGGTATTTCCCCGAAAGTCAAGAATCAGCCCCGATATCTTTCCAAGCGAAAGAAGTGCCTCATCCATTCGCTCCGGGAGGTTTCCCTTGCACCGACGAATATGGACGTATCCGTTTCCCCTCTCCGTCCTTCCGTAACGAACGTCTTTGTCCCCGTCCATTCCCGCGGGAGGGTAGGCAGGACCCCATTGAACCTGGTTGGCACCCGCAAACGAAAGGGTCTTCTTCTTTCGCTTTCCCTTGAGATCTCGAAGATCCATCTTGATACGAGTGCCTATCTCCTCCACGAGTCCCTTGTGGCAAGCGTGATAAAAAGCCTGCTGGTCGGTTGAGAAACTATTGAGGTCCCGAGCAACGTCAATCCGCTGTTGAAGCCATTTCAGACCCGAAACTCCATTGACCGCCAGAATCTCCATTCCCGGTTTGACCCCCGAAGAACCGGCTGCATTCCAGCTGTTCTTGACGTAGATTTTTTTTCCAACCCGGCATAGAAAAAGTCCCGGCCCTCCCGTTTCTTTCGTCTCCGGCCATTTTACATCCCGCCCTTTCTCAAGCGGACGCACAGCCGCATGCCCATCCCGAAGTCTCGCGATCAGTCGGTAGAGCAACAACCAGTGATCGGAATCGTTTTCGACGTCCTTGGCTTCTGCAAGAAACATCGACGACACTTTCCTCCAGTCGATCTTCTTCTGCTTGATCAAATTGCCGCAGGCCTTCTCCACCTCGGCGAGGGCAAACTCCACGTCCTTCTCGTAGATCGAAGACATGCCCCATGCGTTTGGAGCAAGGGCGAACACGGAGAAGAGAAGTAGGGCCAGGCAAAGGGCACGTTGAAGAGTGAGGGATGAGTTGAATCGCATGTTGTCTCCCAGGACCTGGATTTCCTGCCAGGCCAGACGAAGGCCGATCGAGCAGCCTCTATCTATATCCGGGATCCGGGAACGCGGCAACCCGTCTTTGAACTTAGAAACCGGGAAAAGGCCCCGGGAGAGCGAACGGCGGCTCCGCCCCAACGTGTCGGTCAGGATCACCGAGCATGGGTCAAATGTCGGCGCGGGCGGAGCCTCCGCCCATGCTTTCTTGTGCCGGGATAGCCCGGCCGTGCACTCCAAAGACGGAATGGTCAAAAAACCGAACATGATTTCTTCAGGATTTTTGCCGAGGATCCAGATCCGGGCTAAGATGGGGAAGACCGACTCCCGGGAGAATCTCTTTTGACCGATGCACCAACCCATACCCAAGAACTCCTCCAGCGATGGAATCAGGGGGATCGAAATGCCCTCAAACAACTCCTGTCCGAGAACCTCTCCTGGATACAATCTTATGTTCATCGTCGCCTGGGGAACAACTTGCGCCAGAAAGCGGAAACAAACGACATCGTCCAGGAAGCGGTCGTGGAGTTCCTCCGTCATGGCCCCCGGTTCGTCATTTCGGACTCCGCCCGGTTTCGTGCTCTTCTCGCAAAAATTGTCGAGAACACCCTCGGTCATCACTACGAGTGGTACACGGCAAAAAGACGAGCCATGAGCCGGGAACGCCCTCTTCCTTCGGATAGTGTTCTCCAGCTCGATCATCGAGGAAAGGTCGATGACAGCCCCAGTCAGATCGCCGCCGGTAACGAACGAGAAAGCTGGGTTCGGCTGGGGCTCGAACTCTTGAACCACAAGGAACGAGAAGTCCTCCTTCTCCGGGTCTGGAGCGGTCTTTCATTCTCCGAGATCGCCAGCCGTTTGGGGATCGAAGCAGACGCGGCGCGCATGCGCTTTCATCGAGCCCTCCATCGGATGGGGTCAGAGATCAGTCAAGTTCTCGGCACGGAGAGCTTCGATCTTGGGCAGGAAAAGGAAGACCCGGCTCCATGACCAACCCCAAGAAAGATCCCGAAAAATCGGCAGAGGAATCTCGATCCGATCGGGTCAAGAACCTAGCGGATGCCCTTGATGCATTCATTCATCAAAAGATCGAACCAGGAAAAGGCAACGATCTTTCCCACACCGATCCCGAAGTACGAGATCTTCTGGAACTCATGCTCGATAAACCTCCTGAAGAAAAGGAGACATCCCCCCCACAACCACCGCTTCTCCCGTCCAGGATCGGAGAGAAACTGGGCGACTTTCAAATTCTTCGGGAAATCGGAAGCGGGGGGATGGGGGTCGTGTACCTGGCGAAGCAAGTTTCTCTCGATCGGAACGTTGCTCTGAAGGTTCTTCCCCGGCACCTTTCTTTTTCTCCCCAGCGCCTCGCCCGCTTTCAACGGGAGGCAATTGCCGCCGGTCGCTTGAGTCATCCAAACGTCGTTCCCGTATTTGCCGTCGGGGAGCAGGATGGTGTCCACTTCTTCGCGATGGAATACATCGATGGTCAGTCTCTTTCCGAGATCATTTCCGAGATGAAGAGTCTTCCCCTGGAAGATGCCCTTGACCACCTTCTTCGCTGGGGAAAAGGAGAAGAAGAAGGCCGAGCATCCACCCCGGGAACCGGTCTCGATCGTCGGGCGATCCTTGCATCCGGACTGAGCGGAATCGCGGTAGCAGCGGGTATCGGCCTTCGTGTCGCTCAAGCACTTGCTGACGCTCATGAACAGGGCATCATTCATCGAGATATCAAACCGTCCAACATCCTGCTCGATCACTTTGGCACACCCCTCGTTGCCGACTTTGGACTGGCCAAGGAGGAAGGAGCGGGCGATCTTTCCGTTACAGGCGACCTTCTCGGAACCCCCTACTACATGGCCCCGGAGCGCATCACCGGCCCCTCTTCCTCCATCGACGCCCGGGCTGACATTTTTTCTCTCGGGGTAACGCTGTACGAACTCCTCACGCTGACACGCCCGTTCGAAGCCGAGACCGCTCAGGAGGTCATGAAGCTCATCACCCATCGCGAGCCTCGGCCGATTCGTAAGATCGCAGGTCATGTCCCCCGTGATCTGGAAACGATCGTGATGCGCGCTCTCGAAAAAGATCCGGATCGTCGCTACAAAAAGGCGATCCACCTCGCCGCGGATTTTCAGAACTTTCTTGAGCTCCGACCGATTCTGGCCCGGCCGATCGGAACCATCGAACGGATTCTCCGGGGGATCAAGCGCAACCCGGCGCCCTCCCTCGCGGCGGCCCTTTTCATTTCCCTGATCGTCGGGGGCCCGATCGTCTTTGGCATCCAGGAACGAGCGGCGAGAAGAGCCATTGAAGAAGAAAAAGAACACGTTATCGAACAACGGAACCGAGCCGAGAACGAACGGGACCAGAAGACAAGAGCCCTTGAGCGATCCCTCGGGTTGTACTTGAGCGCCCAATCAGCCGCTCTTACCTCCAACCACCCGAGCCTGTCTCTCCTTCTTGCGATCGAGGGAGCGCGCCGAGCTCCCGGTCCGATCTCCACGGGCGCTCTTTATCAATCTCTCCTCCCCAACCTGGGTCCGGGGGCCGAGACGAAGACTCTGGTTGGACATGAAGGCGCCCTTTTTCATGGCTCTTTTTTTCCAGACGGCAACGTCCTCACCGGCTCTGACGACAAGACGGCTCGCATGTGGGATCCAGAAACGGGGCAAGACCTGGTCGTTTATCGAGGTCACAAGGCCCCGGTCCGGGGAGCTCGCATCAGCCCGGACGGCACCCGGGTAGTAACCCGATCCAGGGATGGAACGGTGCGGATCTTTGCCGCCTCGAGCGGGGAAGAAGTTGCGGTCTTACAACACGGCCAGCCAGTTGGCGCCCTTGCAATCAGTCCCGACGGTCGATTCATCACGTCCGGATCCAGGAACGGGGAAGTCTCGATTTTTACTCGGGAGGGAATCCTTGTTCATTCCGTGGTTCAGGGTTCAGGTGCCGTCTTGGACCTGGCCATCGACCGGAACAGCAAGAGGTTTGCCACCGCTTCCTTCGACGGAAAAGTGCGGCTCTATGACCTCCCAACGGGGAAGCTGATCCGCGGATCCATGTCTCACGATCAGCTCGTCAACTCCGTTTTCTTCAGTCATGACGGTGAACGAATCGTCTCCGGATCTCGCGATCGGACGGCCAAAGTCTGGAGCGTTCCCGAAGGAGATCTCTTGCTGACTCTGGGAACCCATCTGGCCGAGGTCAGCGTGTGCTCCATGACCCCGGACGACCGGATCATCCTTACCGGAAGTGCGGACGGAACCGCCCGAACCTGGGACAGCGAAACGGGAAAACCTCTCCAGACTCTTCGTCATCAGGATTGCGTCGTCTCTGCCGAATTCGACGCAGATGGAGACAGAATCCTCACCGCTTCCTGGGACGGAACAGCGGCACTGTGGAACACAAGCACCGGTGAAGAGCTAGCCCGTTTTCGTGGACACGAGGATCGGATCCATTCCGCAAAGTTATCTCCCGAAGGAACCAGAGTCCTCACGACTTCTCAGGACAACACGGCCCGGCTGTGGAACGGAAAGACAACAACCTCCCACCCCCTCATCCTGAAGACGAACTCGAACCTTACGAGTGGCAGCTACGTCCCGAATACATCCTTCTTCTTTACCGGCTACCAGGACGGTGGGTGTGTTCTTTGGGATCTGGATTCCATGAGCGTCATCCAGTCCTTTCGAGCCCATCGACTACCGGTCACTGCCGTTGATATATCCTCGAGCGGCGAGCACGCACTCAGCGCGTCACTCGATCGCACCGTGCGGATCTGGGACCTGGCAAGTTTCGACTGCCTCTCCGTGATCCGAGTGGGATCCCCTGTCAGCGCCTGCTCTTTTGACAGGGCCGGCGACCGGATCGTTACCGTCTCTCGAAACCAGGGAACCATCATCATCTGGGACTGGCGAAAAAAGGAGAAACTCGTCAGCTTGCAAGAAAGACCCGCAAGCGTGTGGTGCGCCAATTTCAGCCCGGACGGAAGACTCCTCGTCACCTCCGACATCGGTGTCGCTCAACTTTGGGATGCAATCACCGGAGAAAAGATTGCGACTTTGAAAGCGCATCGAGACTGGGTGAAATGGGCGGAGTTCAGTCACGACGGCAAGAAGTTGATCACTGCATCCCGAGACGGAACGGCTTGTATCTGGAACGTCAGCCTCACCCCCGAATTGCAAACTCGCCCTCTCCTGACCTTGAAGGGTCACAAGCTCGGCCTCTGGTCGGCGACTCTTGATCCTCAGGGAACTCAAGTGGTGACCACTTCCGAGGATCGCACTTCTCGACTCTGGGATGCGACGACCGGAGAAGAGCTTGCCGTCCTCGAAGGGCATGGTGGCCACGTACTCCATGCAACCTTCCGCCCGGACGGTGCGTGGTTTGCCACCATCTCCAGAGACGGATCAGCTCGATTCTGGCCCATGAACCCCCTCGCCCTTGCCGTCTCGCAGAAACCGCGGGACCTCACCCGGAAGGAGCGAGATCGCTATGGAGTCTGGCCCTCCCGCAATCGGGAAGATTCTCGGGCTGCCGCCCTGGCTCGTCGCAAGGCGGAGGTTCTTGTGGACACACTTTCTCGGGAACTCGTGCTCGTTGCCGATGTGGAAGAAAGACTTTCCAAGAATCATGAGATCGATCCCCGGGTTCGCGCGGCCGCCCTGGAACTCGTGAGCCATCGCTCGGATCATCCCGAGCATCTGAACAACGAAAGCTGGGCCATCATCGAAGATCCCGGGCGAAACACCGAAGCTTACACGATCGCTCTTCGCTGGGCAAAAGCAGCCCGTGAAATTTCACCGAAGAACGGAATCTTCATCAACACGATCGGGGTGGCTCAGTTTCGAGCAGGTCTCCTTGCCGACGCCGCAGAGACTCTCTCTCGATCCGATGAGATGAACGGTGATCTTCCGCTCGATACTGCCTTCCTCGCAATGACGTTCAAGAAATTGGATCGAAACGAAGAGGCGGCAGCAGCTTTTTCCCGCCTGGAGAAGGAGATGAGGAATCCTCTCTACGCTCAAGATCCACGCCTGAAAGAAGTATATCGGGAAGCGGCTGAGCTTCTGCAGGAGTAATGATCCCCCGGCAAAGCCGGGGGCCTTGTAATTTGTGAGCCGCTCAAAGCGGCCAGACTGGCTGCTGCGCAGCCCTTGCGCCACCTAAAGGTGGCTAACGATCAATCGAACTTCAGTCGTTCCTGCCGTTGATCTT
>JAJDCM010000113.1 GCA_029260825.1 Planctomycetota bacterium | reverse complement strand
ACCCAGCTCTGCGTCGCCGAAAAGCACAAGAATCAACAAATTCGAGTCCATTCCGGCTCCTTGATCTGAGCCGAAATGACTCGCCCTTGACGAAAAGCACTTTATCAACGGACTGCTGATCAGGAGCCGGAAACGGCTTCAGCCGTGACGACCTGCACCGGCCGCATCTCCGGGAGTGATGGACCGTAGTACCCGGTGATCTCCTCGAGGCTACGCCAGTGGATGTTGCGAAAGCCAAGTTTCTCGAGGGCCCCTGTCATCTTCTCCCGGCTCATCAAGAAGCGAGGAGGCCCGCCGGCGTAGGCTTTGATGAAACCCGATTTTGCCAGAGCCTTGCCTTCTTCGGTGGCCTCGATGAAGTCCATCACGATGGCTCTACGGGCCACTCGGACGGATGCGATGTCATGCAGGAGAGTTTCAACGTCGCGGGGATCAAACACGGTGAGAACGCCTTCCAGGACGAAAATTGCCGGACGGGCACTGATGCCCTTGAGACGCTGAACGGTTTTCATCGGGAGTCGATACGGGATTCGGCTTTCCATGAACACGGTGTGGGGAGGGGCGGCGCCAAGAAGCTGGCCCAGTCGATGGAGCTTGAGCAGCAGCATCGGTTTACTGTCGATGTCGACGACCCGGGCTCCGAACTGACTGACTGCATCCAGTCGTGAGAGTCGGGAATCAACCCCGGAGGAAACGGAAAACACCGTTCGCCCACCCTCCCGAATCCGAGCGGTCACCCATTCCGAGACAAACCTCTGGCGGCTGATCAGGGCCTGTCGGATTCCGGGAAACTCACCTTCTACCTGTTTCGCCAGCTCAACGGCAACTTCCCCGGCCAGAAATTCGGCGCTATCATCCGAGATGATCGGAGCGTAGGTCCCGGGATCACTGGACTTTACCTCCAGGGCCCGAAGGCCGGCGGCAATGAGACCCGCGGTTCGCAGCGAACCGATTCGTGTGATTCTCTTTGTCTGACTGGTCATGAACTCAACCCAAAGGTTCGGAGAAGACGGTGGGGCAGACGAGATCCCCGGTTACTCATCGGACGAAAAGACGATTGGGTTGATCGACTTGAACAAGCACTTGTGGGAGTGGGTCTTGGGCGCGCTGTCGAGTTCGGATGGGCCCCGTCTAGGCGGAAATCGTTGTCATGCGGGAGACGGTTCGCCTGGAGGTCATGAGGACCCGAACGTGTCGGAGATCGGGCCGAGCTGACAGCTTCCGGCGCATTTCCCGGTACGCCAGGTTCGGGCTATTGTTTTCGGCGCTCAGATGGGCGCAGTAAACCACCTGGAGCTTTGGAGATGCGAGCCGGCCGCAGAGGTCGGCTGCTTGCTCGTTGGAAAGGTGCCCCTTCTCGCCTCGAATGCGAGCTTGCAAGTCTTTTGGATAGGGGCCATTTCGGAGGAGTTCGGGATCGTAGTTGGTTTCGAGCACGAGAGCGTCCAGCTTTGGAATTGCTCGCTCCACGGCGGGCGTCGCGGTGCCCAGGTCGGTAAATACGCCAAGAGACACTCCGCCCCCGGTGACAACAAAGCCCATTGCTTCGGCAGAATCGTGAGGCACAGGAATCGTCTGGATGTGGACGTCTTTGAAGTTGAAGTCCTCGCCGGTGCGGACAATTTCAATCGAGTTGACGCCGCGGAGCGCTCGACGAGCCTTCTCCCGGGTGGGTTGATTCAGAAAGACGGGAACGCCGAACTTTCGGGCGAGAACCCGCACACCATAGACATGATCAAGATGATCATGGGTGATGAGGATCGCGTCGATCTTGCTCTCGGACCGATTGAATTTCATCAACCGGTCGTGGATCTTGCGGGCACTCACGCCGGAGTCCACGAGAAGGCGAGTGTTCTCTGTCTCCAGATAGACCGAATTCCCGTTGGATCCGCTGGCCAAGACAGCGGCTTGCATCATTCCCGTTGGCTGCTTTCTCGGCACGTGCCTTGAGCGGGGAATACCCCGTGGAAAGCAGGACCGATAGTTATTGATATTGTTGCTTCCCACCTACGCGGTTGGATGAGAACTCACGTCGTGGAGCCGAGGCCTTCATCCGAAGAAAGAAGTCGGGCGAATCTCGGCCCCCCCCGCGAGGATTCCACGCAAGAGGATGCGGTTTTGTTTCGATGGCTCCGGGAGCGATGAGAAACTTGAGGGAGATGAAGTCGGTAGCTCCGGAAGTCGTTTCGAATGGTAGGCGCTTGCGGGAATCTTTGCAAGGTGAGGTGTCCCAGTTTTTGATCCTTTTCTCTTACCTGCTCTGTCATCAACCGTTATGTTGGCATTGAGGACCAGATTCTCGGGCACGGAAAAGCCCGACGACACAGGTCTCTTCTTTGCACGGTTGGATTCAAAAGAGGAGGGAGTCTTGTGATCAGGACGGTGGTTGCAGAGCTTGAAACCCAGGGGTTTTGTGATGTGCATGACCTCACCGGGGCTGTTCAAGATTGTGTGATTGAATCGGGAATCAAGGAAGGAGTCGTCACGGTTTTTGTTCCGGGGGCCACGGCCGGAATCACGACCGTTGAATACGAAGAAGGGCTTCGTCAGGACTTGAACAAGTTCTTCGAAGAAATCGTTCCCCGAGATGGGCACTATGAACACAACGTGCGTTGGGGAGACGGGAACGGTTTTTCCCACGTGCGCGCTTCTCTTCTTGGTCCGAGTCTGCAGGTCCCTGTGGTGGACGGAAGGCCGACGCTCGGGACCTGGCAACAAGTTGTTCTGGTTGACTTCGACAACCGACCGAGAGAGAGACGAGTGATTCTCCAGGCGATGGGGGAGTAGGCGGCAACGACTCGGAAGAAAAGAGAGAAAAAACCTCGCACACCAAATGGGAAGTAGAAGCCGTTTTGCGAATGATCCGGTTCTTTCTGGACGGGATCATTCATGCAGATTCTTGACCTGTTTTGGTTCGCGCAGCTATACTCCAGGTCGTCTTGATGAATTGGTCATGCAAGACACGTGTTCTGAACACAATCCTCCGGTTCTCTGTCCCGCAGCAGGAACCGTCTCATCTAAAAAGGGAAGAAGATCGCAGATTCATTGCCACAGAGATGATGTGTCTTGAGTTTCTTGCGGTCTTTTCTGGATACGAATGTCCAGGTGCTTGACGGCGGGGAGGAACGCGCGAAGGGTGGAGCATCGGCTGCTTTGCAGCAGGTGTGTCACCATGGGGACGGAAACGTTGCGTTCTTTCAATCGCCTCATCCTTGGGGGGGAGTGGAGGCAGCTATAGATTAGGCCTTCACTCCCTTTTTAGTACCACTCCTTCAGGAGAGATTCTCACGCGGACTCGCCGAATGACCTCTCAGAAGACGGTGAGAGTCAGGCATTCAGAAACTTCAAGATTGCCTTGGTCCAGCGTTGCGGCGTGTAGGAACACGTTGCTAAAGACGGGAGCGTCCGGCACTCGAAAAGTCACCTGGGCTCTTCCTGATGCGTCGAAAATGCCCTGGCCGAACCGCTGCACGATTTCAAACCCGGAAGAAGTCGGACCGGCGAAGCAGAACGTGTGCCCTTGCTTCTCATAGTTTCCGGCCTGTGTGTCGGCGGCAATGGCGAATCGTCCGCCCTGGGGGCCAGTCACGTGAAGGGTGATATTGCGCCCACTTCTTGGGTAGCCCTCAAATGTGATCGTCGATTGATTTTCCTCATAGGCGTAACCACCGGGAAGAATGCCGGTTCCGCCGAGGTTGTCGATTTCGACGGTTGAAGAGCCAATTACCGTGGCTGCAGGAACAGTGATGGTGATGGTTTCCCGATCGATGATCGTATAGGAACAACTTGCAGATCCGATGCGAACGTCAATCTCTCCGAGGAAGTTGTCCCCGTGGATGGTGACCTTGTTACCTCCGGCAACGGGTCCGAAGCCAGGATCGACGGAACTGATGATGGGAGCCTCGGGAGGGGAGACGGCCATCAGGGCCTGAAAAGCGTTCACCCGTCCGTAACCCATGTAGATGTCGAAGCCGGGAACGTCTTCGGTGGATTTTCCCACGAGATCTTCTGCAGTCCCTCGCAGAATCTGTCCCACTTCCTGCGCAGTCAGCAAGGGGTTCTTGGAAAGCATCAGGCCGACCACTCCGGCGACGGCGGGAGTTGCCGCCGATGTGCCGTTCATGTCGCTCATGTAGTTCGAGGAAGTGTAGCCACCGCTACCCATGATGTCCGTGGTCCGGATCTTGACTCCGGGGGCAACCACGTCGAGAGTTGGCCCGTAGTTGCTTCCCCACCAGTTTTCACCATCACAACTGGAGCTGGTCTTTCGTTCATCGCAGAGACTCGTTGCGCCGACCGCGATCGCCATCGAGTTCCAGGCCGGATACTCAACCGGCTCATCTTCGTTTCCGGCTGCAAAAAGAACGACGCTGCCCAATCCGTTTCTTCCCAGGGTTCGAGCGTCTGCAATGGCGGTGTCCACGGCTGTTGATGGCGTACCACCTCCCCAGCTATTGGAAAGAACCGATGCTCCTTCTCGCCAGGCAACTTGAATTCCCGCGGCGGCCCAGTCGTTGGTTGTCCAGCTGCCGTTACCGCCGTAGCCGATGCGAATGGCGAGAAGGGAGCAACCCGGAGCGACTCCGCTTGTTCCCTTTCCGTTGTTTTGAACGGCTGACGCGATGCCGGCACAAGCTGTTCCGTGTCCGTCACCGTTTCGTGGGTTGCCGGCAACTCCACCGGGGGGTGAGCCGTCGGTCAGATCGAATCCGCCCACGATGTTCGCGGCAAGATCTTCATGATCCATGTCGACGCCCTCATCGATGATGGCGATGATGATGTCCGGGTTTCCCGTCTCAAGGTCCCACGCCTGATTCACATCCATGTCCGCGTCGAAGGATCCGCCTTCTTGTCCTGAATTCTTGAGATGCCAGGAATCAGGAAAGAGAGGATCGTTGGGGGCGGAGCGAGTTGCCTGGAAGAGAAATTCGGGCTCGACGAATCGAAGCTCTGGCAAAAGGGAAAGCTCAGCGACGATCTCGAGGGTTGTTTTCGTGCACGAATCAGTCAAGTCGAGTCGATCTGCCTGGAGCCAATCCACCGGGTCTTTGATCGTCAGGCCCAGATCCTGACACAGGTTCAACTTCTCGAGGGTGGCGCCTGGTTCGAAGCCAGCGATGATTCGACCGGTGGGAATCTGGAGATGGTTTTTGTATCGATAAGTTCTCTCGGCAAAGATGACGGCGGGATCCAATGCAACCGACTCCAGGAGAGTTTCGAGGCCCGGCCCTGTTGAAGAGTCCGTAAGGAGATAGATTTCCCGAGGGAGAGCCTGAGGACTCGTGGATCCAGCAAGCTCGGTGATCCTCTGCAATGCCTGCTTTTTCTGCGGCTTGCTCAGTTGGGGGTCGAGTTGAAAACAGAGATTCGAATCATCTTCGGTCAGTTCGACCATGAGTCCGTTGACCGGATACCTGTGGGTGCGTTGCTTCTTCTGGGCAGTTGCTTGCTCCTGGGCCGAAATCGATCCAGTAATGAGGATGGAGAGCATGGAAATGACGCAAGCACGCCGTGCTGATGAAAATACCCCGAACATGTAACCCCTTCTTCCCGATCTTGCGATCGATCTTTTTTACCCGAAACGTCCCCTCGGGTTCCCCCCCGGGATCCCTTCCCCTGATTCGGGGACGCATGATTGCTCCAAGGTCGGTGGCTGGATCGGCACGGACGGGATAACGGCCCCTTGAGGCCGGGGAGCAAGATTCCTAATTACAACCAATTGTATCCCATAACTGCAAGGTGGGCAAGGAGTTTGGCTGTATTGTTGAGGCTAGCGTCTCCGGACCGTATTGGCTCTGATGGCCCCGGACTCGACGGCTCGATCAAGGATCTCGATCACTTTTGTAAGGGTCACGACCTCTCCGTAGACGTTGCCGCCTCCGAGGTGGTTCGCCGCCCTGACGGATCGATAGATTTCGGGGTAGGTGCTGCGGGAGTCCACGCAGGCGAGAACGGCGGTGGAAAGAGGGCGATAGGTCGTCAAGCTGAGCGCGAGATTTGGCGACAGAGCGCCGGCTGGCTGCCGGAGACGGAAATGTTCCCCGAGGGCTCCGGTGAACTCAGGGACTTTCGAGGACACCGCACTCTCTTCCCGGGTCGTCTTGACACTTCCGGGCTTTTCGAGCCCCGAGTAGTAGTTGAAAGTCTCGGAGAGGTCCTTCATGAGGATACCGCCTTCCGACCAGAGACTGTCTCGTCTTGCGGTGATGAACGCCGAGACCTTGGGATCGCTGGCAAGGGAAGTGATGGAGCCGAGGCCGGTTCTTTCGTGTAAGAGACCGCTCATGAACGTGCTCTGAGCGTCGATCCAATCGTTCGTGGTCGGGTGATCATCAATGAGATGGGTGACGTGTTGCAGCTCGCTTGATAGTCGTTCTCGGCTGAGGCGGAGCAGTCCGGTGGTGATCGGGATCAGCTGATCGTCCTGAACGTTGGCGAGGCTGTACACGAGGATTGTTGCCGCAAGGATATCTTCCTTGAGCGCACTTGGATGGATCGATGATAGGTTCCCTCCGATGGGACGCACGTGGCTTCCGGAGACGTTGGCAAGGCTTACCGCGGTGATGGCAAGGGGGATCTCGGAGAGCGCATCATGAACCAGGGGAGGACGGTAGCTTGCCGTATTCCTCGGGTTGAAGAACGAGGTCGCGGGGAAGGATCTCATCCGCTTCCCTTGACTCGTTCGTTTGATGTGGGTGGATACCTGATCGAGGGTAAGCTTCGAGAAATCGGCCAGGAAACTGGGACGAAACAAAGAGGGGCCAACCACCGTTGTCGTCGACTCGCTTCTTGCGCCCGGAGCACTCTCACCGAGGGAATCCACATGGACGGCCCCGAGGAATTTGCGTCTCTGATCGGGATGCTGGGAGAAGTGTTCGTAGATGCCGGAGATGCCGGTGACCCACCAGAATCGAATGGTTCGCTGGGGCCGGGCAAGGTTGCCCTGTTCGATCAGGTGTTTGAGTGCTCGGCTCATCTCGAGCAAGCCTGCGCAGCCGGTGCTTCCGCTCGACGTATTTGTGGGGAAGTCTTCCAGGCGAGCCGTGACCAGCACCTCGGGGAGGGACTGATTCTCTCCATAGATGAGAGCCTCGATGAGGATCTGTTCGCCGGGTTCGGTGTTTCTCGAATCGACTCTCGATCGGGCCGTGACCCGAACTGTGTTGCTGGCCCGTTTTCCGTCGGCGGGGGCGACTCCACCGCCAAGCATTTTCTTGATCTCGTCCGCTTTTCGCGAAGAGATCATGTAGGCGAAGGCACCCTGTCCGATGTTCTTGTCCGTTGGAAGCGGAAGAATCCCGAACGGAATCCCATCCGGTTCTCCGTCAGCCTGATAGCAGATGGCCCCGAGAGCTCCGCGGCGCCAAACTGCCTGCTGCACCACGATTCGGGGAGGACCTGAGGCCAGAACGATGTTCCCCGAGACATTGGCCTGTCGGTAGTCTCCGTCGACGACTCCTTTTCCGACATCGACGACGCTGGCTTCCTGAAGTCCGCCTCCCGAGAAGGGGGCGATTGACCAGGGGGTTTCATCAAAACTGGTCAATCGGAATCGTTCGGGGCCGGTGATCCACAGATCCGCGGAGGTGATGTTCCAGGTCGGGAAATATCCTTTTTGCTTCAGGGTGGTGACTTCCCGGAGGCCGTGCTTCTTGGCTTGCTCGGCGATGTAAGCGGCGGCGGAGTGTAGGATGTCATATCGGCCCGGTGCCCGGTGCTCTCCTTCGAGGACCATTGTTTGTTTGAGTGTGATGGCGCCGGAAAGCTCTTTTTGAATCACATCGAACGTATCTTTTGATACCAGAGGAGCGTGAGTCGTTCCCTTCGACATCGGCTGGGCGAGGAGAGAATGGGACGCTCCAAGAAGAACGAAAGCCAAGATCATGACAGGAGTCAAGGCAGGGCGAAAAGGAGCGGTAAGCAGCGTCATCCGGTTCATGAAAGTCATTCCCGATTAGGTGTGGGAGAGGGGTTTGATTCAAAGCTCATGAGTATGTTTTCGAGGTCGCGGGTGCTGGAAAGATCAGGCAGAACATAGTCTGCCCCGGATGCTGAAAGCTCGGAGACGTCGGAAGGCCCGGTTGCCACGGCGAGAACTTTGAACCCGGCCTTCCGTGCGGCGCGTACGTCGAGAACCGTGTCCCCGATGACGAGAACAGAGCATTCCTTTGACGTTTTGTTTGCCGCTTGATATCCCTTTTTCGCCCCGGCGGTGAGGAGGA
>JAJDCM010000112.1 GCA_029260825.1 Planctomycetota bacterium | reverse complement strand
CACCACGGTATCCGTGGGTGGTAATCCGGCGACAAACATCACCGTGCTCAGCGATTCGTCCATCACCTGCCAGACACCGACGGGAACGTCTGGCACGACCGTAGACATCGCTCTTGGAAATGACAACGGTGCCGCCACTCTTGCTTCATCGTTCTCCTACCGCCCTCAGCCAGTATTGACGGCCGTTTCTCCTACCACGGGAACCTCACTTGGAGGAATCACCGTCATCATCACCGGTTCCGGTTTCCAGGCAAACGGAGTCGGGTCCAACGTCGTCACCATCGATGGAGTCGACGTCACCAACCTGACAGTCCAGAACAACACCGCTCTCATGTGTCAAGTGCCCGCGGGAACTCCAGGATCCACGGTTGACGTCGCGATCACCAACGGCAACGGATCGGATACATTTTCCTCGAGCTTCACCTACCACCCACTTCCCACGCTTGCTTCGATCTCAGCCGCCATGGGAACATCGCTTGGAGGGACCACTGTCACCCTCACGGGTACCGGATTTCTCGCTGACGAACCGGGAACAAACGCCGTCACCATCGGCGCCAGCCCCGCGACAAACATCACGGTCGTGAGCGATACGACCATCACTTGCAACACTCCCGCCGGAACTCCGGGCGCTACCGTCCCGGTCATCCTGAACAACGATAATGGATCCGACTCCCTGCCCGCCAGCTTCACCTACAACTTGTTGACCACTCTGACGTCAGTGAGCCCCACCGTGGGGACCCCATCGGGCGGATCGACGGTCACGTTGACCGGGTCAGGATTCGCAAGCAACGCCCCCGGAACCAACACCGTCACCTTCAATGGATCCATGGCGACCAGCGTCGTGGTGATCAACGATACCAGCCTTACTTGCGTGACTCCCTCGGGCCCCGCTTCAATGGCGGTGGACGTCGTTCTCTCCAACATCAACGGTGTTCCCAGCCTTCCGGGCGCCTTTACCTATCACCCAAATCCAACTGTCTCCGCCCTGACCCCGACTGTCGGCACATCGCTCGGAGGCACGCTCATTACCGTGACAGGCTCCGGGTTCACGAACAACAATCCAGGAACGAACGCCGTCACCCTTGAAGGAAACCTCGCTACGAGCGTTGTGATCCTCAACGACACGACATTGACCTGCGATACACCACCCGGAATTCCTGGCGCTACCGCAGACCTGGTCCTCAGCAATGATAACGGATCAACAACCCTTGTATCGATCTTCAGCTATCATCATCTGCCCTCCCTGGCGTCGATCTCTCCCGCCGAGGGAACATCTCTGGGCGGTGACACCATCACCCTGACCGGATCCGGCTTTTCGAACAACGACGCGGGAATCAACACCGTCACCGTCGATGGCAATCCGGCCACAGGTGTCATCGTGCTCAGCAATTCAGCCATCACCTGCCAGACACCGACCGGGACCCCAGGAACAACAGTAGACATCGTCATTGGCAATGACAACGGTGCCGCAACCCTTGCCTCCTCCTTCTCCTACCGCCCACAGCCAATGCTGACGGCGGTTTCTCCCACTTTCGGGACCTCCCTTGGAGGAAGCACGCTCATCGTGACCGGTGTCGGATTCCTGGCGAACGGAGTGGGAACCAACACCATCACCGTGGATGGAACACCCGCCACCAACCTGATGGTTCAGAACAACACCACTCTCACGTGTGAGACCCCCGCCGGGTCTCCCGGCGCCACCATCGACGTGGCACTTGCCAACGGCAATGGATCGGATTCTCTCCCCTCAAGCTTCAGCTATCACTCCCTTCCCACGCTCACCTCGGTTTCCCCCTCCGCTGGGACGTCACTTGGGGGAACCAACGTCACCCTCACCGGAACCGGATTCCTTGCCAACGACGCCGGAGAGAACACGGTCAGCATTGGGGGCAGTTCCGCGACCAGCATCACCGTCATGAGCGATACGACCCTCACTTGCGATACTCCCACCGGGACTCCAGGCGGAACGGTTGACATCGGCGTGAGCAACGACAATGGATCTACCGTTCTCTCCTCGAGCTTCACCTATCACGCTCTACCGACGGTGACGTCAATCTCTCCTTCTACGGGGACTCCCCTTGGATCAACCACGACCACCATTACCGGCACCGGTTTCGTCGCCAACGACGCCGGAGAAAACTCCATCACCATCGACGGATCCCCTGGAACCAACATCGTGGTTCTAGGTGATACATCTCTCCGTTGTGACACACCTTCCGGGCCACCGGGAACCTCGGTGGATGTGGTGGTCATCAACGACAATGGGACCGGGGCACTTGGCAACGGATTCACCTATTACCCGACTCCCCAGCTGACCTCGGTTTCGCCGCCCTTTGGGACGTTCCTCGGTGGAGCCATGATCACCCTAACCGGGAGTGGCTTCCAGGAAAATGACCCAGGAACGAACGCGGTGACGATTGATGGAAACCCGATCACGAACCTCGTAGTGGTGAACGACACGACGATCAGCGGTGACGCCCCCGCGGGTATCGCAGGAACTTCGGTGACGATCCTTCTCACCAACGACAATGGAACGGACTCGCTTCCCGGTGGATTCCTCTATCCATCCGAACCAACCGTGACGGCAGTGACACCGGCGGCTGGAACTTCTCTCGGCGGCCGAACCGTCACCTTGGCAGGAACCGGATTCTTCAACAACGGACCGGGACAAAACGGCATCACATTCGCTGGTTCAGCCGCAACGAGCGTGGTGGTGATCAACGAAACAACCCTGACCTGTGTCACTCCAGCCGGAACCCCTGACTCTGCTTCTGACGTCGTGGTGTCGAACATCAACGGAACGGGAACCCTCAACAGTGGCTACTCCTACTACGCATTGCCAACTCTAACCGCGGTCACCCCCACCGCCGGAACATCTCTTGGAGCGACCCCACTCACTCTCACTGGAACGGGTTTCTCAGACAATCTTCCCGGAGCTCACGGGGTCACCGTAAATGGGTCAGCCGCGACCAGCGTCACGGTATTGAACGACACAACACTCACATGCAATTCACCCGCAGGGCCTCCCGCAACTTCTGTTGATGTGCTTGTAAGCAACGACAATGGTGCGGCGAGCCTATCATCAATATTCAACTACCATCCTCTTCCAACACTTGCTTCGATATCTCCAGCAGTCGGGTCGTCTCTTGGGGGGACAACGATCACCGTCACCGGCACCGGTTTTGTGGCCAACGACGCCGGTTCGAACGCCGTCACCGTTGAGGGATCCGGAACGACGAACCTCATGGTGATCAGCGACACCACCCTCAGCTGCGACATACCGGCTGGAACCCCAGCCGCCGCCGTGGACGTAGTGGTCAGTAACGATAACGGATCGGTGACTTCGTCGTCGAGCTTCACGTACCATCCTCTGCCCACAATCACGTCGATTTCTCCGGGAGTCGGATCCTCACTTGGCGGCAGTTCAATCACAGTCACCGGCACCGGTTTCGTCACCAATGATGCCGGCGTGAACTCCATCACCGTCGACGGAGCCACCGCAACAAACCTCCTCGTCATCAGCAACACGACCATCACCTGCGACACACCGTCAGGCAACCCGGCGTCAACCGTTGATGTCGTTATTGGCAACGATAACGGGCAGGGAACCCTATCTTCGGGCTTTACGTACCACCCTCGCCCCACCATCACCTCGATCTCCCCGGCAATCGGCACGTCACTCGGTGGAACCACTGTAACCGTCACAGGAACAGGGTTCATCGGTAACGATGCCGGAACGAATACGATCACCGTCGAAGGTACCGGGGCGACCAGCCTCAGCGTGATCAGCGACACGACCATCGTCTGCGACACACCGCCAGGAACCCCAGCCGCAACCGTCGACGTCGTTGTGATCAACAACAATGGCACGGCCACTCTGAGTGGCGGATACTCTTATTACCCGACGCCAACACTCCCAACCATCAGCCCCATCACCGGAACCTCGCTCGGCGGCACAGACATCACCGTCAACGGAACCGGATTCCTGGCGAATGGCGCCGGAACAAACACGGTGACCGTGGGAGGAATCCTGGCAACAGGAATCACCGTCATCAGTAACTCCAGAATCAGCTGTGCTACCCCGGCTGGAACGCCGGGAGCCTCTCTTGACGTAGTGGTTTCCAACAACAATGGAAGCGCGACCCTATCCAGTGGATTCACCTATCATTCAACTCCCTCGATCAGCGCCATTGCACCCTCGGCAGGAACTCCTCTGGGGGGGACTGACATCACCGTCACCGGCAGCGGATTCACCGACAACGGCGCGGGGCTGAACATGGTTTCGGTTGATGGGAATAGCGCCACCGTCATCATCGTTCAGAGCGACACCACCATCACCTGCAAAGTCCCCTCGGGGACGGAGGGAACCTCGGCCAACGTGGTCGTCACGAATACGAACGGAACAGCAACACTTGTCGGTGGTTTCAGCTACCATTCCGCACCCACCGCCACATCCATCGCTCCAGGCGGTGCGAGCTCCCTGGGGGGAACGAACGTCACCGTTACCGGGACCGGATTCGTTGCAAACAATGCAGGAACGAATAGCGTTACCCTCGCCGGAAACTCATCATCGAACGTGATGGTCATAAGCGACACCTCCATCACCTTCGACATTCCCGCAGGGATGCCCGGTTCAGCGGCAACCCTCATGATTTCCAACAGCAACGGAACGGCAACCCTGGCCGGATCCTTCGCCTACCATCCTCTGCCCACACTGACGAACATTTCTCCCGTGGTGGGAACCTCGCTGGGTGGAACCATCGTAACCCTCACCGGAACCGGGTTCACGAACAACAATGCGGGCACCGCTTCGGTGACTTTCGGCGGAAACTCAGCGAGCGGCATCTCCGTTCTCAGTGATACATCGCTCACCTGCACCACTCCATCCGGGCCGGATGGAGACAACGTGAACGTCGTCGTCACCAATACCAACGGATCAGCAACCCTGACCTCAGCTTTCGCATTCCATCCCCGCCCCACGGCTTCGGCGGTGAATCCCACCTCGGGACGGTGGCAAGGCGGCGAAACCGTGACCGTGACCGGGACCGGGTTCCAGATCAATGACGCCGGCGCAAACACGGTGACCTTTGACGGAAACGCGGCAACCGACGTGACGCTTGTAAGTGACACCAGCCTCACCTGCACCACCCCCGCCGGAACCCCCGGAGCACTTGTAGCGGTAGCGGTGAGCAACCAGAATGGAACAGGAACCAGCGGTGACGCCTACACCTACTTCCCGCTTCCGGTGACCGCTTCCATAGCACCAACGGAGGGAACTTCACTCGGCGGCACTTCGGTCGTGATCACCGGATCCGGCTTTCAAGTCAACAATGCAGGAATGAACGTAGTTACAGTTGGTGGGATACCCGTCGCGAATCTGGTCGTCATGAGCGACACGACCATCACCGGCGAGACACCCGCGGGCCCTCCCGGGAGCAGCCAAGACGTCGTCGTGACAAATGACAATGGAGTCGCAACTCTGTCCGACGGATTTACTTATCATCCGGAACCATCCTTGATCTCGCTGAGTCCTTCCAACGGTCCGGTCCCAGGTGGATCCCAGGTTGTCATGAGTGGTTCCGGGTTCTTGAACAACGACGCAGGAACGAACGCCATCACCTTTTTTGGTGTAGCCGCAACCAACGTCACCGCTTTGAATGACACCACCATCACCTGTGACACTCCTGCGGGACCCGCAAGCACTACCGTCGATGTGGTGCTCACCAACAGCAATGGAGACTCGACACTTTCGAGTTCCTACAGCTACAATCCCGCCCCCACAGTGACGGCCGCTTCGCCCTCTTTTGGATCATCCCTGGGTGGCACCAACGTCTCACTCACCGGAACCGCGTTCCTGGCCAACGGAGCAGGAACGAACATGGTGACTTTCGATGGAGTCCCAGCCACCAACCTCGTCGTCCAATCGAATACTAGCATCACTTGTGACGCCCCCGCGGGAACTCCCGGCATGTCGGTTGACATCGCGGCCGTGAACGGCGCAGGAACCGGGACTCTGACCGACGGATATACGTATCACCCCGTCCCAACCCTGACCTCTCTCATGGCAACTGGCGGAACCTCCCTGGGAGGAACCACCGTGACTCTCTCCGGCACCGGATTCTCGGACAACGACCCGGGACTCAACACCGTCACCTTTGACGGAAACTCCGCCACATCAGTAATGGTGCTGAGCGATACGTCGCTTACTTGCGACACCCCAATCGGTACCCCGGGTGCGTCGGTAAACGTAGTGGTCGACAACATCAACGGATCCGCATCCTTGACCGCCGCGTACACCTACTTTGCCCTTCCCACAGTAACCTCCGTCACTCCCTCCGGAGGAACGTTCCTCGGCGGATCCACCGTCACATTGGCAGGAACCGGCTTTCAAGACAACAACGCCGGCACCAACACCGTGACCTTCGGAGTCGCCCTCGCCACAAACGTCATTATCGTCAATGACACATCGCTCACCTGCGAGACCCCGGCGGGAACCGCGGGAACATCGGTGGACGTACACCTGAGCAACGACAACGGGGAGAACACACTTCCGAGTGGATTCTCCTACCACCTTGAGCCCACGGTCACCGCCGTGAGCCCCACCGGTGGAGCCCCGATCGGAAGCACGACAGTCACTTTGACCGGCACCGGCTTCCAGGACAATAGCCCGGGAACCAACGTTGTGACCTTCGACGGCAATGCGGCCACGAATGTGATGATCGTCAGCGACACCAGCTTGACCTGCGACAACCCGCCTGGGACCGCGGGCTCTACCGTGGACGTGGTCCTGACCAACGACAACGGAACGAATACGCTCTTTGGCGCGTTCAACTACTTTGCCAGGCCCACTCTCTCCGCCGTGAATCCAGATCATGGAAACGAATCCGGTGGAACCACCGTTACCCTGACTGGCACCGGCTTCCAGGAAAATAGCCCGGGAACCAACATCGTGACTTTTGACGGCAATACCGCCACCAGCGTATCGGTAATTAGCGATACCAGCCTGACTTGCGATACCCCGGCAGGAACAGCCGGCTCCCCGGTCGACGTGGTCCTCATGAACGACAACGGGACAGATACTCTTACCAGCGCGTACGCATACAACGCCTCCCCGACCCTTGCCACTGTGAATCCGGTAAACGGACCCTCGATCCAGGCGACGAGCGTTACCCTCACCGGAACAGGATTCCTGAACAACGATGCAGGCACCAATACCATCACCGTAGACGGGTCAAACGCCACCAGCGTCGTCGTTGTGAGTGACACAACGATCCACTGCGACACGCCCACGGGAACCGAGGGCGCCTCGGTGGATATTGTGATCACGAACTCCAATGGAAGCGACACTCTATCTTCCAGCTTCACCTACTACCCCGAACCAACAATCACATCGGCAACCCCCACCTTCGGGACCGCAGAAGGAGGTACAACGATCACCGTTACCGGAACAGGATTCCAGAACAACGATCCTGGGACCAATACGGTCACGGTTGGAGGAAACGCACCAACGAACCTGATGGTGCTGAGCGATACCAGCCTGACCATCGACACTCCGGTCGGTCTCAACGACACGACGGTGAACATCACAATCAGCAACTCAAACGGATCGGACACTCTCAGCTCGGCCTTCAGCTTCAATGATCCTCCCGAAATCATGCTCATCGACAATCAGTGGGGAATTGATGGAGAAGCCTACTCCTACACGGTTCCCGCCACCGATCCCGACGCTTCAGATCCCCTTACCTTCTCGTCCACCGGCACCGCCCTTCCGGCCTGGGCCATGCTCAACACTTCAACGGGTGAAATCAGTGGGACACCGGGCATGTCAGACATCGGGACCACAAATGGTGTGATCATTTCTGTTGATGATGGGAGCTATTCACCCGTACCTTCCAACTCCTTTGATCTCACGGTATCCGGTCCCGCGACGACTCTCGTCTTCGGTACCGCTCCCCTGTCGAATGAACCGGCAGAAGAAGCTTGGACGTCATTTACGGTGCGAGTGGAGGATGCCTCCGCCAACCTGGTAGGAGCATGGGGATCAACGATCACTCTGTCTCTTGCTACCGGGATGGATACTCTGAACGGAGCCCTGGCTCAGGAGCAGGTCGACGGCGTTGCCACCTTCGACGACATCTCCTATGACACCCCCGAGACCATCACATTTGATGCAACTTCTCCCGGGCTCACCGGTATCCTGGGTACCTCGATCACCATCGACGCCGGATCGCCCACTCGAATCTCCTTCGTCCAGGGCCCCTCGACAGACGAGCAGAAGGATGTATTGTTCGGGTTCTTCGTGGTTGAGGTCCAGGACTCGATGGGAGCCAGGATAACCGGTGACAACACGACACAGATCACCATCTCTCTGGCCTCCGGGGACGGCACCCTCTCGGGCACGCTCGTCAAGACCGTCTCACTTGGACGAGCCGTGTTTGACGACCTGTCATACAGCAAGATGCAGATAATTACGTTGCAAGCCGTCAGTGTTCCCGCCACAACCACACCGGTATCCGGAACGATCGACCTGGACGACAACCCTGCGACAGGCTACCCTCTCTTCCGGGGAAGCGTGGACAACGCCGCCCTTCAGTCCGATGGAGCGAGCACCAACCCCTCGATCACTCATGACGGACGATTCATCGCATTCTCCTCATTCGCCACTGACCTGGTGGCCGGGGACACGAACGGTAGTGCCGATATCTTCGTGCATGATCAGATAACAGGAAATACCTCCCGAGTCAGCGTCGATTCCGTCGGAGCCCAGTCGAACGGAAACAGCTTCCAGCCAGTGATTTCATCGGGCGGTCGGTTCGTGGTCTACGAATCAGTGGGAACGAACCTGGTCCCGAGCGACACGAACGGGAAGTCGGACATCTTCCTTCGCGACCGCGACCTCGGAACGACCACCCGGGTGAGTGTCGATTCCGCAGGAAGTCAGGCAGGGGATGCCAGCTACCAGCCCGACATCGCAGCAAACGGCCGGTTCGTCGTCTTCGAATCCGTAGCCTCCGACCTTGTGGCGGGAGATACCAACGGTGTCTCGGATGTGTTCCTTCATGACCAAGCCACCGGAGAAACCACACGAATCAGTGTCGACTCCATGGAGGCCCAATCCGACGGGGCAAGCTACGGCGCGGCCCTCTCCTCGGACGCAACGATCGCGTCGTTCGAGTCGGACGCCACCAACCTGGTTGCCAGTGACACAAACGCAAAGCGTGACGTGTTCGTGCGTGATCTTGCCATGACCCAAACGAGCCGGGTGAGCGTCGACTCCATCGGTGCTGAATCAAACAATGACAGCTTCGAGCCAGCACTCTCCGGGGACGGAAACGAAGTTGCTTTCCGCTCCTCCGGAACGAACCTGGTCGCCAGTGATACCAATGGAGCTGACGATGTGTTCGTCCACGTTCTCTCCACTTCCCAAACGACCCGGGTCAGCATCGACAACGCGGGGACCCAGGGAAGCGGGGCTTCGAGCGCGCCGTCCATCTCGGAAGACGGCAATACGGTCGTCTTTGAATCTTTGGCCTCCGACCTCGTTACCGGAGACGCCAACGGGGAGAGAGACGTCTTCGCTCATTCTCGCTCCGGGGGAAGTACAGTTCGCCTGAGTGCTGGCGATACCTCGGGAGAAGGAAACGGTGCCAGTCGATCCGGATCCATCTCCGGAGATGGCATGCACGTCACCTTCGAATCGGTCGCCACCAACCTGGTGGCCGGGGATACCAATGCGGCCTCGGATGCATTTGCGCGAACGCTCAACGCGAATCCAACCTTTACGCTGATCAATCCGACGGCAGGGACTTCGCTCGGGGGAGCGACGCTCACCCTGACCGGCACGGGATTCCAGAACAACATCGCCGGAGTGACGACGGTCTTTGTAGACGGCAACAACGCCACCAGCGTTTCCGTCTCGAACGACGCCACCCTGACCTGTGATACTCCCACTGGAACCGCGGGGGCAACCGTCGACGTCATTGTGGTGAACGGCAACGGGGAGGCCAGCTTATCCTCCGCGTATACTTATCACCCCGTCCCCACCCTGACCACCGTCAACCCGACAAGTGGACACACTTTGGGCGGAACCTCTGTGACCTTGACCGGCACCGGGTTCGCGACGAATGGATTCGGGTCAAACACGGTGACTCTGGACGGCAACGCGGCGAGCAACGTGGTGGTGGTCAACGATACCACCGTTACCTGCGACTCCCCCGCCGGATCCCCTGGAGCAACGGTGGATGTGGCGGTGACAAACAACAATGGATCCGCCACTCTATCGAGTATCTATACATACTTCCAGAGCCCGACCCTCACCTCTCTTACGCCCACCAGCGGCCACACGGGCGGCGGCACCACCATCACCTTGACTGGAACCGGGTTCGTCGCCAACGACCCGGGAACGACCACCGTGACCGTGGGAGCCAATATGGCGACCAGCGTGATGGTCGCTAGCGACACAACCATCACCTGCGATACCCCGAGTGGTGTTCCCGGAACGACGGTGGACGTCACCGTAACGAACAACAACGGAACCCCGTCTCTCTCCATGTCCTTCACTTTCAACCCGATGCCCTTCCTCACGTCGGTGAACCCGACCACCGGAACACCTCTTTCAGGAACGACCGTTACTCTCACCGGTACCGGGTTTCAAAACAACAGCATCGGCATGACCAGCGTCACTTTCGGTGGAGGCGGCGCAAACAACGTCACCGTCGTCAACGACACCACCGTGACTTGCGATGCACCGGGAGGAACGAGTGGCACGACCGTGAGCGCCGTCATCAGCAATGACAACGGGATGTCAATTCTTGCGAGCGCGTTCACCTTCAACCCATTGTCCGACGTCACGTCGGTGAACCCGACAACAGGGACATCCCTCGGCGGTGCAGCGGTTACGCTGACCGGCACGGGATTTCAGAACAACAGCACCGTCACCACAAGCGTCACCTTCGGAGGAGCTGCCGCAACAAACGTCACCGTGCTCTCAGACGATACGATTACATGCGATACTCCGGCAGGAACTCCAGAAGCGCTGGTCAATGTAACCCTGACGAATGGGAACGGGAACGACACCCTGGTCAACGCCTTCACATTCAACCCGTTGCCGACCCTCGCTTCGATCAGCCCGTCCGGTGGGGCTCCTCTCGGCGGAACCACCGTCGCCCTCAGCGGAACCGGATTTCTCGACAACAGCCCTGGAACCAATACTGTCACCTTCGGTGGAAATCCGGCATCCAACGTCACGGTGCTGAACAACACCACGTTGACCTGCGACACTCCATCCGGGACTTCCGGCTCCTCGGTCGATGTCGTCGTGAGCAACACCAACGGCAGCGCGACCCTGGCCTCCGCCTTCTCCTATCACCCCGAGCCCACCGTCAGCTCGGTCACACCGAATGCGGGAACATCCCAGGGAGAAACTCCGGTCACAATCACCGGCACAGGATTCCTGAGCAACACCTCCGGCATCAACTCCGTGACCTTCAATGGAGTGGCCGCGACTTCGATCATCACCCTCACCGACGCATCTATCAGCTGCAAGACTCCCCCGGGGCCGGCGGGAATGGCGGTGGATGTGGTCGTGACCAATAACAATGGCATCGGCACATTCGCAGGCGGCTTCACCTATCATGCAGCCCCCACCGTCACGATGGTCAACGCATCGAACGGCAGTTCCCTCGGTGGAAGTACGGTCACGGTCACCGGCACAGGATTCCAGACCAACGACGCCGGGACCAACGCGGTTACATTTGACGGAAACGCCGCAACGAATGTAGCGGTGGTGAACGACAGCTCCATCACGTGTGAAACTCCTTCCGGAACGGCCGGAGCAGCGGTCGACGTGGCCGTTAGCAATAGCAACGGATCCGGCTCTCTCACCGACGGATTCATGTATCATTCCGAGCCCACGTTGACCATGGTCTCGCCTGCAGCGGGAACGTCATCGGGAGGAACAAGCATCACTCTGAGCGGCACCGGACTTCAGATCAACAACGCCGGTGTGAATTCAGTCACCGTGGATGGCAACCTGGCAACGAACATCTCGGTTCTGAGCGATACGAGCCTCACCTGCGACACGCCCGCCGGCACCGAGGGAATCACGGTTGACCTGGTCGTCAATAACGACAACGGATCAGCCACTCTCGCATCGATCTTCGCCTATCATCCGGCTCCCTCACTGAGCTCGGTCGTTCCCGGAGACGGATCCTCTCTGGGCGGGACCACAATCACTCTGTCGGGAACGGGTTTCACGGACAATGAAGCCGGGACGAGCACGGTGGATGTGGGCGGCAACCCGGCGACGAACGTGACGGTGTTGAACGACACGAGCATCACCTGCGACACTCCTGCGGGAACGGAGAGCACAACCGTGACCGTCCAGATTTCTAACGACAATGGAAATGGAAGCCTTGCATCTTCGTTCACCTACTACCCCGCTCCAACCGTCTCCTCCGTATCTCCCGTGGTAGGAACTCCGGTCGGTGGATCCATGGTGACGGTCACCGGCACCGGGTTCCTGAACAATACGGCAGGGACGAATACCGTTACCTTCGACGGAAACCCTGCGCCCAACGTGGTCCTCATCAGCGACACGACCATAGAATGCGACACTCCCGGAGGAATCGGAGGATCCGCTGTCAATGTCACCGTCTCGAACGACAACGGATCCGGATCCCTTACTAACAGCTATACATACCATCCAAATCCTTCCCTGGCATCCGCGAGCCCATCCTCGGGGACTCCTCTTGGAGGCACGGGACTCACTCTGAGTGGAACCGGGTATCTGGACAACGCGGCAGGACCGAACGTTGTCACGGTGGACGGTGCCGCAGCCACCAATGTCATGGTCCTCAATGACAACACGATAACCTGTGACACCCCCGCCGGAACTTCCGGCGCCAGCGCCGACATCGTCGTCACAAACGACAACGGACCCGGCACTCTGGTCGATGGGTTCACCTATCATCCAAGCCCGACGGTGAGTTCCATCTCTCCTGCGGACGGAAGTCCCTTGGGTGGTCTTCCGGTAACCGTCATCGGCACTGGCTTCGTTGCCAATGCGGCCGGGTCAAGCACCGTGTCCCTCTCCGGATCTCCGGCGACGAACATCGTCGTACTCTCCGACACGACCATTACCTGTGTAACTCCGGCCGGACCCGAGGGCATGGGGATCGACGTCGTGATCACCAACGACAACGGAAGCGGCACCCTCTCGGAGGGGTTCACCTACTATCCCTCGCCATCCATCGACATCGTGACACCGGCAAGCGGGACCTCCCTCGGCGGGACCGCTCTTTCCCTCACTGGATCCGGGTTTGTTGTCAATGGGGCCGGAACGAACACCTTGCTCATTGACGGGTCGACTCCCTCGAACGTAGTCGTAGTCAGCGACACGACCATTACCTGCGTGACTCTTCCCGGAACCGCGGGAACCCTCGTTGATCTTCAGATCAGCAACGACAACGGATCGAAAACCCTGTCCAATGGATTTTTCTATCACCCGGAACCAGGCCTGACTGCGACGTCTCCCTCGGTAGGAACATCACTGGGCGGCACGACGGTTACCCTTACGGGCACGAACTTCCAGATCAACTCTCCTGGAACCAGCACGGTCACGTTCGATGGATCGAACGCCACCAACGTCGTCGTGCTCACGGACACGATGCTCACATGCCAGGCCCCTTCGGGAACACCGGGTGCATCGGTCAATGTTGTCATCAACAATCTGAACGGATCCGGGGCCCTTGCGGGCGGCTATCTGTATCATCCCCTTCCGACGTTAACCTCCGTAAACCCTCTGGCCGGGACGTCCCTGGGAAGCACCAGGATCACACTTAGCGGAACCGGATTCCAGGTGAACGACGCAGGCAGCAATACCGTTACCATCGAGGGCAGCTCGGCCACCGACATCACCGTTTTGTCCGACACGATGATCAGCTGCGACACCCCGACTGGAACACCAGCGACCGCGGTCGATGTCGTGGTCAGCAATAGCAATGGATCCGTCGCTCTCTCGAGCGGCTTTACGTATCACCCCGAGCCGGCGCTCACGACGATCTCACCGCCATCGGGAACACCTCTTGGAGGAACAAGCGTCACCTTGTCCGGCACCGGCTTCCAGGATCATGACGCCGGGACTAACTCCATCACGATTGAGGGTAGCCCGGCCAGCAACGTGGCCGTTCTTTCCGACACGATGATCACCTGCGACACACCCGCGGGAACACCGGGAACCGCGGTCGACATCGTGGTCAGTAACGACAACGGATCAGACACTTTCACCGGAAGCTATGCATTCCATCCGTCCCCCGCTCTTACGACCGTAGCACCAGCCGGCGGAACGTCGCTTGGGGCCACCGAAGTGACGTTGTCCGGGAGCGGGTTCGCCGACAATGACCCGGGTACGGTAACCGTCACCTTTGATGGGAATGCCGCTGGCAACCTCATCATCCTGGCAGATGAGACGATCACCTGCGACACCCCGACCGGCGCACCGGGGACAGTCGTGGACGTGATCGTCGGCACCGAGAATGGGGACGTGACGCTTTCAAGTGGCTACACCTATCACAACGTACCCACACTGAGCGTTGTCGATCCCGCCTTCGGCATCGCTTTGGGAGGAACCACCGTCACCCTAACAGGTAGCGGATTCCAGGACGAGAGCCCCGGACCCAACGCAGTGACGGTGGGCGGCAACCCGGCGACAAATGTGATGGTGCTTTCCAACACCAGCTTGACCTTCGACTCGCCAGCCGGGACCAACGACACGACCGTTGATGTTGTCTTGACAAACGTCAATGGCACGGACACCTTGGCTTCGAGCTACTCGTACAATGATCCTCCATTGATCGATCCGGTCGCAAATCTCTGGGCGATCGACGGAATCGCCTTTTCCCATACGATCAGCGCTTCGGACCCTGATCCCTCCGATATGCTGATGTACTCCTCGACGGGAACGGTTCTTCCGGGCTGGGCCGGTCTCAACCCGACCACAGGCGAGATCAGCGGAACTCCAGGGCCTGGAGACATCGGCACTACGACTGCGGGGATCGTGATCTCGGTCGATGACGGAACCAACGCTCCAGTGACATCCAACTCATTCGCACTCAGCGTCTCTGGTCCTGCCACAAAACTTGTATTTGGCACCCCTCCTTCGGCCAACGAAACCGCGGAAGAGACCTGGGCACCGTTCACGGTCAGGGTGGAGGATAGCTCAGGCAACCTGGTGGGAACCTGGGCATCCCTTGTTACCATCAGCCTCGTCACCGGGAGCGACGCGATCCAGGGAACCCTCTCCCACGATCAGCTCGACGGCTTCGCCACCTTTGACGATCTTTCCTACAATACCCCCGAGGTCATCAGCTTCGACATCACTTCCCCGGGACTGACGAGAATCCTCGGGACGCCCGTGACCATCGATCGAAAACCCGCTCAGCTCGTTCTCGCGGTGGCTCCATCATCCATCGAGCAACTTGATACTGTCTTTGGGTTCTTCGTAGTCGAAGTCAAGGACTCTCTTGGCTTCCGAGTCACGACGGACAACACGACCCAAATCCAGGTGTCGCTCGATTCCGGGGCCGGATCCATGAGCGGAACCCTTCTCCAAACCGTCAGCGCTGGACGCGCGGTGTTCACGGATATCTCCCACGACTCGGTCGAATCCATCGTCCTTCGGGCAACGAGCACCCCGATTCTTGCCGAAGTGACTTCCGGTTCAATCGATGTTCAGGACGGGCCGGCGACAGGATCGCCTCTCCTCCGGGCCAGTTTGACTTCTGCAAGCATGGAAGCGGGAGCCGCCAACGACGATCCAGCGATCTCTCACGATGGCCGATTCATCGTCTTCTCCTCCATCGCCACCGATCTCATCGGATCGGACACAAACGGTAGCGCGGATGTTTTCGTCCACGATCAAGTGACGGGCACCACGACTCGAGTCAGTGTCGATTCCATGGGGTCCGAGGCAAACGGTGACAGCGAAAACCCCGCAGTTTCGGCAAGTGGACGCTTCGTTATCTTCGAGTCGGTGGCGACCAACCTTGTCGGCGCTGATACAAACGGAAAGCTCGATGTCTTCATCCACGATCGCCAAACCGGCGCCACGGATCGCGTCAGTATCGACTCGGTGGGAACGCAAGCAGACGACGACAGCTTCGGGGCGAACATTTCCGCGAGCGGACACCTGGTCCTCTTCGAATCGAGCGCCACCAACCTGGTTTCGGGTGACAGCAACGCAGCTTCTGACATCTTCCTTCACAACAGAGAGACGGGAGTCACCTCACGCATCAGCGTCGATTCGATGGGAGCGGAATCGAATGGGCCGAGCTCGAATCCGGCCCTCTCTGCGGACGGCTCTCTCGCTGCTTTCGAATCCGGCGCCACGAACCTGGTGGCGAGCGATAGCAACGTCAAACGCGACATCTTCGTCCATGTAATCTCAACGGGTCAGACGAGTCGGGTGAGCCTTGACTCGCTGGGTAACGAGGGCGATGACGACAGCTTCGCACCGGCCCTCTCAGAAAACGGAAACGAGGTCGGATTCCGATCGCTCTCGACCAACCTGGTCCCGGCAGACACGAACGTCGCCGCCGACATATTCGTGCACGTACGATCCACAAGCCAGACGAGCCGGGTCAGTTTGAACAGCTCGGGAGCCGGGGCGAACGGAGCCTCTTCCTCCCCTTCGATCTCGAACGATGGAGAAAGGATCGTCTTCGAATCAACCGCGTCCAACCTTGCGACCGGCGACACCAACGGCGTGAGCGACATCTTCGTGCACCGACGTTCGTCAGGATCCACCACGCGATCGAGTCATGGGGACGTTTCCGGCCAAACCGATGGAGCGAGCGTCTCCCCGTCGATCTCTGGCGACGGACGTCACCTCGCGTTCGCGGCCGACGCCACGAACCTGGTCGTGGGAGATACAAACGCAGTCCGCGACATCTTTGTTCGGTCGATCTCCGCCGAGCCGATTCTGAGCAGCGTTGACCCGACAACCGGTACGCCGCTTGGAGGCACAGCCCTGACCCTTACCGGCTCCGGCTTCCAGGCGAATAGCCCGGGTGCCACCAACGTCTACCTGGACGGCAACACGGCCACGAATCTCTCGATCGTCAACGATTCCATGCTCACCTGCGAGACACCAGCAGGTACTCCAGGCGCAACGATTGAAGTGGTCGTCACCAACGCAAACGGCGAAGGAAATCTCCCGGCAACATTCACATATCATGCCGGACCGACTCTTGTTTCCGTCACTCCATCGAGCGGCACGTCTCTGGGCGGAACGACCCTCACTCTCTCTGGAAGCGGGTTTCTTGACAACGCTGCCGGAACCAACACCGTCGTCGTTGGCGGAAACCCTGGGTCCAATATTGTCGTCGTAGATAATTCGACAATAACCTGCGACACACCGGCCGGCATCGCCAACATCACCGTCACTGTCGAGGTCATGAACGACAACGGTAGCGCATCTCTTTCCGGTATTTTCACATATCATCCAATTCCCACTCTTACCGCCGTCGATCCCACAAGTGGTCCTTACGGAGGCGGCACCACCGTGACGGTCACCGGAAGCGGTTTCCAGAGCAACTCGCCAGGGACGAACACGGTGACGTTCGATGGGAACAATGCTTCCAATGTGACGGTTCTTGGGGACACTTCGCTGACCTGCGACACTCCTCCCGGCCCACCGAGCACGACCGTCGACGTCATGATCAGCAATCTGAACGGACAAGCAACCCTTCCGGACGGGTTCAGCTACGCAACGAATCAGAACCTGAGCGGTGATGACACGATGACCGTCAGCTCGGTCGCTCCGTCTCGTGGCAGTTCCCTCGGCAGAACACGGGTGGTTCTCTCCGGATCTGGATTCGACGGGGAAAATCCGGAAGAGCCGGGACCTCCCACCGTTTGGTTCGGCTCGAAACCAGGGACAGCGGTGAGGGTCCTGACTCCACAACTCCTGAGTTGCCTCACTCCTGCCGGAGAGGCGGGAACACCCGTCGATGTGACCGTGGTCACTCCGGTTGGTGCAGCGACTCTTCTTTCCGGCTTCACTTACAACGAAAAGCCCCACCTCATCGCTGCGTCACCGAGCCACGGTGCCTCTCGCGGAGGGACTTTGGTCACACTCGCTGGCTCAGGCTTCCTCCTCGATGAGCCTGGATTGAACACGGTTTGGTTTGCTGGTCGGCTTGCATCCGAAGTGCAAGTCCTTTCCGATGGAGTCGCGACCTGTGTTGCTCCCCCCGGGGTGCCGGGCACGGCGGGGGATATCTTGCTGAAGAACAAGAACGGTTCGACCCGATTGAGGCGATCCTATCGCTACCGCAAGGAGACACCCAATGACCTCGATCGAGACGGTATTGCCGACCTGGTCATCGGAGCACCTGGTCACGGATTCCACGGACCCGATGCAGGAGCAATCTTCATCGTCTCAGGAGGAACGAACGATCGAGAGGAGATCTTCGACCCGACACTCCTTCTCGAGCCAACAATCGTCCACAATCAACCGGAAAGCCGTTTCGGCACCGCCGTGACCGTGTGCGATCTCACCGGTGACGGGATCGCCGATCTCTGTGTAGGCGCACCGAGAGATGACACAGGCGGAATCGATCGAGGTGCGGTCTACGTGTTCGAAGGCCCTCTTCACGGAGACGAGCGCTGGACCCAGGACGCAGCCGATCACATCATCTACGGTGAGAACTTCTCTCTTTCCTCGGAGTTTGGCTCTGTTCTTGAGTCAGGCGACCTGAATCACGACGGGATCGCGGACCTCATCATCGGTGCCCCTCGTGCCATCCCGAACGGGAGGATTCAAGCAGGACGGGTTTATGTGTTGTTTGGCGGTCCCTCCCTGAAACAACGTCGCCTGGTTCTAGTCGACTGGATCCTTGATGGGGAAGCAGAAGGAGATCGATTCGGCGCCAGCCTTGAATGTGCGGATGTGGACGCCAACGGTCGTATCGACCTTCTCGTTGGCGCTCCCGGAAACGATCGGGCAGGACGCAACGCCGGGTCCGTTTCCGTATTCCTTGGTGACTCCACCCCGTGGCAAAGCTCGGCCAAGGACGCTCAGGTAACTTTGTCCGGACGCTCGATCGGAGGGCGGTTTGGAAGCTCTCTTGCCGCCGGCCGACTCATTGGATCCAAGGCCGACGATATTCTTGTCGGTGCCCCCTTCGATGCCGAACAGGGGCTTGAAACGGGCGCCGCACTCCTCTTCGTGGGAGGCACCGATTTCCAGACTCGGGCGCCTGAAGAAGCTGCCGCCGTCCTGCGGGGCCAACAAGACGGCGATCGGTTCGGAGCTGAAGTCGCCGTGGGAGATGTCTCAGGAGACGGGATTCCGGAAGCGCTGATCGCCGCCACACCCACACCGTGGTCGGGCTCGACCGGGAGGGTGTTCGGTTTCCAAAAACCGTTCGGCAGGCAGCAAGGACTCAAGAATCCGTCGATCCTCATCGGAGGAGCCACTTCCTCGTTGCGCTTTGGTATCCAGATCTCGGTACTCGACCTCGACGGGGATGGGATCGGAGAGATCGTCGTTTCCGAAGCCGAGACTCCGGGCTCACCCGCGGGACGAGTCAATGTCTACCGAAGAGAAAGTGGATGGTGGAAAGCACTCTCGTTCGGCGACGCAGCAATCTTCCGCGGAACACCTGGGGATTCATTTGGGGAGGGACTCTCAGGAGCGTCGGATCGCTAGATACCATGGCTAGCTGGAAGGACTCACGGACTCCCGAGCCGAGACATCGGCGTTGTTCCCGAGCTGGAAATCGGCAAGCTGAGGGCACCGAAGCCGGTCGAAAAACTGATATCGCCAGCAAGGTCATAGCTCACCGACGACTGGGACAACATGCGAAAGACCGCCATGCCAAGCTGGCCGGGACGCAGCGAAAGCCGAACCGGCAACACTCTTCCCTCGCCAGCGCCAAAGGAATGAGGCTCCTCGATCGTGGTCGTTGCGATGCTTGCCTTCGCGAGGGCAAGATCCACCGCGAGCCGAGTCATGCTCAACGGGAAATCGTTCCCGTTCGTCACCTCGATGTTCAAGACCGCGACCGCATTGGTAAGAGAGAGGGATTCCCAGTCGAGGCTAGAAACCCCAACCCTTGGGGGCACCGGAATCGGAAACTCACCATCTGTCTCAAGCGGGAGATGGACCACTCCCAGGCCGGGGGCCCTGGCGTTGATCGTAAACGATGCCGTGTAGGGAACAACGTTTCCCGGCCGAACATCTTCAAGCAGCGCAAGAGTGGCGAGAAAAGGAATCTTCGCCATCACGGGAACGATCTTCTTATCACCCGGCAGGATCGCCCCGGTGTCTTTCGCCGCCCCCGTCAGGAATGGAGTACCGGCGCTCGAGAGCCGATAGTCGAGCCCAAGCAGAGGCAACGAAACCGGGTAAGGATTCGTGATCTCCACGTCAAACGTTACGCTGATCGACTCTGCATCGAGACCCGAAAATCTGGCTGAAGAGATCCGGGCGGTCGGATTCTCGGTGGCCTTCAGCATCTCGCTGACCGTCGTGCACCCGAAGAAGGCTCCCGACAGAACGATCGCCGCGGCGAGGCCGACGGCAAAGCCAGTGGGTGAGGTGCCCGCGGCGCAAAAAAGAGCTCCTTCTGTCCTGAAGATTCGATATCGCCTCATGATTGTGTGTCCCCGGTTGTCTCGTGCTCAACACCAATTGGATCTACGAGAGCGACGCAAACAGAAAACCTCTCACGTCCCCCTGCCGGAGAATACCATTCAGGGGAGCGGTTTTGCCCGAGCTCTTACCAAGGGTTTCCGCGAGTGGGTTTTGCTAAGCAGGGAGCGTCCCGATCAAGGTGATCCGAGTGAGCTTTACGATTCACCGTCGATTTATCACGCTATCCGAAAGGCTCAGAATGCGTTGGCGTCCCCGTTCGCCTCCTCGTTTCACTCCGCGTCTTTCGACCGCTCGCTGGATTCTGCCGAATTCTAGTGACCTTTCCCCTTCGAAGCGTCAAGATGGGGCGAGGCCGCCCTTCCAGAAGACGACCCAACGCAAAGAACGACCCGTACCCCGCATGAACCGTGCCTGGCCAGCACCTCGAATATGAGGAGTTACATCATGAGGAAACTGCTGAATCTTGCACTTTGGCTGATCGTGACTCTGGGCATGAGTGGCATGGCGACTGCCCAGCAAACAGTCGGGCTGTTTCAGAATGATCCGCGAGCCTTCGACGGTTTCACCATGCTCTCCAAGGGCGGCCTCACCTACTTGATCGACAACGCCGGCCTCGTCGTTCACACCTGGGACAAAGGGAACGACAACACCCACCCGGGCTATCTGCTCGACAACGGTAACCTACTCGCCAAGGGACGAACCTCGTTCGCGGAGCTGACCTGGGAAGGAACCGTCATCTGGGAGTATGACGACCCGGATGCACATCACGATATCGAGCCCCTTCCCAACGGCAACGTGCTCATGATCTCTCGCGATTCTTTTTCGAACCAGGAATCGATCGACGCGGGACGCGATCCGAGCATGCTTGACGACGACCTCAAGCCCCTCGCCATCTATGAGATTGCCTTTCCTGGCGTCATCGTCTGGGAATGGCACCTCTGGGATCATCTCGTGCAAGATCATGACAAGACCAAGGACAACTTCGCCATGGTGGATGACCATCCCGAACTTGTCGACATCAACTACATCTTCAACACTTCAAACAACTGGAACCACACCAACGCGATGGAGTACAACCCGGACCTGGACCAGATCATCGTCTCAGTCCGGCACTTCTGCGAGGCCTGGGTCATCGATCACAGTACGACGACCGCCGAGGCAGCGAGCCACGCTGGAGGCAACAGCGGAATGGGAGGAGACATTCTCTACCGCTGGGGGAATCCCGAGACCTACCGCGCCGGAGATCTCAGCGATCGACAGCTTTTCGGGCAACACGACACCCAGTGGATCAAGCCCGGCCTGCCGGGAGCCGGCAACATCCTGGTCTTCAACAACGGAGGAAGCAGGTTCAATCACGCTGATTTCTCAACGATTGACGAAATCGTCCCACCGGTCGATGGATTCACCTACTCCCACACACCGGGCTCCGCCTATGAGCCGACGGCTCCCACGTGGACGTACGAGGCAACTCCCAACACCGATTTCTTCTCCGTGTTCATCTCGAGCGTCCAACGGCTTCCGAACAACAATACCCTCATTGACTCGGGCGCGTCCGGCACAATCTTCGAAGTGACCCGGGACGGACAGGTGGTCTGGGAATACGTGAACCCCGTCACCGACGGCGGGATCCTCGGTTCAATGGATATCCCCGGGCCACAAGGTCCCGGCCAGACGAACTCCATCTTCAGGGCGACACGCTACGGTCGCGATCATCCCGCATTCGCTGGTAGAGACCTCACACCAACCGGCGAGCTCGAGACCTGGGACAACTATGCGAACTTGACCCTTCAGAGCACGGCCGGTGGCTCAATGACCAGCCGGCCCGAGGGAACCTACGCCTACGGAGAGGGTCAACTCGCCACCCTCATCGCCGGGGCCGAGCCGGGATTCGTCTTCACCGGCTGGACGGTGGAGTCCGGATCGCTCGTCATCCCCGATGCAGGCGCTGTCCACACGACCGTCCCGATGGGCGGCTCCGACTCAACGGTCCAGGCCAACTTTGTTGTCGCTCCCTCGTCCATCGCTGCCTGTGGTGCCGGGACAGTGAACGCAAGTTGCGGTCCGGTCGAAGACGTCCTACTCCTCAACGGCATGGCAGGCGGCCTCGCCCGGGAGATCTCGCTCACCCAAGCAACGCCTGTCAGCTTGACCCTGGCGGAGCCCGGCTCGCGGCAGGGGGATGGGAATCCGACGAACGCCTGCATCTACGTGTGGCTGGGCGAACCGAGCCCAAAGGACGAGGTAAACTTGCCACGAGGCCTGGGCCCCATGTGCTTTGGCCTCTTCGTGAACGCAACTCGGAGTCCGATCAGAATATGGAATAGCCTTGATTACGAGGAAAGCCTTGGAATCGACAACGTTCCCGGACCGATACCCGTCATTCCCGACAGTGGTGTTTTCGAGCTCGCTTCGCTTCCGTCCGGTCTGGGGAGAGCGGTGACGGTGACCGTCCAAGGGATCATCGAAGACAACTGCTCTCAGGGCACCGTTCCCTTCAGCGTGACGAACGGTTTCGTCGTGAAGATTCAATAGCCAAGGAACGGGTTCGGCCGCACCGGGAGAAAAGAACCTCCGCGGCCGAGCCCGGATCGTTGAGTCAAACCCGTCGCCGTTGACTCAACGCCAGTCACCATCCAGGACAAACGCACCCCAGGTCGACTCATTCAGTCGTTCGATCCCGAACGTTCAACTTTCCGGATCCGGAACAGAAGCGTCGCCCCCCCCCTCCTCATCGATCCTTGCCACTCACCTTCTCGATCCACTGCACCGCCGACTCCATGGCGAGATCTCGCCCTTCGAGAAGAGACTCCCGGGTGAGGGGAGACGCGTGATCCGGAACAACTGGATGTCCCTCGAGACTGCCCCCGGAGGGTCGGATGAAATCGGCGATCGCATGAAGAAGCTTGTCCCCGTTGGGCAACGGAGTCAGTGCCGAAGGAAGGGCTGCTCCCATGGAGGGCTCCCCGAAGATAAGGGCCCGTCCCATGTCCTGAAGGGCGGCTGCAAAGAGCTCGGTTGTGCTTCCACTTTGGCCGTCAATCAAGATCGCCAGAGGTCCGTCGTACGGTTCGAGAATCTCGTCACCATGGGAAACCTTGCGGGGAAGAATCGGCATCGGTATCTCCTGACCCCGCATCACGAACTTCCCCAGGCGCTCCTGTTTTGACACGAAAGCCCCGGCAACCGCCTGACCGATGGTCGAGATTCCGCCAAGGTTCCCCCGAAGATCGAGAATCATTCCCCGGCTCGATCGAGAACGGCCAAAAGCCTCGTCGAAAGCAGGTACGACCCCGAGCAACCACATGCCGACAATTCGAATCACGGTGATCGACGGCGCAACCGTTCGAGACGTCACCTCAACAGGAAACGCAGGCATCCCCCCGGTAGCTTCCATGGGCCACGAAGAAGGCTTCCTCGCAAGCTCCAGGGACTCCCGTGAACCATCGCCCTTCAAAAACTCGACGTCGATCCGGCTTCCCTCTTCCCCCGCCAGCCTCGACCGAACGAAACCCCACACGATCACCGCATGCTCTCGCTCGAGCGCATCCCCCATCCCTCTCCTCTTCATCTCATCCGAAATGTACTTGAGCGAGTCAGACATCGGTTGGCCATCAAGAGTCAAGATTTGCCAGCCCGTCTTCACTCCCGCAAATGCTGCGGGATGACCTTCACGAACCTCCGAAACCACAACTCGGTCATCGAGTAGCCGAACGTCAATGCCAGGAGTCGCACGAGACTCGAACGCGGGTATGGCGGCGAGCGCTTCCTCAAGAGCTCGTTCATCCGCGGAAGCATCCTCTGGCCACTCCGTCTCTCCCGGAACGATCGCAAAGTGAGATTGACCGAGACGAGAAAGCATCGAGGTGACTACCCGCCGAAGATCCCCGTTGTTCTTCGCTTCCCCTGCATCAGGTCGAAGCTCTGCCTTGACCTCATCCCAGTCGACTCCGTTCAGGTCCGGGTCAAAATGAGTATCCCGAACGATCTGCCAGACTCTGTCGAACGTTTCGAGAGCGTGGTCCCGGAACTCCTCCGCACTCCCGCTCGTTCCGGCGAGGATCGGCAGGACAACCACAAACAACCTGAGCATCCATCGACTGAGCAACATCGTTCTCACTCCTTTTTTTTATCCGGAAAACTTCCCCCGAAGACCTTCTTCGCCCTCTTGTGCAACTTTGCCTTGGCCGACTTGACCGCATCGATCGACTCCTGCAACTCCCCCAGCTCCTTGCTTCGCAGCTTCAATCCCTCCTTGATGAAGAGAGCGGCCGCCTCCGAACGACTCTTGACCGCACCGCTCTCGGACCAGGCGTCAAGCTGCTCGGTGGTTGTTGCATCCACCCGGACCATCAAGACCTGGTCTCGCGTGGAGTCCCCGAGCTCGATCAAGCTCGAGGAAAGATCATCCACCGCGCAGATCACCTTCACATCCGCCTCGTCCGTGGTGGAGAGGATCTCAAGCACCTCCTCGAGTCGGATTCCCTGCTCGGCAATCTTCTTCTTGACGAGGGTCCAAAGGCCCTCCTCCGTCATCTTCTTCGGTGATTTCTTGGCCATGGCGCCTCCTTTCTTACGAATTACGCGTAATTCTATTTCAAAGAATCCAGAATTTCCAGTGGTTTTGCTCTGGAGGCACCCAGACGCCCCCACAGCGGACAAAATCCGTCCGAGAGGAGGGAACCGTTGAAAGCAGGAGAAGGAACGCGTCAGAGAAGGAATGAGGCGTGGTGTGAAGACCTGGCCCCATTTCGCGCAGGGAATCACTCCAATCGGAGCACGACCCCGTTTGTTATCGCGACCAACCCATGACAGGATTGGGTGTCATCAATGATTCCCTGCAGAAAGACTGACCCGGTGCGCTGCGCACCCTGGGGTAGGCACACAAGATCACTCGGAGCCGGAGTCGACGGGCGAGTGGCGCTGCCCAAGACGTTGTTGAATCCCTTGTTGTTGAAGATTGCTCGCAACCCGAGTGGATTCTGATCGGTGATTGGATTGGCCAGACAAAAAGTTCCGATGCCAGCCGGCAAACTTCGCGAGCTCGCCATATCCGGCAAGACCGTGAACACGTAAACCACAAAAGGAGCGGCAACCGGCATCGAAGGCGGAAGAGACATGCTGATCTTCAGAGAGTCGTCTTGCCCAAGGATCACCTCCCTTGCCTCACCGAGCCCGGCCGAATCGTTGACAAAGAGAACATCCACCGTACTTCCACCCGCAGCATTCACGTTGCCGTAACGACAGGCAAGATGCAGTTCCTCGGGGATGACCGTGGAGCGAAATTGCGCCACGGTCGCAGCCGCATTGTTGAGGGAGCGCACGTTGTGAGCCGCAGTCTGTGGACAACCATCGCCAGAGACTCCCAGGGCCAGCCCCCCCACATCCAGATCCGGACTGGAAAAGAAATCAACGTAGGTGCCGGGAGAGTTCGACATGATGGTCCGAAACTCCTGCCCTTGAGTGCGATGACCGAATGAATAACAAAAGATCGTCTGGGCGGCGCCCGCACCATTGTTGTGGTCACAACCCAGGTTATGCCCCGTCTCGTGTGCCAGGACGATTCCGCCCACATCATGCCCGATGGCGCTAAATGCCGACGAAGCGAACTGAGGCCCCAACACGTCCATCTTGTAGCCCGTACCCGCCGAGCCTGAAGTATTGACCAAGCTCACAAGATCCGCCCCGAATTGATCCCGCAACGGATGAACAGTATCGAGAAAACCGTCCGAAAGAGCGCGAAGCCGGGCCAGATCCGTGAGCGAGTTTCCCGATTCGATATAGGCGATCTCGCTCGCGTGGACCAGTCGAAGACGATGAGCAACCCCACTCCTCTCATACGCCGCATTGGTAAAGTCGACGTGAGAGTCAATCACCGCCTCGATCGCGGCGACTCCGCCCAACGCGGCCCGCGAAGAAGGTGTGTAGACCACCATGAGGTCGATCAAAAGCGGATAACCCCGGGCACAATCGGAAGCCCCTCTCGCACTCGCAAAAGATCCCGTCCCCTCGAAAAAATCCCCGGGATCGACTGCACCGAGACAACGTAAACGATGTCGAGGATCGACCCTCCGAACCACATGGCCCTCATCGCCAACATCGGGCCGAAGAAGGAAATGCCCGACTCCGGGAAGCGAGATCTCCCCGGCCGCAACCTCCCCGTTCACCACCAGGTGAAACCAGCCTCCGGGATGGTCGTCGATGGAACCAAAGACCAGAGCATCGGAAAGAGCTGGATTCTTGACTCCTTCAATCCGACCCTCGGCGATGAGGCCCGGTAACAACTCAAACACGATCTGCTGACCCCGGACACGATCACCAGGACGCAGACCGAGCACTTCCGCGGTCAGGATTCCTCGCTGCGAGGAAGACTCGGAGGAAAGCACGGACTCGAAGAGGAAACGCTCGACCTCCATCCCCCAGGCGCCAGTGGCACCAGGAGAAACAACAACGAGAAGGATCGCAACGAAGAGGAGAGTCCGCATCTTTTGATGGGGAGTGTTGGAGTCGTAAATCCGCACGGTGATACTCCGATCTGTAAGGAGATCAACCGACAGGTGCAAAGTCCCAGGGCCTATCAATGTAGCACAAGCTTGCGCGAAGGAGGAACCAGGAACACCACAAAACGAACCCTGAAGTTGCCAAAGCCATCAAAAAAGGCCAACGCTTGATAGCGCTGGCCTTTGTCTTGATCCTGGATTACGTCTGCAGGAAATCTCGATCGACTACTGGGCGATGAAGACGTCGTCCTGGAGCTCTCCCGGCAAAATCTCCGTGTTCCGGGTGATGATCCTGGACAGAGTCTGGTCTTCAATCGCTGCAATCGTTGACGCATCGAAATACTCGAGATAGAAGAATCGATCTCCATCTCTCATTCGCTCGAACTGCTCCTTGAGAACCGTAAAGAGTAGCTCACCGACGAGAGCGCCGGGAACATGGTCTTCCGCCAACCCACCCACCCAAGGATCGATATCGTTGACGTTGCCATAAAGCTGCTCAAGAGCGGCCTGAAGCTCGATGCTCGAGGTGATGTCGGCAAACGTAGCAACCGGAGCCAGTCCGTAGCTGACTCGCGCCGAATTGTAGTCGGCGAGTCCGTGGTCCCGGCCACGCTGGATGTTCAGAGATGCCAGATCGAAACCGCCCGCGCCCGGAGGACCGAAAAGGAAATTCCGAATGTCGGGCACAACTTGAGTGTCAACGTTCTGCTGGACCTGGGTCGCAAGACCGCGCAAGATCGGGGCAATTCCCCCCTCATCAAGAATTCGGGTCGGGTTAAAGAATGCATCCGACAACGAAAGGTGACCGTCGACCGTCTCTTGTCCATTCTCGTCAAGCCTGAGGAGGGTGGTCGAGAGCATGCTGTGACCGAAACGGTAGCTCGCACTGGAGAAGAAATTCGCCGTGCTCGCGTCCACTCCCGCATCGTAACCCGCATACGGATCAAGAGCGCCAGGGCCGAGAAGAACGGGAACAAACTCGTTGTAAGTGATGGCCTGGATTTCAGCGCCGATCACAAGTCGTGCGTACTGGAAAACCTGTTCGTTGTTCAGGTCGGGCCGTCGGATTCGAATCTTCCGGGCGAGAAAATTGTGCTCCCGCATGAAGAGAGTGTGCATGCAGGCGAGGGCTGCCTGCTCGTTGGCTCGAACATCTCCGGCGATGAAGAACTCATCTGAATCGAAGCCAGGGCCTTCGGCGTTCGGCAATGCGGCCGTGTTGAACGGAAGAAGATTGCCAGGACTCGTCTTCAGGAAAATCGAGTCGGAAGGATCCCGAAGAAAGGCAAGGCGAACCGCATCGGAACCGTACACGTTCGACCCGTCAATGTAAGACGTGATCTGGTTCATTTGCTGACGGGGAACTCCGGGAACGGAGGTCGCCGCATCAAAAATAGACCGGGTGAAGAAAATCGGGCTACCGAGGAAGAACGGGTCATCCAGGGGAGTTGCAATATCCGCCGTTTCCACACCGCCCTCGGTGAGATCGATGTCGTGATCGAGGAACTGTCCCCACTGCCAGACAAAGTCCGATGCCCCTTCCGGATTGAAGATACTGACGAACTGAGCACACACTGCATTGCTGACTTCCCGGGGGCCCGGCCTGGTCGCCCCGGCCAGGGTTTCGATCCCATCGCCGTAAGACTCTGTAGCCTTTCGGATCAGCTGGGTGTCAGCTGCACCCCAGTCCGGGTTGGCGATGTTGTTGCCCGACCCGTCGATGGTGCGAAAATCGGGATAAGCTCGCCCCATCTGCCCGTGGAGAAAGAAGACTGACGCTGCGACAATCGCGAGCCCTTTCGCTCCCCCCATGATTCCTAGCCTGCGGTGAATCATAAAACCTCCTTTGATTCAATAATTCTTTTTGGAACATCCGGTTACAGTCCAAGGGAAATCTCTCTAACTCCCATCAAGATTACCAGGAATCCAGAGAGGCTTCAACCTGCCCCCACCGAAGAACACCGGAGAGGCTGCGGGGAAACGTCAGACGATCGAAGCGTCGCTGAATGAAGGGCTCAAGAGGCAACGGCACGACCTCTTTCTAGCCTTTCCCCGCAAGGCATGGCCGGGCCCGCAAGAGGTTGAAAAGACCGTCGTACTTGGCTTATGATGTGGCTTGAAGGGGACAATGGATGTCGCGGGTACGCGGTGCTTCCTTAACAAAGAGAATCGAGGAGACCATCATGGGACGAAATAGCGACGCTACCCGTCACCTCTGCAGCACGATTTTAGCCGCTGCGTGCCTCTTTTCGGTCTCCTCCGCCTGGGGCGTACCCAACCTCCGGGACGTGCAGAACCTCGGAGTCGCAGGAAAGATCAACAAAGCTAATTCGCAGGAGCCATTCCTCCTCATCCAGATCCGGGAGGAGGATGTCGGCGAAGATCGGAACGGCGATGGAGACATGGACGACCGGGTCCTCCACATCGTCGACCTTCGGACCCTCGAGATTCGCAACCTGGGCCTCGCGCCGAACCGCTCAGGACGCCCTCCTCAACTGCACGGTCGCTGGATTCTGATGAACGTCCGGGAGAGTGCTCAGGGTGGAATCGATCTGAACGGGGACGGAGACTCGGATGACAATGTCTTTCACATTGTGAATCGCGAATCCGGAGAGGCGACCAACCTGGGCGTGACCTCCATCTCATTCATTGGCAAATCTCCGAGACGGTTGGCGTTCGAGGTTCGGGAAGAAGGCACGGATCTCAACGGAGACGGCGACACCAATGACACTTCGATCCTTTTCAACGTGGATCTCGGCGTCACGCCGGTGACGCGCAACCTGGGCGCTTCCTCCGTCACGTTCCGGGTTAGCGATGACTTCCTTGCGGCGAGCATTTCGGAGCGAGGGCAAGGCAACACCGATCTCAACGGAGATGGAGATGATGATGACTGGGTCATCCATGTCTATGATCCAGTGACCCAGGAGCTGACCAATCTCGGACTCGATTGCTACTGCCCGATCGTAGAAGGTCCACTCCTTAGCTTCTATGTTGACGAAGGGCGCCAATCCGAAGACCTCAATGCGGACGGAGATCTCGACGATCAGGTCGTTTTCGTCTATGATCACCGGACGGAGATCCTCAGCAATCTGGGACTGGCCTCCACCTGCGATGGCAGCCCGGACATCCTTGGCAGCGAGGTTTTTTTCGCGGTCGACGAGTTTGATCAGGCATTCGCCGACCGCAACGGCGACGGAGACATCTTCGATCTCGTGACCCACTCCTACAATGCGGACACCCTGCAAATCACCAATCTCGGGGTCGCGGGAATTCCCGACGTGACCGGCGACCTGGTCTCGATCGAAGTGAATGAAACCCAGCAGGGACTCACCGATCTGAACGGGGATGGAGATTTTCTCGACTTGATCCTCCATGCCTGGGATCCAGAAACCGATCGGCTGACCAACATCGGATTCCCGATCCAAGGTTCTTCGATCAAGGTGAACGGCGTCGGCAAACTCCTCAGCTTCACCGTGGATGAGAGCCGGGTCGGCGCAGTCGATCTCAATGGCGATGGTGAGTTCAACAATCCCGATGACGATGTCGTGTTCGTCTACGACGGCAACACGGAGCGCGTGACAAACACGAGCGTCGTTCCCGAGCTCGATCGGGTCTTGCCCTACGGGAATCGTATCTTCATCGACGTGCGGGAGGGCCGACAGGGAGCGGACCTCAACGGCGACGGTGACAGGATGGACAGGGTGGTTCACCTGTATGACGCTTCAACCGGTCTCCTCACCAACCTGGGCCTGGAAATCCGGAGTGAGATGAGCCGCTCCGAACACACCATTGCCTACCAGGTAAACGAGAAGGATGCCGGAGAGGATCTCGACGGGGACGGCCTTCTAACCCACGACGTCCTCCACGTGGCGCGGATCAATGAGCCCTATGGAACAGGGAGCGTCAATTCGGGTCAGGGCGAGGTTGTTGAGGTACTGCGCATTAACGAACTTCCGGGCACAGTAACCGTGAGCCCACGCACACCTTTTACCGTTTCACTCGATTCGGCGCCTCTTGGACCGACAGGTCGATACATCTTGTGGGGCTGGGTCGGCCGCTCGGCAAACGAGCAGGAGCTCCTGGCAGGTGGAAACTCTCTTGGACACACGATCAACCCGACCCCATTCATGACGGAGGTCAGTCCAAGACCATTCCTCTGCCTGACCGGCGCTGACATCCCGCCGCTTGCCTGCTCGGGAACCACCACCCGGAAAATGGGACCAGATCAAACACCGTTCGTCGTTTCGAGTCTCCCGGGTCTTCCCGCGCCGATAACGATGACTCTCCAAGGGGTCATCGAGGATGCGGGCGCCGGAAATCCCCTGGGGTGGAGCGTCACGAACGCGGTAACTCTCCAGGTCCGGATCACGGAAGAGTAATCGTGATAGGCTGGCCCCGCTAGAATCCGGGGCCAGCCAGATCATCTCCCCCATCATGTCATCACTCCGGCCAATTGACGGTGGTTCCGGATTCCGCGATTTCATTGCGAACCAGGAGCTACTTTGACTTTTCGCTCTTCTCCAGCTGTTCGGTTTGCCGCCTCAGTTCTGGAACCACGGTATTCTTGATATGGGACCAGTTCTTTTCCAGCTCCAGCGTCTTCTTGAATGCGGACAAGGCCTCGCGTGGGCGCCCTTCTCGTTGATAGGCAGTCCCGATGAGGGCCCAGGTGTGGACTCGCGCCCACTCGGTTTCCGGAGTTTGAGGACCGAGTTCGAATCGACCGGCTGCTTCGAAGGCAGTTTCCAGACCCTGTTCGATGTCTCCTCCCCGGTTCTCGGGAATAAAAATCAGAGCCGAAGCCTCCAACATCAAAACGGCCGGATTGTTTGGAGCAATCGAAAGAGCGGCCTCACGATGTTCACGAGTCCGGTGGAACCAGGCGGGGTCCGGGTTGCCGCTCCCGATCAACATGCGATAGACATTGGCAAGAAAAGCGTGTGCTTCCGCGAATTCAGAGTTCAGCTCGATCGCAGCCTCGAAGTGCTTTGCTGCAGTGAGAAGATCGTCTCTTTGTTGCGACAAGAGAGCACTCTTCTGGCGGTAGGCAAGTCCTGTGTAGTAATGACAATGACTCTTACCAGCATCATCCGGGGCCTTTTCAAGAAGGCCTTCCAGGCGCATCAAAAGCGCCTCGAGCTGCTGAACGTCACCGCCATACCAGGAGCCCATCAGCTCCACCCAAACCGCCCGGACGTTTGGGACTGGGGTTTGGCTCCGGGCTGGAGAGCCGCCACAGGCGAGGGCGATGAGCACGGTCAAACCAGAGAGCGTGAGACGCCGCATGATCTCGATCCTCTCTACTTCATGGAAAAATCAACGACCACCCCGTCGACCTGGTTTTTCCAGGTAAGAGACCAGCATCAGGGAAAGCTCCGATCTCAGGAAGGCCGGAAAACGAGTTACCGATAGGGGATGCGTATTCGAGAAACAGTGAGCGATTCGGTCCAACCGATCTCCAATCCCCGACCATTCGATCACGATGGTCTACCCCTCGTTGGCAAGGATGTCGTAACAGAAGAGATTCTCCTGCTCCCGTAAGTAGAGCTTATCTCCCGCGATCACCGGCTGGGCCCAGCTCTCCATCTCCACGTCGGGAATCATGAACGATCCCTTCTCCCGGTATTCTCTCGGGTTCGCCTCAATCAGAACCATGAGGCCATTCTGGTAGCGGAAATACAGATGGCCATCGGCGTAGGAGATCACGGCCGAATCACGGCCTTTGTTCCGGATGGGCCCCCAGGCGACCTTTCCGGTCTTCAGCTCCAGACAGAGCGGGAACCCCTTGTTGTGCCCGGTTCCGGAATAGAGATAACCCTCGTGAAGAATCACTCCCCCATGATGGTTCTGCATCGTCTTGGGCTGAAGAAAGTAGTCTTCCGCCGCCTCGACTTCCTGCCCCTTGGAGGCCAGACTGACGAGAGCTGACCCGGTGTCATATCCGGTCGAAACAAAAACAGAATCTCCGTGAACGACCGGCGTGGCAATGTTAGCTGTACCGTTCGCAATTCTATTGTATCCCCAAAGGAATCGCCCGGTATTCGCCTCGACGCCGATCGCTCCTCGACCGAGTAGTTGAACATACTGACGAACCCCTGCTCCCTGCCCGACCACCACGGACGAATAGCCCGCGCCATCCGCCCCCTTCTCTCCGAACGGAGGCATGGACGTCTTCCAGATCTCTTTGCCGGTCTTCTTGTTCAAGGCTACCAGGGCTGCATCGGGGACACCCGGAGTCACGATGACCCTCTCACCATCCACGAGAGGAGACTCCGAAAACTTCCAGTCAATCCGATCCCGATACTTCATCATCATGCCCGAGTATTCCTTGGTGAGTCGACAGCGCCAAATCTCCTCCCCTTCTTTCTTGTCCAGGCAAGAGAGATCTCCCTCGGTATTCAGGACAAAGATCCGATCCCCATCGACCGTCGGAGTGGATCGGGGCCCCCGATATTTGTCTTTCCAGGCCCGGCCGATCTTGACCCTCCACACCAGCGAGCCATCAGCACGCTTGAGTCGAAAAACATACTGGGCACGGCCAACATCCCCCAGGGTGTAGATGCTGTCGCCTGCCACTGATACGGATGAATAACCACCACCCAGATCTCCGACTCTCCAGACAAGAGCCGGCCCGCCTTCCGGCCATTCGCTGAGGAGACCCGTAGCCGGAGATTTTCCGTCTCGCTCAGGGCCTCGGAACTGAGGCCAATCCGGCGACGATGCCTCGGCTTGGGAGGCAGAGAGGAGGAGTGGCACCAGGAGGAGCAGGAAGAAATGACATGTTCTTGCAGCACAGGTTCTTGCAGCGCTGGTTCTTGCAACATGGAAGCGAGGATACATTCTAGGGCTCCTGACCGTGATTTCCGAAATGACATCAATCAACTCTTCCTACGAACTTCCCCGGAAGAAGTTAGGAATGAGATTCACGCGGTGCACAACTTCACGGTTGTTCAAAGGAGTCTGTGAACCTGAAAAAAAGCGGTCGGAGTCGAATCTCAGCTGATGTTGCCCGAAACCGGATCGAAGATCCGGGAGATCGACCTCTGGGCTTCCTGACGAACCAAGCTGGAGTCCGGACCACGGCTCTTGCGTCGAGGAGAGTAGGAGTCGGGTGTGAGAGCGACAACCGAGAAGAATCCACGATTACCATCGTCGAGAACGAGATCGGAAGAGGCACAACATACCTCAATCCCATTCAAAAAGGGCGCTTCACGATTTCATGTGGGTAACGAACCGATCACGAATCGAATCAGGAGACAGCTGGAATCCGCCGTTGGTCCCCGGCATTCCTCCTCGTTTTCTGCTCAACCCTTTTCTGCAGAGACAACAGGAGTCCCTCCCGAAGTCCCACTCCCGGAATCGCAAAGGACCTCGACCTGACGTGTCGGCCAAGACGTGAGAGAACGATCGCAGCGATGGATATTACTTCCGCACGGGACCGACCGATATCGTACTTCTTCTGGCGGGACACCACATCGCGCTCTAGCAGATCAGGAAGAACCCGGTCGAGACGCCTGAGATCCAGTAGGTCGTACAGCTGTGGGCCCTTGGCAGGAGCTATCCTCGCAAGCTCTTCCGGATTGCCACCGCAAGCCACGACGGTAGCGCCGCCTTCGATCAGACCTGACGGAAGAGCTTCCTCCAGAGCCCGATCGATGAACCGTCGGAGCCTTTTTTCCTTCTTGGATCCAATTGCTCCCGCGCAACCGAACCTCTCCATCAATCGAAGAGTGCCGAGGGGAAGCGTGTGGCTCCGTAGCAAACGATCGCCTTGCTGCTCGTTAATCTCGAGACTCCCCCCACCGAGATCAACGATCAACGTGGGAGTGAGAACGTCCATCAATTCAGTGACGGCGGATCGAATGAGGTGTGCCTCCTGGATACCGCTGATCACTTCGACCCGAATGCCCGTCTTTCGCTCGATCCGACGCAGAAGGACCTTGGCGTTCGCCGCCTCTCGGCAGGCGCTTGTGGCCACGGCTCGATAGTGCTGAATACCGTGCTGATCCATGGCTCGTCGCATGCGGCGGAAAGCGCAGAGGGTGCTGGCCATCTCCTCGTCGCCGATTTTCCCTGTCGTAAAAACGCTTTTCCCGAGTCGAACCGAATACCGCTCCTTGCAATGCCTGCGGTAGCTTCCTTTCGAAGTCTTCCGAACAATGGACATTCGGATCCCGTTCGATCCGATATCGATGGCCATGAGTGAATTCGACACAGACGGTTCCTCCAGGGGGAAGAAATAGAGGTCAAAGGCGTTGAAGGACCAGAGTTTACATGACAATGTAAAGACCCCGCAAAGATCGGAAAAAGATCGGCGGCCCGTCGACTCCAGGAGTACCCGAGAGACCCGGAAACTCTCCGTTGACTTGACTACCAGCCGAGAGCCAACCCGGTAAGGATCTCCTTCATGTCACGCCAGATCTCCTCGGAAGGCTCCAAACTGTATCTGGCCATGGAACAGCTTGCGGAGGTCAGATCAACCGATCGAGGCCAGGAGTTCGGATTCTCCATTCCTTGCTTCACGGCGAGTTCATAGATCGTTCGAGATCGCTCTTTCCTTCCCATGATCATGAAGCACTCAGCCAGAGGCAGGAGGGTCTCGGACCGAAAGACGTCGACGATGGTGTGCACCTCCTTCTCGAACAAGGAGAGAGCTTCATCCGCCTGCCTTCGAGCTCCCTCTTCATCACCGGCTCGATACCGAAAGCTTGCAAGCCGCCCGAGCAGGGGGATCCGGTCCTGGGCGATCCATTCCACTGCTTCGAATAGTGTTTCAGCATCGTTGACGAGCGACAATGCCTTCTCCCGATCAGTGTGAGCGATGGCAGACTCCACAAGCTCAAGGACAAGTTCGATTCTCACTTGAAGAGGCAGCCTCCTCCAGGAAGTCTTGACCCTCTCTTCAAGCTGCGCTCGGCGCCCCGCATCCTCATAGAAACGATCAAATAACCTTGCACAAACGGCAAGAGCATTCCGGGCCTGATCGAAGTTCGGCGTCGTCAAGGTCTCATCCAGCTCATGCAAATAGGCCTCGAAGTCAACGTCCGGAAAAAGCCCCGCCCGTACACTGTCGATCTTTCCAAGTTCCGAAGTTTCAAGACCCATCTCACAGGAGTCGGCTTTTTCGTCGTCACCCAGCAACGCATAAACCCTGCCGATCTCGACCCGAATCCTATCGACACGCCACTGTTGGGTTTCCCCCCTCTCGACTTCCTTTTCCGCAAGATGGATAAGCCGGTCACCAGCTTCTTCCTTACCGCCCTCAACACAAAGATAGGCGAGCTTTCCATAAGCAACCCCTCGTCGCCAGTTCTCAATTCCTCGGGCGTATCGAAACGCAGTACGCATCTGCCCCAACTCGACAGAAGACCGGAAGACTTCCTCCTGGGCCCTGGAACGGTTCTTGATGTGAGGATGCAATGGCATCGAGGAGGCCGCTTCGTAGGCCAGCTCAAGAAGCTGGAAGCGGAAAGGTTCAATCGTCTCGTCCTCCAGCAACTCCGCAATCGTTCTGGTTCTGACTTCCGCTGTTTGAAAACCACGTTCCGATCCAGGGAGGAGGCTTTCAATCGAATCCGCCTCCGCAGTGGGGTCCGAGGCAAGATTGAGGACAACGACAAGGGTACCGACCAGACCGATGAAAACGGCAGTCAACACAATGAACGGAGATTTTGAAATCATTCGGTTCCACGCTATCTTTGCGAACGAGGCGACATACGGGTGAATCTCTTGTCCACTCTGCCAGACGCCTGTTCTTGGTTTCGGTCAAGAAAAACTGGGACCCCCACCGAAATGGAGGTCCCAGAACGATAGGCCCAAGGGCCCATCGACAAGGGCTGACCCGCAAAAACGGGTCGGGAGCGTATTCTTTACTACGACCCTGACTCACAGCGAATTACTGGGGGCAGAGGGTCCCTTGAAACGGGCCAGCGCTGAAACTGATCACGCCACCTTGCAGTGAAATCGAAACGGTCACCGGACCGCAATCAAACTCGGCGCTCCGAGGACTGGTGACTCGAAGCTCCTCACACACGCACCGCCAGCAACCCTGACGATCGACGATGGATGCCACGAAACCCTGCGGAGTTCGGGTCAGCTTCAGGGTAGCCGCCGGATTCGGGCCTCCGACCTTCATATCGAAGCAACGCACCTGATAGTTGGGGGTGAATCCGTAGGCAAACGAGGAAGTCCAACTGCCGAGCCAGTTCGTTGCCGGGTCGAATGCACCACGGTACTTGGTGGGACAGAAGAACCCATTGTCGGGAGTGGCGGTCTCGCAAGTCGTAGCTTCGTTGTTCGCCCGAGGATCGAGGAAAGTCACCCGAAGCATATCCTTGCCACCACGGGTGACGAGGGGTGCCCGGGTGATCGCCTTGACCGGACCGTCAACATCAGCGACTCCTGGAATCAGAACGTTGTCACAAAGGGGAAGGCAGTTGGCATCAAAGACGCCCACGCATTTGGCCTCGGTGTAAGCGTCCGGGGCGAGGTTGCGGAAGAAGACACTGTCCTTGATCTCATTCAGATTTCCATCCTGGATCTGGCAGCCATAGATCTCTTCCGGATTCGAACAGCCATTCACGGGCTCACGATAGGTAGCCTGGGTCGTCCAGTGATCCTTCCAGGAGAGCGTGCCATTGAACCCGTAGCCGTTTGCACCGTCGCCATCCAGATTATCGAAGCGAACCAGACGCTCGCCAAGATCCATGAAAATACACTTTCGATACTGCACCTTGGCGTTATCCCGCCAGGCGGTTCCACCGTCGCCATCGAGGGGCTGACCGATCACAGTGCAATTCAAAATTGTCGCCGCGGTTTGAGGCTGCCAGTCGGAATCCTCGGCTCCATCGGTTTCGAAACAGTTGTCACCAACACCCGAACCCTGGCTTGCGTCGAGGCTGTAGCCTTGAACGATGAGACCAAACTGAGCCTTCCCTCGCCAACCCTGGTCCACATCAAAGCTGTCGTCACCAATGTTCCAGATGCTGAAGTGTTTGATGTTGACGGCTCCACCCCAGATCTCGATGCCGTCATCAACGTTGTTCATGATTTCCACGTGGTCGATATCGGTCCCACGACCGATTCCACCCAGAGACAGGCCGTTCAACTCGTTAGCAAGGCCGATGACCCGACCGCCGTACCGGATGGACAGATATGAGATCTTCCCGCTGTCGTCATCGTCGTCCCCCCCTCCGTAGAGAACAGAGGTATCGCCAGGACCGGAGGGGACCAGACCTTCCATCTGAGCAACATTACTTGCGTTACAAGTGGCAACATTGCCCGGAGTCGCATTCTCAGAAATATAGCCACACCCCATGATCGTGAGATTGCCCCACTCGAGCGCCGACTCCCTCCACACACCTGTCTTCGGATCACCACCTGTGGGATGGCTAGCATCCGGAGTCCACGTAGCAACATCCGCCGTGGAGGTAAAGATGACCGGATCGCTCTCGGTGCCACAGATGAAGATCTGCGCGCCTTTGGTGACAGCGAGACCACCGGCGCCGTTCGGGGTAGGAACGCTCGCCACAACAGTTCCAGCCTCGATGGTCAAGGTTGCACCTGGCTTGACGTAGATCTGCTTGGTAAGATTGTAAACATTATCGCTTGTCCACGCCGTGGGAACACAGATGTCTCCGCACACATCAATGTTCGCGGCGTGCGCCACACCCGCCAAGGAAAAGACACCGACTGCCGAGGCCAAGAGAAACTTTCTCACTGCAAAATCTCCTTAAACAAGATTTCCTCACGGTGACCGAGGAGACGATCTCCTCCGAACTATTTGTCCCGTGTGCAGACATCCTAGATTGCTTCTATGAAGCAAAAGTGAAGGACGCTTGAATGTTCCTCAAAACATTCTCGCGGGAAGAATGTGACACTTACTTCACCGGGTTAACGCCGGGTCTGAGCCAATCGTTCCACTTGCCGGACATAGTCGTCCAATGTGTCACGGGGCCTCAATACCTGTGATCGCTTGAGCAGTGGAAGAGCCTCGGTATACCGACCCAGTCGCACGAGCATTTGTCCATGGCGCTGCTTCGCTTCCGGCTCATGACCTTCGAGATCCGCGGCGCGCTCAAAATACAGTCCGGCTCTTTCCGACTCTTCGTTGCGACCATAGTACCGCCCTAGCAGAATGAGGGCATCTCCGTCCAGGGGATCAAGCTCGACGATTTCTTCAAGGATCCTCATCTCTTCTTCTCCGGCCCCTTCAACAACAGCTATTCGCGCCTTCAACCGCAACAGATCTTTACTCTGGTCCCCCGTGAGACTGCTCTCGTAGCGGGATTCAATACTCTGAATTACATTTCGCGTAGATTCAGTGCCTCCTCGGGCAGACAGATTCTTCGCCGATCGAATCGCCCGATTCACTTCATTCTTCGAGCCCTTCTCGATCACCCTTATATAGGTTGCGGCACCCAGCTCAAGAAGGTTCTCGCTGACGTAAATATCTCCCAGGAGGTTCAGGCTCTCCGGCGTCGAGCGCCCCATCCGATCAACCATCTCGAAGTTCTCGGCGGCGCGAAGGGGGCGCTCGAGACCAAGAAACGCATTTGCCTGCAGAAGCCAAAGATCCGCGCTATCGGGATTCCCGGCGATCATGCTGCCACAAAGGGAGGCCGCATCCGCAAACCGCTCCTCCTTGAAAAGACTACGCGCGAGCCCGACCTGCCAGTCCATCGTCTTCGGATCAAGCAAGGAAGCCATTCGGTATGCAGATTCCGCCGGGAGAAAGTTCTCCAGGTTGTAATAACAATAGCCAACCAGGCCAAAGGTCAGCCCATCGCCCCCTCCAAGCTCGATGACTTTCAGCAGGGCGGGAAGAGCAGAATTGAAATCCGCAAGACGGACATGGGCCAGACCGAGATTCTTCCAGGCTCGTCGAAACTTGGGACACTTCTCCACGGCGATCTCGTAGATTCGAGCGGCAGGTTCAAGCCGATCCTGCTCGAAATGAATATTTGCCAGGGTAAAATCAAGGACCGCGCTGGCCTCATCGCCACGTTTCTTGTTCACGAGGGAACGGGCCTTATCGAGATCGCCCGAAGACATGAACTCGAAGACTTCTTGCATCAAGTCACGCTCGACCAACGTAACAAGCGGCTCGATCTCCGTCTCCGCGACATAACTCTCGGTGAATCGCTTCCTGAAGGCCGGATCCTTCCAGATCGAAAGTGAACTAGCTGTCACCGAGGAGACAATACCTCCGGCCGGATCCACTGCGATTGCCGGAGGCCGGACGGGTGCGGAAGTCGCATCGGAATTCGCGGATAATGCGGGAGTGTCATCCTTCTTGGTTCCGGACGACTCAAGCGAACCATCCCCCGCCATCGCCTCCTCCTTCGGGGCCAGAGCACAAGACGACAGCGCCATAACAAATCCAACGACCAGAACTGAGACCCGAATCATCGTCATCATCCTTTCGGAAACGTAAAGGGAACTCGCATCCGGAAGCGCACAGGCTTGCCCTTCCGCTTTCCCGGTTCAAACTTCCATTGCATGACAGCCTTGAGAGCTGCCTGATCAAAGACCGCATCCGAGGAACTCATCACCTTGGGAGCCTCGGCCCTTCCTCTGTCATTGACCACGAACGCGATCCAGACGGTCCCCGGAGCCTTCTTTCTGATGGCAGCCGTGAGGACAGGCTGCGTCTGATGAATCACGCGAGGAGGCTGATCCAGGTCACTCAACGAAAACAACGCATCGATGTCCTTCTTACCCGAAATGGCCTTGTCCAGGTTGATCGTGAAATCGCCGCCAAGAAGCCCATCTCCCAGACCGGGATTCATCGCCAGCTCGAGCTGAGAAAGATCCGGGAGAGGGAGATCTTCCTCCAGCTTCGGCGGTTCGACATCTTCCGACTCCGGCTCCTCCGGTTCATCCTCGATGGGCGGAGGCGGTGGAGGAATGTTCGCAGCATCAAAATCTGCAAGCTGAACATCCGCACGCGGGGGCTTACTGATTGCCTGAGTCAATGGAAGAATGAGGAAAAGAATCGACGTGAGCAGTACCGCGCCGATAACGACCAGGATCACCTCAACACACCTGAGGATCAGAGGTGTCTGCTTGCCAGTCCTTAGCATCGCCTATCCATTTCCGGCGCGGGTAGCTACGCTAACTTTGACCGCTCCCGCCAGCCTCGCCTCTCCCACGATCCGGGTCAGGGTGCCCGCCTGAGCCAACCGGTCCGCTTGAATGATCACCGGGGTCTCCTTCTCTTTTGCAAGAGCCCGCTTGACGACCGAGAAGACCCCACCCACACCGATTTCCCGGCCCCCGTAGACGACTTCCCCCTTGCTCGTCAGTGCGATCAGAATACTCGTCTTTTCCAGCTGTACGGATGATGCGGCCTCGGGTCTATCCACTTCCACCCCCGTCTCCTCCACGAAAACTGTGGTGACAATGAAGAAAATCAGCAGAATAAACACACAATCAATGAGCGGAGACATATCGAAGCCGGTCTCATTTCCCTCATCCGCTCCGGCGTCCTGAAAACGTCCCATGAAAAAATCCTTCTCTCTCGATCAATTCCCTGAACCAACGCCATACCCCGACATGCAGGACAAACAAACTACCCCAACGCCCTCTCCCGAAGCTTCTCTGAAAAGGCACTCACGACCCGCTCTTGAGCCACCCGGTAAACCCGTGCCTCTTCGTTGCCACGAACAACTCGATGCAACTTCTGGGTACAGACGGTTTCAAGCCTTTCCAAGAACGCCTTGCAACGCCCGAAGGTCCTATCGAGAAGATACTGAAAGAACAATCCGGTCAACGCCACCACCAGGCCCGTCTCGGTAGTAATGAGTGCTTCCGAGATTCCGGCAGCAACCATCTCCATGGTCTTTTCTCCACCCGATCCGGAAGAAAGGGCATTGAAGGTGGCCAGCATCCCGGTCACCGTGCCGAGGAGTCCCACCAACGGCGCTGCTCCGACACAAACCCTCATCACCCTGAGCTCCCTCTCAAAGGGCGCCATATCGGTCGTTCTAAGCTGACGAAAGTAGACCCGGGTATCCTCAAGAGATGCCGCCTCCCCGGTTACGAGATCAAGTATGTCTCCGACCGGACCTCGCCGCTCAGCCGGATGCTCGATCCATTTGCGCCAGACACTTTCCGCGATCGAAAGGTAACCGGTAAAGCGGAGCCGAAGGAAGACATGCATACCGATGGCGAACAGGAGAACCGCTAGCAAAGCGATCGCCACCATGGCCCAACCGCCAGAAAGCCAGATCTTGACCGCTTCGGTTCCGAGCCCCACCGCCTCCTGAAAAAGCACGTCGATGATATTATCCATTGATCCACCCCCTCCTGAAAAGCTTATGAGGAAGGCTCCCTCACGACCTCTCCCGCGGGACTCGATTCAGCAAAAACAACCTCAGATGAACCAAGCGGTCGACGGGAGTCATCGGTATGGCGGTCGTCCGCCACCAGAGAACGATGAAGACGATCTACGATCTCCCGCATCTTCGTGTCAATCGCATCTGAACTCACGGACATTCGTTCGCCCTCCCCTTGCCCACCAAGGCCTCGAATGCTTGAACGCTTGCTGACGCGATTCAAGAATGACACCGCCGCCATTTCCATCCGAGTCACAACTCCTCGAGCCTTCCGGGAAAGAAACGCATGCAAGAGAAGTGCGGGAATTGCCACGATGAGTCCGAACTTCGTAGTGATCAAGGCCTCGGAGATCCCGCCGGACAGGGCTCGAACATCACTCGATCCAAACAAAGTGATCTGCTTGAACGTAGAAATGATTCCGGTCACCGTCCCCAGGAGCCCCAGCAACGGTGCCGAAGCGGCACAAATCGCGATGAACGGGAGCATCCTTTGCAACTTGAGACGGGTAGCTAGCACCGTTTCATACATCACTTCCTCGATGAGCTCCCGAGGTTGTCGGATGTGCTCGACACCAGCTGCAAGCATCGCCCCCAAGGGTCCGCGGATTTCCTGCGACCGTTTCTTGACAAGCTCCTCATCCCGTTGCCCAAGCGCATCAAACAGTCCCTTCATCTTCTTCCTGGAAGGATTTCGCAAAAAGAGCATTCCGAGCCACTTTGCGAGCGCAACCAGGAGGGCCATCGCGGCCAGAGCGAAGATCGGAATCATCACCGGCCCGCCATTCTGTACGTGCTCAAGGAATGTCTCACTCTCGATCGATTCAATCTTATGGGCATCTCCCAACGTCGGATCGAGGGGAAAGAAGCCCGTTCCGGATGCAACAAGATCATCCGCAAACTGCTTGTCCTCAAGACTGGCGAAACCGATCTGAGCTGGCTCCTGCGAGTTCAATCGCTCCTCAGCAATCCCGACGTTTTTGCCATCCCTTGATCGAAACAACGCAGTCGGCCCCATCAGAAGGAAAGTGCCGTGATCGACCAATCCCCCGGCCTGACTGACAGCCTGGCCCTCGAAACGGGTACCGCCGAGAACTTCAAACAATCGAGCGATGGATAGATCGAGAACCTGCAGCTGGATATCGAAGAGCTCCCGGTCGGACAGACTCGTATTCTCCCCGGCAAGCCGCGCTTCCTCCAGTTGCTCCCGATAACGTTGTTTCTCTACAATGTGAAGCCGAGCATCAAACTCACGAACGTAATCGATGAAGAGCGTGGTGAGATAGTCAATCTCCTCATCCCTTGTCTGGTTGTCCTTATCCAGCTGGGAGAGACCAAGAGTGCGAGCATCCAGAGCACGTGTCCTGTCTTCGAACTCCCGACGAGCCTCGATGAGCTCGACTTCCAGCTCATGAAGCTGCCGAGCAAGAGGAAGCTGCTCGTCCGCGACCTTGCGCCGAAGTTCGTTGAGCTCCTCTACGCTTTCACGAACTTGCCGGGTCAAGTTCTCGGTCGCGCTAGCATAGCTAGCAGTCTCCATTTCTTCTCGATTCTGTCCGTAGGCCGCATTCAGCCAACCAAAAAGAACCAGGGAAGCGACGATGATCTTCTTCTTCTTCATGATGATATTCACTCAGCCTTCTGATCGATGGTGACCGGTAAAGGAATATACTCAGCGGGTTTTTCTCCGTCGTGTATCGCGATGGCATGTGCAATCTTCTCCGCAGCATCGTTCGCCGGAGTCCAGCTCCACCCATCCCCGAAGGGAACACCAACACCAGCCACCGTCTTGTCAATATTGACGAAGTAGGCCTGGCTAATCCCGATGTACAACACTGCCACTTCAAGAGTGCTTCCATCCGCAAGAGTTCTGATCTCGCTATTCACGGAGACTTCTCGATTTGCCTTGTTGATCCCGGCCAGAACGCCAATGAGATATTGGTACCTCTTCGAAGCAGAAGCCTCGATTGACTCTGGATCATCCGGAAACCTCTGACTGAGAGCCTTCACCTTCTCCTGAACCGGCACGGGGATCTGCTTCAAGAGCACCTTGACCCGGGACTCGAACTCGCCAATCCTCCCACGAACTCCAACCGTAGCTTCTTTGAGGGCGACCTCCCTTTCGACCAGACCCGATCGCTTCTTGTCGGCCTCCAAGACGCCCTCCTCGACCTTCCCGATGCTTTCTCGCAACGAGCTGATCGACTGCCGGGCAAGCTCGATCCGGTCCTTGAGAAGCTCCCGTCGAAGCTCCCACTTTCGACCCTCATCGGAGATCGCTTTCCGGAGACCGATCCACTCCTGGAGCAAAGATCGCCCATCCTTTCCTTCTTTTACTACCTCACCCGCGTGCATCGTCTCCGAGGAAAAGACACCCGCGATCAGGATGAAGGCAACCCACTTGATGGCCGAACGTCTGATGCCGGCTCGGTTTGCCCGGACTTGATCATCCGTGCTGCTTCTCATATTCACTCCTTCCACATCATGAGATCCCTGGTTCAACCAGGAAGATCAGAACTCGAACCGGGCGCTCAAAGAGAGCGAGAACTCGACGCCTTTGCTAAACGATGTTCTTGTCACATCTCCACCTGGAACGTAGGCCGAGCGGTAGACTGTTTTGATCTTGGGGTTCGTGAGGTTCTTCGCCTTGAAACTCAGCATGAAGTTGTCCCAGAGAGTCTGGGAGACGGTAAAGTTGAGTGTATCGAACTCCGACTCGTAAACACTCGGCACGAAATTCCCATCCGAGGTTCCCGCTCCTGCCACAAGCGTGTCTCCCCTTACGGTGTAAAAGAGCCCAGCCCTGGTTCCGGTCGAGGGATAGTCAAAGTTCAGGTAAATATTGTAGAGATGCTCCGGAGCATTGGTGGCATCGCGCTTGCTCTGGGGCGCTTGAATATTCGGCAGGTCAAACTGCGCCCGCTCATCGGCCGGGAGTCTCACCTCGGAGTCGATCAGAGTGGCATTCGCTCCCACCGAAAACGGCTCAAAGCCATCAAAGAAATTCCCCAGGTTCTGGCGAGCTTCGAATTCCCAACCCTTCAGAGTCGCCTCCGGGAAGTTTCTCGGGGTGGTAAAGTTGAAGTTCACAAACCTCTGAACATTCTCGATGGCTCCATCAATATCCTTGGTAAACCAGGAGGCAGACAGGAACCCGCCCTCGTAGGGCTTGTAATCGAGACGAATGTCATAGTTCTTGACCTTGCTGAGCTGAACCTCCGGGTTGCCGATGAAGATGGGGCCACCAAGAAACTCTTGCTGCAGGACCGGTGTGAGCTCCTTGAACGTGGGACGAGCAATCGTCTCGCTGTAGGAGGCTCGTAGCGTAACCTGCTCGACGGGCTTCACAACCAAACCGAACGAGGGAAGAAGATCGTCTTCACTGATAACCACATCCGCGTCGCCCGGCTCCAGCTCAACCGGTCCCAGAGCATTCGGAGGAAACCAGGTGGCGAATTCTTCAGGGATGTTAACGACTTCGATCTCGGTTGACTCCACTCGAAACCCGCCGACCACGTTCAAGTACGAAGTGATGGGAAGATCCAACATTGAATACCAGGCGGAGACATCCAGCTTCCCGTCGTAGTCCACATCGAAGTCGGAAGCGAGGATATCGTGACCATCTTCACCGGGAAACACGCCCGAATAATAGTCATCGAAGTCACCTTGAAATGTCGAGAAGTCACCAGAATTTGTGAAAGTTTCCTGTCGAAACTCACGGTCGACCCTGTCATCAAAGAAGCCCAACTTGAAGTACCCCTCACTGTCCGTCCATTGTCGGAACGGCACCTTGAAGTTGATGAAATACTGATCGCTTTCCTCTTCGATCCTCTTGAAGATGCGCTGCAAGTTGCCCAGGGAAAACACTGCCGCCGGCTTGAAAGGAAAGTGCTCGGCCGGTTCAATTTTGTCCTCGGAAAACGGCGGACGACCGGGAACAAATGATGCAGCCTGCCAGAGGGTTCCAAACTGGCGCTTATCCGGCTGATCCTGGCTTGCCGAACTACTGGCAAAACCCCAATCAATCTCCGGCGGAAGAACGGTGAGAGTGTCGGTCAACTCGAACTCTTCGGTAGGCAACCGGTGATTGCCGTTGAGCTGGAAGGTTTCAGTGACCCGCTCGGTATACTCCAGCGTTTCCGTCCGGATGTGGGGCGCAGCACTCCGGTTTCCTTCCTCGTTACCAATGTGGGTAGGATCATCTCGATCATAGCCGGGAAAGAAGTACTCTTTCCCTCGCGTATCCTCGGCAAGGGTGGCTTTGTCCTCGGCATTGCGCGTATATAGATAGGTGAAACCGATCTGATGGTTTTCGGTCTCGACTCCGAGAGTCCCGAGTACACCCCACTGAACCGACTGCTTTCCCTGAGTCACATCAAACAACGCCGTCTTGAAGTCGCCCGCATTCCCTGGAGGGGTCTCTCCTGGCTGAGGGACACCCTGGACGGTCTCCGGGACGAGTCCCTCACCTGGATTCGTGACCCAGAGAGAGTTGTCCTCTCCATCGTCGAAGAACGAGCTATCCCGTTCATAGAAAGCACTGGCAAAGCCACCAAAACGAATCCCCGTGTCGAACTCGTAGCTTCCACCCGCTGCTCCGTTGAGCTTGTAGTCGATGGGGGCCTCCTCCCGGCTAGTGCCCACTGCTCCCGTCCAATCATCTCCGATGTTCTCGAACTGGATCCTTCGACGATGATTGTCACGCCCACTCCCATTGACTCCGCCTCCCCGATAGGAGAGAAAATTGCTGCGCCCGGCCACCTGGGTGTTGAAGCTTGTCTGGGAACTGAACTGAAAGATCGTCCGTTCAGGAACTCTTTTGAGTCGTACATCGACGGCTCCTCCGGATGCATCTCCCTGCTGATCTGGTGTGAAGGTCTTGCTGATTCGAATGCTGTCGAGGATCGACGACGGATACTGATCCAGCTCGGCTGCTCGTGTGTCCTCGTCCGCCGACGGAAGTCGAAATCCGTTGAGCTGGGAACTGACGTAGCGGTCGGGTAGTCCGCGAATGACGGCGAACTTCCCATCGGTGACCGTAGCACCCGGAACGAGACGCAGAGCACTCGCGGCATCACTTGCACCGGCTCGACTCATCAAATCAGAACTGATGGAATCCAGCAACGCGGGGCTCTTGAACCTGAGGTTCAGCAAGGCAATTTCCGAACCCGCATTCCCCGGAAGAAGGTCCTCCACGACGAACTCGTCCATGTCGGTAAACTCGCCGGCAAGAGAGACGTTCACATCGGTCAATTTTCCTGGCGTTACAAGCACATCCGGCCTGACCGATCGTGCATAACCTTCTTTGGAGAAGACAAGGGTATATTGGCCAGGTTTCAGCTCCGGGAAAGAATATGTCCCTTGCTCTGAACTGATCACCTTGAGGTCGGTTTCGAGGACGACCACCTGAACAAGCGCCAACGGGACATCAAAGTCCTTGTCATAGACAACTCCACGGATCGAGCCAGCTCGTTCTTGAGCTGACCCGACGTTGGACATGAGAAGAAATATGCTCCCCCAAAACCACCCATAAAATCTTCTGGTTCGCAATGTCTGTCTTGTTCCGCTGAGAATTAACAAAAGGGGATTTTCGCAACGATCCTGGTTCTGCTTTCCCGGATACTCGAGCGAACTCAGACGGACAAGATAAAGATGCGGTGTTAGGAGAACGTAAGCGGAAAAAGAAGTTGAGGTAAATAATCGAGCGTGGGTCTCAACATCGCTTGGGCGTCAGTTTGTGAGCAGTCGCAAACCCGCCGGGGCTCGAAGTGCGAACCTGGTCATCGGATCTGGATCACCACAGCATTGGTCACCGAATACTTCGAAGGAGCATCCTCGTCTCGCATGATGCCCTGGAGAGTGAAGTTTCTTCCGATCAGTCGCTGAGGCACCTCGCCTGCAAACACCGTGCAAGGAGCAAGACAAGGAGGCGCACCGTTGACGGGAGCATGCTCTCCTGCTCGCGGATTTCCGATGCTATTCCAGACTGACCTCAGACCCGGACTCGGCATTCCATCAAACGGCGGTGGGAACGCCAAATAATGAGGACCGCCTAACTCCACCCCCAGAGATGACGCTGTTGCAGCCGTCGGCTGTCGACCCCAGAGATAAAGGACATACGGCGTATCCATCATGTTGGCCTGGTGACCCTGGACCTGCACAAAAAGAGCCCCGGAACCGGGCTGCCAAACCCGGGGAAAATCGACGGGTGCGGGAAAGCCGTTCACCGAAACAACCGGAACCGCTTCCTCACCGTTATTTCTGTACGTTCCCACTCGCCCGAATCGAGTGCAATACTCGTCGAGAATCACCTCGTCAATCGAAATGGTGAAGGAAATGTCCAGCGCCCCGGGAGAGCTAGACTGAAGGATTCCTACCTGGTAGTCAAGGGTCACCGAAAGACTGGGACCGGGATCCGGTGGCATCACACTGCGCGGATCCACAAGGAGAGTATCCTCAAACGCTCCATCAGACTGGATTGCAACACAGCCACTCCCGCTACCAAACTTCAACGAAAACCCCTGAACGGAGCCCGTGGTCTGAACCACTCCCGCAACCCGTAACCGAACACGGCAAGCGTCATCGACCAAAAAAACAGGGTTGCCACTCTGACCCCTTCGAACCCAGAAATCCATCCTCAGGTTCGGGCCGGGGAACGGAGGAAAGACGGATCCAGACACTTCGGCCATCTCGCCCGCGACGGCAAAAATCGCACCCTGCGTCTCTGTGGGACTCAAGGAAACACAACTTGCCTCATACGATGTCCCGGGACAGGCATCTTCGGCAAGTCTCACGCTGTAGGATTCGATATCGGTGGCGATGGTATCGGGCGGATACAATCGTTGCATCTTGATCATTGACCCGCAGCCGATGGCGGACTTCTGCCAGGAGCAGCTGGAGTCGTTGACGGTGGTCCCGTCGACAACATCGACCAGGCGCAATTCGTGAGCCTGAGAAGAGGCGGACCAACAAAACGAGATCAAAAGGGCGCACAACCCCTGAATTACCTTTATTGAGATCGATCCGTCCCCAAGAAATACGCACATCACGGCCTCCTTCTCTCCTGCCGTCAAATCCACGTCAAAGAACAGGCATCCTTCACGTCAGGATGCTCGAGGGGCAACCTAGCACACAAGAAAAACCACCACGGGCATCTTCATCAAACATTCACCGCCTCTTTACCCCCACCCTTCAGACCCAGGAACGAAAACCACTGCAAGAAAAGAAAGGCCTTGACCCACCTGTGCACACTGTGTATACTGTGTCCATGAACAACCCGGTCCTCTTTGATCTATCCGCCACAGACAGTCGGCCCATGTATCTGCAGATCATGGATCAAATCAAGCATCGGATCGCCATCGGGGACTGGCCCCCTGGATTCGCCCTCCCCTCGATTCGAGGTCTAGCGGCGGAGTTACGGGTCAGCGTGATCACGGTGAAACGGGCCTACCTCGAGCTCGAACGGGAAGCGGCCATCATCACCCAGCAGGGAAAAGGATCCTTCGTCGCCGAGCGACCCGGGATCCAGGAGGAGCTTCGTCGAAAAGACCTGCTTGAACATCTGATAAAAGCGGTCGAGCTGGCGACAACCCTGGGAATCGACAGGGCCGAACTCAAGAAGCAGCTGGTCGAAGTGATGGAACAAACAAGGAAAAAATGAACCTCTGATCCAGCAGATCAGGCTAAGCGGAGAACTACCATGAAGTCAGCCATCCGGCACCCACGGGCTATCTACCTGGCCCTGATAGTAGCATTATATACTTCACTCGGAGCGGCCCCGTCGGTCGCCCAAACTGAAGCAGGCGCGGTCCCCTCCCCGGATCTTCCCGAGGCGAAGGCGATCGTGAAACAATTCACCGACATCACCAATCTCTCCCATATGGCCACGAATACATCCCACCAGAGTACCAAGGGCTGGATCGAGCTCACGGCTTTCGGTCTCGAGGGAAGTTTTGAGTCTTTTCGAAAGAAACCGGATCGTTCCGTCAGCCAGGTCCGGTTCAACGGAATTGGAGTGATTGAAAGAGGATTCATCGGCCCAACCGGGTGGTCGATCCACCCCATGGAAGGCCACCGCCTTCTGCAGGGAGGCGAAGTCCTCAGCGAGATTCTCCAGTCGGTTCCTGATGTACTTTTGCACCCGGACAAGTTCTACGAAAAGGTCGAGACCGTTGGCCGAGAGAAATTCGACGGGGTTGATTGCTACAAGGTCAGGTTCATCGCCAAACCTCTTCCCGGAATGGACTCCGAGTCGACTCTCAAAGTGCGCACGTCCCATGGCTTCTTCGAAGTCGAATCGGGCTTGATGCGCGGCAGGGTGGAGCTCATTGATCCACCAACCGGTGCGGTCACGATCGTGACCGTCACCACCGAATACAAGCCCTTCCAGGACACTCTGCTTCCCACGATCAAACGCCAGAATTTCCAGGGATTGGAAGTCGTCTCAGGAACCGAGTCCGTTGACTTCAAGGTCCTGGAAGACTCCCTGTTTGAAATGCCCCTTTCCATCAAGAAACTCCACGAGGCAACTCTCCCGACAGCGACAGCACAGAAGACCGAGGAGGAGACGACGAAATCCCCCGTGACACGGCCCGCGACAAACAGGACTCCCACCAGCAAGACATCGACTCGAAAACCGAGCGTTTTGTTCTACCTGATCGATACTTGCCGCGCCGATCGAATGGGGATTCACAACGCTCCTCACTTCACTACACCCTTTCTGAATGAGCTTGCGAAGCGATCCGTGGTCTTTGAAAACTGCAACAGCCAGGCCCCGTGGACGAAGCCCTCCATGGCCGCCATCCTGACCTCTCGCTACCCCTCCGAAGTCGGCATGACTCGCACATTCGCAAGCCTCTCCTCCGAGGTCGTCACGTTTCCCGAAGCCCTTGAAAGCGGAGGTTGGCATACGGCCGGGTTCTCTGCCAACCCACTCATGGGGGGAATGTCGAACTACACCCAGGGATTCAAGGAATTCGTCGAGTCTTACGATATCAACGCCGCGGATCCCATTCGCTATGCCAGTGGATCGGCTCGGAAGCTGAACGAGAGTGTTTTCAAGTGGCTGGACTCCAATGATACCTGGCCGAACATGCTTTATGTTCACTCGGTCGACCCCCACGAAGAATATGAGCCCGATCCCGCCTACATGCGCGAATTCTCGGACCCGGAGAAAATGCATGCATACAGAAGGCAATGGAAGGCTCTTCTTTCGTCTCGCCCCCCGGTACCGGGAAACCACCTGACTCAAGATAATTTTGACCGGGCCGGTGTCGATTCGGCTTCCTTCATTGCCCACGGTAAGAACCTCTACGATGCTGACATCCTGGCCAACGACACGGAGATCGGCCGACTCTGGAAACGACTCGCCCGGGGAGACGAAAAGGCCGGAGGCTCGGACGCATGGGGTGACGACATGATCGTCGTGGTGACGTCCGACCACGGAGAAGAGTTCTTCGAGCACGGCGGGACCTGTCATGGATATGGACTCTACCAGGAGTTGATTCATGTCCCTCTCATGATCTTCGCCCCCGGCCGTCTGCCCGAAGGCCTCAGGATCGACCAGCCGGTGGCCTCGATTGACATCTATCCCACACTGCTGGACCTCCTCGATCTTGAGGCTCCCGCAGATTTGCGCGGCCGGAGTCTCTTGCCGCTGATCAAAGATCCGAAAAGCACTCCGGCAACACCGATCTATTCCGAACAAACCGAAGATCCCGGCGGACGCATGCTGGGATCCGGCACGGGCCTTGGCCTGTCCGTCATCGAGGGTCGCTGGAAGTTCATCCTGAGCCTGCGCTCACCCCAGGGGCGCAAACGGGATCGCCACGAGCTCTTCGACCGGATCGCCGATCCCAAGGAGAGTCAAAATCTAGCCAGTGATCATCCCGAGCTGGTTGCCAGGCTGGAACAGCAACTCCTGGACTGGTCTGCTTCAAATCTTGGACTCGTTACCGCAGATGAAGTCGCCTCCGAAGACGTGGATGCGGCAAGCCTCGAGGCTCTGCGCCAGCTCGGCTACATCACCGACGAGAATTCCGAAGAAGACCTCGTGTCCTCCGGGCGGAGGCTGCTACCCGGGCTAGCCCGGGCAGTCCTCGAGGGAGATCGACGGTGGAATCTGCTTGCCCTGGATCCGAACCGACAAGCCGTCAAACCAAGTTCGGCCGGCAAGACGCTTCACGGTTTCACGATCCTCGATCGGGAACGAATTTCGGAGGCCCAACGGGACAAGCTCTCAGAGGCCCTCTGGCGCGGCCTTGCTCGAGGAAGATCTCTTACTTCGAAAGAAGGCGTTTCCCCGCGGCTCGCCCTCCAGGCCGAATTCCGAGGACACACAACTTCTTTGCTCCTCTCTCCTGCTCTGGAAAAAATTCATGTCTATGTCGACGACCTTCTTCTCTCTGAGCTCCCCTGCTCTCGGAGCGAATTGTCCGAAATTGAAGACCTCGCCCTGAAGGCGGGTGTATCGCCGGAAGCAAATTGAAAGAAGGCTCTTTGGATGAACTTCGCAATCAAATGTCAGGGGGTCGTGAAACGCTACCCCCATTTCACCCTCGATCACGTCGATCTCATGGTGGAGGAAGGTTCGGTCATGGGGTTTGTAGGGCCCAATGGCGCCGGCAAATCTACCACCATGAGAATCCTGATGGGGCTCGTCTGCCAGGACGAAGGTGCGGTTGATGTGCTCGGTCACTCGATGCCCGCCGAGCAGATCGCGGCCAAACGGGACATCGGATTCATTTCCGAGGACATGCGGCTCTTCGAATCAGAAACCATCGGTTTCCACATGAACTTCTTCAAGTCTGTCTATCCATCCTGGGATGATGGATACGCCGATGATCTGTTGAAGCGATTCGGCCTGATCCGCGGGCAAAAAACCAAGGGGCTATCTCACGGACAGAGAGTAAAAACCCTGCTGCTCCTCGTTCTCGCAAGAAGGCCAAGACTCCTCGTGCTCGATGAACCGACTACCGGCCTCGATCCCGTTGCCCGGCGCGAGATTCTCGATCAACTCATGCACATCATCGAAGATGAGACCCGAACGATTCTGTTTTCCTCCCACAACACTCTGGATGTGGAGCAGATCTCGGACTCGATCTCATTCATCTTGAATGGCAGAATTATCGATTCAAAAGACAAAGAGACGTTTCTCGACAGCTGGCGTCGCATTCGCCTGCAAGTCCCGGAAGACTTTCGCCTACCCCAGCATGACGGTGTGATTGATATCAAACACAGCGGAAGCCTTGCCGTCCTGACGACCCGGGACTTCACGGAAGAGATGATTGCCGACCTCAAATCAGATGGCAGCAGCGTTCAGGCGGTGGAGCGAATGACCCTGGAAGAAATCTTCGTGGCAAATGCACAGCAAGCACGGAACGAGGTAGCATCATGAACGGAATCGTAGGCCAACTCGTGCTAAAAGACTGGCAGATCATGCGAAAGTACGTGATCGCTTACTGGCTGGGAGGCATCGCCTCGATCCTCATCGCCATCTTTGGCGGCGAAGGGCTCGGCATCGCCGCGATGATTCTCTTTGTAACAGCTCTGGGTGCGGTCGGAATCCATGCGATCATGCAGACCATCGTGGTCGAGCGTACGGAACACAAGCTCCCTCTGATCATGAGTCTCCCGGTTACGATCCGGGAATACACTCTCTCCAAGATCATCATCAACCTGTCAATCTTCACCAGCGTCTGGGCAACGCTTTCGGGGGCAAGCCTCGTGATCCTCTTTGCGGGAGAGGAAGGGATGCCGGATGGCATGCTTCCCTTCGTCTGCATCGTTCTCGTAGCCATGTATTTTGCCTATACCATCATGCTGGTGACGGCTCTTGTGTCGAACGGTCTTGGAGCAACAATCGTCGCCACGGTGGTCGGCAACATCGGCACCCAGATGGGACTTTGGCAGCTCGTTGACCTCACGGGGATCCAATCGACAATCGATGGCCCGGTGGCGGCCTGGAACTCGACCCACGCTGGGATTCTTCTGGTTCTTATCGCAGGAATTCTTGTCCTTCTTCTGGGATCGGTGTATCTGAGATTCCAGAAGAGGGATGTTCTTTAGCTCCATTCTCGCACGGATTGATTTTTTGGTGTTACATGATGCGTCACTTTCTTCTTTGCCTCCCGGATCGATTCCGATTAGTATCACAATCATGAATCGTGAACAGGAGAAACGTCATGTCAAAATCAATCATATTAGGTCCTTTGCTCGGATTCGAGGGCGACAATCTCTACACCCTCTGCATCGTCGCCAAGAAAAATGTCGCTCAACCATTTCTACATGTAGGATCATCGAAACATCCCTTCACCCTGTGCTCACCAACTCCTAGCGGAAACTTCTGGCGATCGGAATTAAGCCTCCCTCCCGCCGACAATGGCACCCGGGTTACATACTCGATCCAGGACGGTCCCACCCAGCTCTCCAACGCAAGCAAGAGCTCCTGGAGTTTCTATGTCCCCGGCGAGTCAGAGCCCCCTCGGATCGCCTATGCTTCCTGCAATGGTTTTTCGGATCCCAAGCTCGTTCAAAACGAAAAGGAGCCCCTGGCCCTCTGGAGGCGTCTCGCCAAAGAACATGAGGAACAACCCTTCTCCCTCCTTCTCATGGGGGGCGACCAGCTTTACGCCGATAGTCTCTGGAAGAGCCGACAGGCACCCCTCACAAGAAAATGGGCTGACAAAAACAGAAGAGATCAGCTCAAACATAAAGCCGGCCCCAACATGAGAAAGGAGCTCAAGAAGTTCTACGAAGAACTCTACGTGGATCAATGGTCCTATGAATACATGATCGACCTGATGGCTTCGATCCCGACATGTATGATGTGGGACGATCATGACATCTTCGATGGCTGGGGGTCGTACTCGGACGAGATGCTAGGTTGCGAGGTCTACCAGGCCATCTATGAAACGGCCCGGGCATACTTTGAGCTCTTTCAAATCCGCTCGAAGTCAAACCGATCCCTTCTGTCGAAGAATGAGGACCACTATGCATGGGGCTTTCAGTTTCGGGACTACCTGATTCTGGCTCTGGATAATCGAGCAGAAAGAAAACAGAACCAAATCATGAGCCAAGATCAGTGGCTCGCCGTCAAGAGTTGGATCGAAAAAACAGAGCCCGCGAAGAAAAACAAGGTCGTAAATCTTATTATCCTCATCGCTGTTCCCGTGCTCTATCGACGATTCGTCGGTGCCAGCAACCTACTGAACTGGACGGAGTGGCTCCGACGAGATGACATACGAGACAGCGTCGAGGACGATGTTCGTGATCATTGGAGTCACAAAGACCACGAACAAGAACGCCTGAAACTCCTGCACAACCTCTTCAAGCTGATTGATCGACAGAATTCGGACGGAGGTCGATGTCGCTCGATCATCCTCTCCGGTGACGTCCATGTCGGGGCAACCGGTCTGATCCGCGACACGCACGCAGGGCTTGATCTCCACCAGATCATCTCCTCTGGCATCCGGCATCCCCCACCAAGCTATCTCCAGTGGCAAGGGATTCTCGCCACTAGCAACGACAAACCCTACACTCTGGATGGACGCTTCCATCTCGAGATGGGTAAGCCAGCCGGAGGACCTCAATACATGCGTCAACGGAACTGCACAACGATCGAGGTCGGCACGGACCAGAAACTCTGGATCAACTGGCTCTGCGAAGAAGGCGACAAACCCGTCCTCGTGATTCCAGAGCCGAAAAAGAGAGCCACGATTCCAGCCTAGCCCGCGTGGATAGAGTCAAAATCGGCACAAGTCTTGCTAAGATTTCGATCGTTCTACTCTGGAGAGCCTCTGCACGATCTGAAGTGACCCTGAAAGTGAGGAGCAGCGACGATGAACGGATGCTATCGGTGGTTAGCATGTCTTGCGTGGGCGATCTTACTCCTGGCATCGTGCATAAACGCACAGCCCTTGCTGAACCTACAAACTTCAGCCTTCGAGGACCTTGCCTACTCGGTTGACGGCCGCTTTGCGGTGTTTCTCTCCCCCGAATCGAACGGTGGAAGTGATCTCAACGCCGATGCTGACATCGATGATTTGATCCCCCACCTCTATGACGCGGTCAATGGGCAGATCCGGGTCATCCCGATCGCCGCCGCTCTCAGCGCAACCGATCGCCGGGAGCACGGGCTCTCTCAGGGTTACTTCTTGTTCGCCGCCTCCGAGGCCGATCAAGGAACCGATCTCAACGGCGATGGAGATCTTGACGATGACGTGCTTCACCTCATCGCTGCTCGAACCGGCATGCTTCACAACCTCGGCCTGGCCCGAACGGAAAGGGACTCGATCCAGGTCCACCTCGACCTCATGTCTTGCCTTGTTTCGGAAGAAGCCCAGGGGATGACCGATCTCAATGGAGATGGAGACGCCTTCGATTCAATCGTTCACATCCTGCACCCGGAAACGCAAACCGTGATCAATACGGGTCTTTCCACCGAGAGAGTCCCTCCCGGAGACCAGGTAACATTTCCGGCAGGGAGTGGCCGGATCATTCATGTGTTCGACCGCGGCACCGGGCAGATGATCAATCTTGGCCTGGCGGGCGATGTTGGTCCATGCACGGGTCAACGCATCGCGTTCGAAGTCTGGGAAACGATCCAAGGCCTGGACCTCAACGGGGACGGAGACGTGCTCGATCGGGTGGCTCACACTTATGATACTGACGGCGCATTCACCTTCAACCTCCAGGTAGCCACCGCCCGGATTCCCTCCACCCGGGGGAATCAAATCGTGATATCGGTCTCCGAGTCAGGACAGCTCACCGACTTCAACGGCGACGGAGACACGCTTGATGATGTACCCCATGTATACGGAACCGGTGGGAGTATCCTGAGAAACCTCGGGTTTGCCGAATCAGGCCCCCCTGCCCTGGGTGAACTCGGTGCGGTGTTTGCAGCATTCGAGGAAGATCACGGCAACCAGGATCTCAACGGGGACGGCGACGCGACGGATTTCGTCTACCACACGCTTTGCTTTGCTTCCGGAACCCTGACGAACACGCGAATTTCAGGGATTTCCTTTCGGGGATTCTCCGGGGCCATCGTCTCCGGAAATCGCTTTGCCGGGATCGTCCGAGAAATCTGGGAAGGGCAGACGGATCTGAACGGGGACGGAGACATCGAAGATGAGATCCTCTATTTCGGCACCCTTGACGGGATGACCTCACCCGAGAATTCCAGATTCGCCGTATCGGGTGCTGTTTCCATCACCAACTCCACCGCCCTCTTCTCCGTCTCCGAAACCGCCCAGGGATCGACCGACCTGAATGGAGACGGAGACAGCACGGATCGAATCCCCCACTTCCGTTCCTTTGCAACGGGTGGCTCCACCATGAACCTGCAGCGCGCCACTAGCTTTACCAATGCGCTTGGTTCCGAACTTGCCTTCATGCCAATCCTGGAGCAAGGGGAAGGTCGGGACCTGAACGGGGACTCGGATCTTGACGATGCGATCGTTCATGTGATCCGCATGCCCTCCGTTCAATCATGCCGGGAAGGAACCGTGAACCTGGGGGCGGGAGCCGTTGCCGACGTGCTTCGGATCAACGGGGAAACCGGTGACGTCACGGCGTCCACTTCTTCGCCTCTTGAGCTGACCCTATCGGCCTCCCCGATGGGACCCGCAAAGCCACGCTATCTTCTCTGGGCGTGGCGACAAGGCCCGACTTCCTCCTACGATGTACAGTCTTCGGGCGGGGCGCTACTCGGCTGTACGGTGAACCCGACACCGGCCATGACCTTTGCTCTGCCCCGACCATTTCGCTGCCTCGGGACCGGCGCACTCATGATGAGGGGCTGTCAAGGCGTCCCTGCACTGCCCGGACCGGGGCGCGGCCCCGTAGTTCTGATGTCTCCCGGCACAAGCCGGCCCCTTCAGATAACCTTTCAGGGTTTGATCGAGGATTCGGGCGCGGCAAATGTGAAGGGATTCAGCGTGACCAACGCGGTCGTGCTGTCGATCGAATAACCAGCCTTCGCTCTTCGAGCTTCGGGTCGCGACTCGCTCACGAACTGAGAGGAGCATCAATATGTGTGGTCTAAAGAGGCATCAAACGTGATGCCCCATTGAGTCGTCAGCGCGGACAAATCAAACATCTATTTTCGAGCGGCTCTCAGATAAAGATGCTGAAGAAAAATGAACCAGACCGCTGAGGAGATCAGTCCGGCAATCGCCCACAACAACCATCCACTCCCGCCTGCCTCTGCTACCCAGTACGCCTTGGATGCACAATACGGCGGATAGATTGCAACGAGCCACTGCCAAGGCTCGGGAAGAAAAAAAGCACCAATAACAAGCATCGGGCCAAGGCCGAAAATCTTCAAATAAGCGAACGCCTGGACCTTGTTTGCAGCCAATGCAGCAGTCAGTAACGCAAGCATAGGTGCCGCCGGCGCGGCCGCGAACCCCACCGCAAAAAGAGCCGGTAGCGGAGGCAATGCGAAAGCAATGATTGCACCCTGACCAACCGTCAAAATCACGGCGGTAAGAGACATCACGATGCAGACGACCAGGAGATAACTCGTCAGAGGGTTTGGAGACACAAGGAGCGCTTTGACCGTGCCATCCTCTCGACTCTCAAGCAGGAGGAAGCCGCCGATCATGCCCGGAACCATGGGTGCCAGCTGAACGATGAGATAGCTGACGATCAGAGAATGATACGGGTCCAGGTCAAGATTCCAGCCGGAACCGATAGCATCGATTATTCTCGGAAGCACCTTTCCGACGAGAAAGGAAATCCCAACAAAATAGACCGTAATTCCGATCAAGAACCGGTCCCGCGATAGCCGCAAGGCATCGGTTCTTAACATACCGCGAACGACGGTGGCAGAGACCATGGGCTAGCCCTCTTGAAGTGCAACAAAACGAGCAAAACGGCGCTTGCTCCACCAGAATGCCAGGACGATCGAAACCAGTGAGACAACCATCGCATACGCCCACTGCCAGACCTCAAGAGACTCAGTCCCACCCAGCATCAGCAACAGCGAACCTTGGGTCGGGAAGAAGTACCAGCCCGGAGCCGGCCCGAGAATCACATAGAAAATCGGCAATTGCAGGACCCCGCTCACGATCACTGCCCCCGGAAAAAGGAATGCGGTCACCGAGTCGTGGGACGCTGCCTGCCCGAGACCCACCAGGGTGTAGATGACACCCAAACACACGATGCCAAGGATCATCGGCACCGGGTTCAACGACATTCCAAGGAAGGCGACGACATAGATGATTACGCTTTCGAGAACCGCAAAAGATGTAAGCGTGATTACTTTTGAAGTGAGATAGGTCGTGGACGTGAGTGGAGTGGTGCGGAGCGCTTGCAAGGTCCCTTCGCTCTTTTCCAGGAGGAAAAGTGCAGCGCCGAAGAAATATGTCGTGCCCCCGATGCCCCCCAGGTAGAAGATTACTAGGAACCGTCCGGCGTAATCGGCATGGACGAAGAAACGACCCGCAAGGCCAAGCAGCAAGGACACGACGATGCCAATGACGTAGAGCTTCCCTCGGGCCTGGAGTCGTACGTCGAGTCTCAGAGTAGAAGAAAGTGCACTCACTTCAAGGACCTCCCGGTGACCTGCAAGAACACATCTTCGAGCGTGGCCTCCTGGGAGTGAATCGCCTTGAGCCCCCCGCGACGCAACCCATCCAGAAAAGCAAGGTTGTCGGCAAGGCCATCAAGTGGAAATCGCTCGGTTTCATCGTCACTATCAGAAGCGCCCTCCCACTCAAGTTCAACTTCGCGCTTGCCGTACCGGCGACGCAACGCATCCGGTGTATCGATCACGGATATCTGCCCGTCGATCATGAACGCGACTCGATCGCATACCGCCATTCGTACAACTTTCAGCAACCCGGGTCAACCCCGTAGCGCTGGCATGCTGGAATGGCGACTCTCTCCATCCGTCAAGCGCCCTTCTTCCTCCCTTGAAAACCAACGCAACACCAACTCCGCCGTAAAGAACGACTGCTGCCCACTCTATCCCCCTTACGGAGATCCACGATGCTCACACAAAACCGCGTTGCACAGATAATTTTACCTATCGTCGCACTGGCTTCATTCATGCTGGGATCCGGCGACGAGAGCCCCTGGGTGAAACAGATTCAAGGCCCCCAATACAATGCGGTGTCAGTCAAGGATGTGGATCGAACAGGAGTTCAAACCCGCGGACACGGGTTTGTTTCTTGCTCAATCCAGGAAAGTGTTGAGAATGGGGAAAGGTTGGTAACAAGATAAAGATAGGCGTGAATGGAATTCATGGGAGAATGAACATGATCTCACCCGCTGAAGTTACAACAATTACCAAGCTTTGGCCACACCGATACCTGGCCGCTCTCCTGCCCTCAATCCTCCTTGGCATCCTCATCGTTTCTCCTGCATCGGGTATGTCGGACATCCAGCAGTTGATCGACCGCCTGGCCTCAAACGACTCCATGATCAGAAGCGGTGCAATGGACGAGCTGTCCAAGGAGGGAAAGCGCGTCTTACCTCATCTAGAGGAGGCCCTGAAAACCCCTGGCAGCAACGTTCAACAGCGAAGCGCAGTGGTCGAAATTCTTGGCCGGATGGGAAAGCCGGGAGTTCGGTCACTTCGATCCCTGCTCAGGAATGGCACCGGCAAAAACCGCAGGCTAATCTTGGAAGCCATGAGAGAGCTTGGGCCGAAGGTCAAATGGGCGGTCCCCATGCTGATAGATACTGCTACGAGCGCCGCGAAAACGGGGCAAAAAAGAGATCGGGGAAAAGTAGCCGGAGAAAACTTTCAGGTTCGAGCTGCTGCCTTGCGGGCGATCGGAAGCATTGGCCCTGATGCAATAAAGGCCGTTCCCAAGCTTATCGGGCTCATGAAGAAGCCCAACAACCGGGAGAACCATGAAGCCGAAGGGCTGCGTGTCTACGCTGCGGTTGCGTACTGGGAAATCAAAGGTGACGCCAAGCTTCCCGTGAAGGCTCTCATCACCGCCCTGAAGACGAACATCAAGTGTGAAGGCTGCTTCCAACGCGTCCTCCGATGCCTGAACGAAATGGGGCCCGCAGCGCGAAATGCGGTGCCAACACTCAAGTCGATCGGCCGGGATAAAACCGGGACAATCGAGTCAGCAATTCAGCAGACGATCGCCTTGCTGGAAAAGGAACCTTCGTGAAGATCTGAATCCTCCATCCCCGCCCAGGGAGAGCGTCATCGTCTGGGAAAGCGCCGGCGATCGTGAAATCGCTCGGCTTCTCGGCCTCGGGGGCAAAACGTATTGCCTCGATTTCAGCCCCGACAGCACGCGCCTGGTCAGCGGGGGTGAGGACGGGGTCATTCGCTTGTGGGACACCAGCTCCTACAAGCTCGCGGCAGAGATCAAGGGCCACGGTAGCTATGTGCATTCGGTACTCTTCAGTCCTGATGGCACCCAGCTCGTCAGCGCATCGGGCGACCACGACGTGCGCATCTGGGACACGGTTTCAAGAGGCAAGCGTCTTGAGCAGGATCGGGCGGCCAAACGTCTTCGAGAGAAGATGGGGCCGAGAGTCGGTCGTCTGCTTCGTGAACACACCGAACCCTCCCGTGTCGCCGAGATTCTGCGGGGTGATTCATCCCTTGACGAAGAAGAGCGCCGCGCTGCCCTTCGCGTTCTACTTGAAACTCAGGCCGGGTAGCTCGTTGGTAGGGACTCGCCCCCCATTCCTCCTACTCGAAGAGGAGTTCTGCCTCCTCCGGCCGTCCCGTATCCTCATAGAACTGGACGAGACGTCGAAGGGCCGCTTGTTTCTCCCGCCTCCGGGCCCGCCCTGCGTTCTTGAGCGACTCAAACGCATCTCGAAGAAGATCCTCGGCTTCGTCCAATCTTCCCAGGGACTGCCAGCACACCCCGAGCTTACTTTCCGTATCGAGGGTTCGCCAATCGTCGGCGGCGAAGTAGGCCTTGCAGATCTCTCGACAGGTCGTGAGATAGACCTCGGCCTGACCGAACCGCTCCTCACCGAGGTGCCACGTGCCCATGGTGTTGAGAGCACGCCCAAGAGTGATGCTGTCCTCCTTGCTCAGACGGCCATGGCGAAGAAGAAGCTCCTGAAGCAGAACATCGGCCTGCGCAAACTCGTCCAGGGCGAGGTGGGCTTCGGCGAGGTTTCGGGTCGAGATCAATGTGTTCTCGTGGTCCGGACCCAGAGTCTTTTTCAGTCCGGCGACACATCGCCGATAGTAGCGGATCGCTTCCGAAAAGTTCTTCTGGTCCCGCTCCAGCGTAGCGAGGTTGGATAGGGGAATCAGAGTATCGGGATGATCTTCCCCGAGAGTTCTCTCCGACACTGCCACGACGTCGGAATAAAGGGTACGAGCCTCACTGATCCGGCCCATCGTATGGAGCATGAACGCAAGACTGTTGAGAGATTGCAAGGTGTCCCGGTGATCCTCACCCAGAAGGGAACGGCATCCGTCCGCACTTTCGCGAAGCAACTGTTCCGCTTCCTTGAGCTTCGTCCCCCGGGAGAGAAAGACCCCAAGATTGCGGATGACCCTCAACGTCAAGGAATGTTCGTTCCCCAGGGCGTCGCGCACGATCCAGAGGGCTTCGCGATAAAGGGTCTCCCCCTTTTCTCGGTCTTCTGGATTGCCGCGAACAGACAGAACGACTGCAAGGTCGCTTGCACTCAGCGCTACGTGCGGACTGCGTTCGCCATAGATCAAGCGATTGAGCTCAAGAGCGCGGCTCATGGAGGCCTGGGCAGTGTCAAGATCATCGGTCGCAAGAGCTAGCTCTCCAAGCTCGGTGATCCCCCGCGCGACGGACTCGTGCTCCTCTCCGAGAACACGCCTGGACATGGCGAGCGCATCCTCCAGATACGGCTTTGCTTCCTCGTACCGAGCCCTCGCCAGCAGAGACCGGCCGATCAGCATGATTGAATCGGCCACCAAAATGTCATCGCCCCCTCGAGTCGATCGATACAGAGCCAGGCTCTCTCGAGCTCCTTGTTCCGCCTCGGCAAAACGGCCCCGATCCAGAGCGAGCAGTGCATGATCACGAATGACCGCAGCGAGCTTCTCGTCTCCCTCCGGGTGAAGAGCTCTTCGAAGTTCCAGAGCTCTTTCCAGATGGAGTGAGGCCTTATCGAAGAGGCCCCTTGCGTAGTAGCTCCCACCCAGAGTCTGTCGAATCTCCGCCTCGAGATCTGGGTCTTCGCCAAAGGTTTCCTCGATCCGTTCCGCCGCATCATCCAGCACCTCAGCCACCGTGACATCCGCACCTCGATCATCCCAAGGATCCGGAGCGCCGAGCATCTCCTGCAGGATGAACTTATTAATCGACTTCACTCGCCGGGCTTCCCGCACCGTGTCCCGGTTGGCAGCAAGAGTCTTCTGGCGCGCCGCCTCCGTTTTCTGAACCTGTGAAAGACTGGTGATCAAACCGATCACCACCGCGAGGAAGGTGGCCGAGGCGCCGATGACGAGAGCACGGTTTCGGCGGGTGAACTTTCGAAGTTGATAAATCGCACTCGGGGGACGGGCAACGATGGGCTGATTCTCGAGGTATCGTCGAATGTCTGCCGCGAGAGCCGAAGCCGAAGAGTAACGACGGTCGGGATCCTTCTCAAGAGATTTGAACAGAATCGTTTCAACGTCACCCCGGAATGTTCGATTCAGATTCCGAACCGGAGCTGGCTCTTTTTCTCGAATGAGACGCAGCGCTTCGAGGATCGCCGTATCCGACATGTCGATGGGTAGGCGACCGGTGAGGAGTTCGTAGCACAGCACTCCCAAAGAATAGACGTCACTACGGGTGTCGATGTCCTCGGCTTTTCCCGTCGCCTGTTCCGGGCTCATGTAGGGAAGGGTTCCCATCAGGAAGCCGGTGGTCGTGTGCATCGTCGACATCTTCAGGTCGGACTCGGTGACCCGCGCAATCCCGAAGTCAAGAACCTTGGGCTGGCCCGCCCCATCAACGAGGATGTTCCCTGGCTTCAGATCCCGGTGGATCACTCCCTTCTGATGAGCATGCTCGATTGCCTCGCAGACTTTTTCCATGAGCTCGAGGCGGGAGTGAACGTCGAGGCGAGCCATCCGGGCGTAGTCCGTGAGCGGTAGACCTTGAACGAGCTCCATCGCAATGAACCCCTTGGGGCCATGCTCGGTGTCCGCTCTTCCCGCCTCGAATACCTGGGCGATACCGTGATGCTGAAGACGAGCGAGGATTTCGGCCTCGTACTCGAAGCGCCGTTGCATGGAGGGAGTCAGAGCGCCCGCGCGAAGGACCTTTAAAGCGACCTGACGTCGAGGAGTTTCCTGCTGGGCGCGATAGACCACCCCCATGCCCCCCTCCCCCAGCTTGTCGACGAGCCGGTACCGCCCGATCTGCTCCGGTGCTTCGGCGGTGGCAATCCCGGATGTCAATCCGGCCAGGAGTTCACCCGGGTTATCAGGCTCATCGGCACCGAGGAGTTCTTCCACCTCTCCGCGGAGGGCTGGGTTCCCTTTGCAGGCAGAATCCAGGAACTTCTCGCGCTCTTCCTCCGGCAGCCGAGCCACCTCGAGGAAGATCTCCTTGAGAGCATGATACCGATCGGTCCGAGGATCCATGACGGAGTCTCCTGAAAGCGAACACCTCTCGATGATACAGGAAAAAGTAGAACGGAGCGACTTGCGCCGCTCCGTTCCGGGGAAAGAATCAAAAGATCCTGCTCGGGTCCTTATTTTGAGATCACGACGATTGCATTGGACACAGCCGCCTGACCCTGCGGAGAGCTGGAATCCTTGATCAGGACCTGAATCGTGAAGATCCCGGTCTCGCCGAGTCCGCCGGCCAGGTCAAGAAGCGTATAGGGCGCGGGCTGGCTCGCGGGCCCGGGAAAATTCTCCGCTCCAAGGACGCTCGTGAAGCCAAGGTTGTTGGCGATTCGCACCGGTTGAGGGGAGCAGCTTGAGGTCAGGGGCATGGGACGGACCCCACTGCCGATCCCGAAAGGAAGATCTTTGCCGTCTCCGGCAACCGGAGCACCGAACCAGACATAGAGGGCGTACGGGGCCGTCGTCTCGGCCGGGGGAAGACCTACGCGCAGTTCGAACGGGTCGCTCGAACCGAAGACAACACGTCGCTCCGCCCCCTCACCGATTGAATCGTTCACGAACAAGACATCAGCAACCGGACCGGCGGCAGCATTGACGTTGCCAATGCGGTGAGAGAGGTCGGGCAGGCAACGGATGGTGAACAAAGAGGCGGAACCATTGTTCACGCCGCTAATCGTGCCTCGGGGATCACCCACGACCAGGGTCGCCTTGTCGTCGTTTTCCCGACTGATCGCAACCGCTTCGCCGAAGTTCACGCTATTGAAGGAGTCGTTCGCCACGATCTTCTTCTCCAGCGAGAAGGTGTCTCCGTTCCGAAGAAAGAGGTAGGCCGAGCCCGTCGCATTCCCCTGGAATTCGGGAGTGCCAACCACAGCCACGTCCGCATCGAGCGTCACCGAACATCCGAAGTGGAAGAAGTGGCCCGTGTCACCCGTGAGCTTCTGCTCCTGCGTCCACAAAGAGCCCAGACGACTGAAAACGTAGGCGGCACCGTCGTTCATATTGACTCCATCGTGCTGGGGAGCGCCGATGAGGGCGGAGCTTCCGCTGAGAGCCACGGAGAATCCGAAACGGTCGAGATCGGTCGAGTCATTCCCGAAAAAGACCTGCTCTTCCGTCCACACGATATCCGAACGCTGGAAGGAGTACACCTCACCTCGGAAGTTCGGACCGCCAAAAGGAGCGCCGACAAGAAGCGAGTCTCCGTCGAGAGAAAGGGAAGTTCCGAATCTTGCATCCGACGAAACCAGCGATCCGAGAAGCTTGGCTTCCTGGGTCCACATCGTTCCTGTCCGAGTGAAGACATAAACGGCACCGGCGTTGTTCCCGGATCCGTCTTCGAGGATGGCTCCGACGGCGAGGGTATCACCGTCAAGGTCGACTGCCGAACCGAACTGATCGCCGTTTGAGGTGTCGAGTCCCTCAATAGACGCCTGGAGAGTCCAGCTTCCGTTCTCGAGGACATAAATGTGAACCCGGTTCTCCGATTCAGCTCCGACAGCCAGCGTGGTTCCGCTGACCGAAACGGCGCTTCCAAATCGACCGCCGGCGACGTCGCCCTCGAGTCGGGAACTGTTGCCGACACCGAACAGGAACACGGTACCGTTGCTACCGTAGAATGGGGCGGCGACCGCGGTGATCCCACGGTCATTGGCAACGCTCGTCCCGTAGCTGGCGTCCTCGATGAGGTTGGTTCCGATGGGAGTCTTGCGCGCCGTTTCATTCCAGATCGATCCGATGCGGGAGTAGGCGATGGCTTCACCACGGCCTCGCGGAAAACCGAATTCGTCGAGACATTCAAAGCGAGGAGCTCCGGCAAAGACGTCATCTCCGCAGATGGATACCGAAGATCCGAAGATCCCTCCGTTCCCGGTCATCTTCTCTTCCATTGACCAGATGTTTCCAGCGACGGTGTAGACGTAGATGGATCCGCTGGCACCCCCCTGGAACTCGGGAGTGCCGATCACCGCCGTTGTTCCATCGACGTCGACCGAGTATCCGTATTCAAAGAAATGGCCAGCGTCGCCGGAAATCTCTTGCTGCTCGGTCCATGTGGACTCGCTTCTCGAGAAGAAGTACGCTGCTCCCGCGCTCTCCTCGGCTCCGTCACGGAAGGGAGCTCCGATGAGCGCAACCTGTCCGCTCATCGAGACCGAGAAACCAAATCGATCGGAAGCGACGGAGTTCGCCGCTACAAAACGATCTTCTTCGTTCCAGGATCCCCCGGAACACTCAAAAGCGTAGACCTCTCCCCGGTCCCCGTTGCCATGAGGGGATCCAACGAGGAGGTGATCTCCCTGCACCGACACCGAAGTTCCGAAGCGGTGATTTTCGTCCACCGCGGATCCGAGAAGTTTGGAATGCTCGGTCCAGATCCCCCCCGTCCGGGTGAAGACGTAGGCCGCACCTGCGTTCGTTCCGGAATCATCGTCCAGAATAGCTCCCACGACGAGGGTATCGTCGTTCATGTGGACGGAGGATCCGAACTGATCGGAAGTCGCAGTATCTCCGCCCTGAAGCGTCGCCTGCCGGATCCAGGTGGACGTGATCTCGGAAAAAGTGAACACGTGGACCTGACTTTGGGAGTCATCGCCGACGGCAAGCGTATCGCCGTCAATCGTGACCGAACAGCCAAAACGCCCGGAAGTCATGGGCGTGTTGGATTGGAGAGTAGCCTGGAGCAACCAGCCGGAGGAGCTTCGTGCGTAGACGTATGCAACGCCAGCGTTCGGGGGACCATTGAGGGAGTCGCCAGGGGCGCCAACGATGGCGAAGTCGCCACTGATCCCTGTCGATTCCCCGAAAGAGACCTCATCGCAGGTGGGTACGGTCGGCGGCAGGACCGTTTCTATGGCGCGGGTGTTTGCCGCCGCCGAGAGAGGCCAACAGAGAAGAGTCAAGGCTGTCGCCAGAAAACGGTTCGTCAATGGCCGGGTCACACACTGTTGCTTGGTAAAGAACATGCTTCTGTCTCCGTGTGAGGGTTACTGGGTTGTATCGCACGAGTCCGGACGAATCGTCCTCGCCCTGACTCTGCTTCCTTGCCAGTGACACGGAAACCGGAGACAGCATCCGGCAAAGAAAAACGAAAATCTTTTTGAGGGCCTGTTTGGGGTCAACTTCCTCGGCCGCGAAAACCAGCCAACATCCAAACAAACGCCCCCCACGTTGACGGCATCCCTTGGCCGTACTCGGATCGGTTGCACAGGGAACGAAGTCCAGAGGCGCTCCTCTACTTCACTGCCTTGGAT
>JAJDCM010000111.1 GCA_029260825.1 Planctomycetota bacterium | reverse complement strand
GGTCGAACAAGGAGCCTCAACGCTCACCACATTCATTTCCGGGGAAGGGGAGGAAGAACCACTCTGTCAAACCTCATTTCCCTCTGCGCAACTTGCCACAGCCATGTCCATGATGGCTTCCTCACCGTCAAAGGAGATGCTAGCAACCCCGTCTTTCTCAATCTTCGAGGCCAGAGAATCCAACCCGACTGCGAAACCACATCAACGCAGATGGGTTCAACATGTTCAACAAGAGAAACAATCACCTGAAAGCCTTGCAAGCCCCCTCATGCCCTGTCGCCGTCAGTGTCGATCGCACCCCCAGGCGAAGCGAATGGGATCGACGCTGACGGCGACAGGGTGTGAGGGGGCGCCCCCAAATCATGCTCAGAGCTGGAGGGAGAGGGAGCAGACCGCCATAGGGCCTGGCCTCCCTTTGGGCTTTCTCATGGGCGTTTCTGTCCACACGAAAGTCGGAAGACCCGGAAAAAAATGCCTTTGTAGTATCGCTATCGAGGCCTGGGGGCGACTCCTTCCAGGGAGTCCTCCATCTCATCCGCAAGTTCTTCCAGTCGAGCCTGTTCCTCTTTGGATGGATTCCAGAAACCGCGAACCGATGCCTCCGAGAGTCGACTCACCATACCTTGAAGGGAATGGACGTTTGCTTCCTTCATTCGTGAAAGCACCTCTTCATCTTCAAGGTAAGTCCGATGGACATCCCTGTAGATCCATTCCTCGACCGCATCGCACGTCGCACTCCATCCAAACGTATAGTCGAATCTCTTGCGAATCTCTTCCACCCCCTGGTACCCGTGGCTCAGCATGCCTTCAAACCACTTCGGATTGAGAAGTTTGGTCCGCACCTCGAGGTGAAGAGTCTCTTTCAGGGAACGGACCTTGGCCCGAGAGGTGGTCGTGTCGGCGACCATCACATCAGGGCGCTCGCCACTCTTCGCCTCCACCAGGGAAGTCAGCCCTCCGAGATACTCGAAGTAGTGATCCACATCGGTGATCGAGACCTCGCTGGAATCGAGGTTTTGGAAGGTCGTGTCAATCGATCCGGCGAGAGCGGAGAGAACCTCCTGGGCTTCTTCGCCTGCCATCGTGCGTCCGAAGGAAAAGCCCTTTCGACGCTCATAGAGAGCCGCGAGATCCGCTCGTTCTTTCCAGGACGAAAGATTGACCATGGTGTCGACATTCGCGCCGTACATACCCGGTGCATTCGAGAAGACCCGGGTCGCGGACTGTTCCCGGGTGAGTCCCTCCTCCCGCACAAGCTTCTCGGCTCGAGCCCGAACGAAGTTGAGCTCTTCTGGCTCATCCAGAGAAGCGACGAGCCGGACAGCATCATCAAGAAGACTCATCTGCAAACCAAACACGTCTCGGAAGATGCCCGACGTGTTCATCACAACGTCGATACGCGGTCGCCCCAGTTCCTCAAGCGGGATGACTTGAAGAGACGCCATGCGCCCGATTGAATTTCGAATCGGCCTGACGCCGAGAAGATAAAACGCCTGGGCAAGCCCCTCACCGTGAGTCTTGATGTTGTCGAGCCCCCAGAGCACCATGCCGATGCATCGGGGGTAATGGCCAAGCTCCCGCTTCCTTCGTTCCAGAAGCAGATGGACCACATGCTCCCCCTGGCGCTGGGCGGCCGCAGAAGGCACCGAAGAGGGATCCAACGCGTGCAAGTTCCGACCGGTTGGTACAACCGCCGGACTTCGAACCGGATCTCCCCCCGGTCCGGGAGGAATGTAGCCGCCCCGTAGCGCGGAAAGAAGAGGATCGAGTTCGTTGCAGATATCGAGGTTATCGTTCATCTCTTGCAAATAGGAGAGAAGGGTTGAAACACCTCGAGCATCAACCCGCTCTTCGATCTTCCGGAATACGACTTTGGCCTCCTCCACTCCGGAAGTAACAAGAACCTCGGTCACTCCAAGCAAATTCTGAGAAAGATGGGAGAGAGTCTCCACCGCAGCCGGGTCACCCTCTCGCGCCTTTTTTTCCATCTCGACGTCGGAAAGAGCGCGCGCCTTCAACACAAGGTGAGGAAAAGAGGGGATTCCCTCCTCCGGGCGATTGTGCTCCGCGACCGCCGAAAGGAGCTCGAGACGCTCCTCCTTGCCCGCCGTCCTACCAATAGTATGAAGACCTACGGGTATGCGCCGGGATTCGATTTCCATGAGAGCCACGTAAACCCGACCCACAAATCGATCCAGGTCCTCAAGATCGAGGCTCGTAGGAAGAAGCACGTCCCGATCAAGGTGGACCTTCTTCGCGGTCTCGATCAGCACCTCCGCGACTCTTACTTTTCGATGGTTGTCGTCCGCCTCCCGGTATTCTCCGATCATCTCCTTCATCGAAGAGAGTTCACGATACAGTCCGGCAAGCTCGACAGGGGGAGACAGATGCCCGATCGTTACTGCTGTTCCTCGGCGCTTGGCGATGGTCCCCTCCGAGGGATTATTCACCGAGTAGAGATAGATATTGGGAATCGGTCCGGCGAGAATATCCGGCCAGCATTCGGAGGAGAGCCCGGCCTGCTTTCCGGGCATGAACTCAAGAGCACCATGAGTTCCCAGGTGGATCATCGCGTCGGCGTCAAAGACCCTGGAGGCCCATTTATAGTATCCGATGAATCCATGGTGAGGAGTTGCTCCGGTGGCGAAAAGAAGGCGCATGGGATCCCCCTCGTAGCCAAACGAGGGTTGAACACCGATGAAGACCTTCCCGAGCCGGACCCCGTGGATCAAGATGTGGCGTCCGTCTGAATTGAGATCCCCTGGCGGTGGACCGAAGAGCTTTGTGGCAAGACGCCACTCCGGAGCAATTCGTTCGTACTCGGCAACGGTGAGCTTATCCCCCACCGCAAGATCTGCCGTCGCATAAGGGGCCAAGGGGTCATCACCCGTGACGATCCGCGAGAGCAGAGCCTCCGGTGATTCCGGGATCTCGACGTCATATCCATCCTGCTTCAGAGTTTGGAGGATGCGGTGAGCCGATCGCATGACGTCCAGATACGCAGCGGTTCCCACCGAGCCTTTTCCTGGAGGGAAACTGAAAATCGTGAGGAGAATTTTCTTCTCCGCGTTCTTCTTCTTGCGAAGGTTTAGCCAGGATTCGAGGCGATCAAGAAGCCTTCCGACTCGATCGGGAATCGCCATCCTCGGCGCCGAGCTCTCCTCATCTTTGTTTCCGGTGGAGGATGAGGTCGGACCATGGGTCACGATCGGTTCGATTCCTCCCTCGAGCTCATGAATCGAAACCTCCATGGCCACTTCCATGGGGGAAAGTCCAAGGGCCGACTTTCGCCATTCATCGACGTCCTGAATGAGCAGGCTTGGCGAAGTCAGGTACAAGACATTACGGCTCGCCAGGAACTCTCTCACCGCATCCGGCTCGCAGCGATTGTGACCTCCCACCAGGGGAAATCCACTGAGGGAGACGATGGCCGAGATTCCGGCCGGGTCCCCGTAACGCTCCACCGCCTCCCGATAGTCAAAGCTCTCGGAAAAGACGGGAACAACGCAAAGATCCCGGGTCTCGAAGTCCCGGATGATCGCATCAATTCCAGCCGTATCTTCCGCCAGAACCGTGCCCCGCATCAAGAGAAGCAAGACCCGATTCCCTCGGTTTTCATCCGGTTGCCCAAGACCAGGGAGAGCCGAGAAATCCTCCGTGATACCGATTTTCGGGTGATAAATACCTGAAGATGGATGGAGACAGGGAGGACCGTACCGCCCGGCATACTTCCCTGGCTCCTTCCCGTAGCGATCGGCAAGCATCGTGACAAACCCCGCCAGATTCTCGGGAGTCGGCTCATTCCAGTAGAGACAAGCCTTGAGATAACTGGCGAAATCCGAGTCCGGATCGGGAAGAGACTTCAGCAACGTGGGGAGGGACTCTCGAAGGGTCTTGATCCCCTCGGTGAGATCCCCTCCCTCCATCAGAAACTTCAACGGCGAGGGGGGTGCATTCTTTGGCTTCGTTCCGCGTTCAAGAGGAACCGAAGGTCTGTGGCCCCCCATCTTGTCACGAAAGATCTCGGCGGCGCGAGCCATGGTGAAGTCCCCCAAACGTGTCCGGAGTAACAACGGACGAAGGGAGTTCATGACCAGAAGATGGGTGTCAGAAGCAAGATAGGTGGAAAGACCTCGAACCAAAGTTTCGCAATCTTCCTCAAGAAAAACGTGGCTGAGAACCAGCACATCGGCCTCCGAAAGGACGGATTCGAGGATCGACGGCTGATTTCGGACCTCGGACGGGCTCAGTCCCGTGATCCTGATTTTTGCCACAAGATCGGGAGAAATGCGGTGCAAAGCCTCCTGCAGCAATCGCGTGCGGGTGAGCTCTTGGGTGAGGAGTACGAGATGAAAAGGTGGACGAGGCGCCATAATACGACTAATTTGCGGTCCTTAAGGAAAGCGTCTGATTATATCTTCAACCTGGCAATTCGGGTCGCTTTTCCCGATCCAGGAAAAGAGAACAACGGGCCTCAAAAGGAGACCACTCATGAAGCACGGATCATTTCCCCATCGACGGGCTCCCCTTGCTCTTCTTGGAGCCCTGCTCCTCCTGATCCCGAGGGCCTCGGCAGAGACCCCGGGGAGTGGTCTTGCCTACCAGCTACAAGCTGGCCAGGAGTTTAGCTACCAGCTCGTGACCGAGACCACGTCCATCATGGCCTCGATGGAGGTCGAAAACAAAAACACCCAGACCCTCGATTTTTCCCTCCGAGTGGAGGAAGCACAAAAAGACGCGCCAGCCCTCGTGCGGCTGACCCTGACCCGGATCAGGGCCAAGGGGGCGTTTGCCGACTATGACTCGATGAGCGAAGAGAACCACTCATTCGAGGCTCTCCCCCTCGTGCTGGGTGCACTCGTCAATCAACCCTTCCAGATTCATATGAGTGAAACCGGCGAAATCTCTGGCCTGGAAGAGCTTGACGGGAAGATTGCCAAGGCCATTGACCGGGTCTCCCAGGAACAGCCCCACATGGGAGCTGCCATCGCCGAGCTCAGGAGAGGCTTCAACGGCTCCACCTTTCTTGTCGATCTCAGAAAGGCGATGCCCAGGCTCCCGGGAAATGGCGAGTCGAAAGATTCGTCCTGGAGCGACACACTGGCTCAAGTCCTTCCGAACTTCGGGACGATGGAAGAAAAGGTTACATACAAGCTGAAAAGTCTCGCTGCGTCCGATGGGGAAGAGCTGGCGACGATCCTCGGAGAATCCTCAGCAACCCTCGCGCAAAACCCTTTCATCAAGATGATCGAGAGCAAGGGAATAGCGCTGATTCACTTCTCCACGACGAACGGTCGCGTCCGGAAATCCGAACATCGGGCTGACCTGGTCCTCAGCATGAAATTTCCGGGCACAGACGAAGAGAAGACCTCCATGATCATTCGCACCGTACTCCAGGAGGTTCCATAGGCTGCCAGCCAGATCCCTCATGAGTTCGAACTGGCGGATGTCAGCAGCACGACTTCGTACGCTTCCCGGATAGATCTGAACAGGAGAACAGGGATGGAAGCCACGGTAGTCCTCGTCGATGACCACCAGATCGTGCGGGAGGGAATCAAAAACCTCCTCCTTGAACAGAAAAATCTCCGTGTAGTGGCCGAGGCCGAGTCCGGAATGGAGGCAATCAAGCTTTGCCTCGCCCATGCTCCCACCCTCGTCATCATGGACATCGACCTCCCTGACATGGACGGCATGCAGGCAACCAAAGAGATTCTCTCCCACCTTCCTACCACCAAGATCCTGGCTCTTTCCATGTATTCCGAACTTCGATATGCAGCAGGAATGCTCCGGTCAGGCGCACGCGGGTATGTGTTGAAGCAAGGAACTTTTTCAGAGCTCAGCGACGCGATCCAGACAACCCTTTCGGGAGGAATTCACCTCAGCCCGGAAATCAGTCAGATCATCGTTGAGGATTACATTCATCACCTGCCATTCATTGACAAGAAAAAGAACGTGCTCACCGATCGAGAGCGAGAGGTTCTCATCCTTCTCGCCGAGGGAAACTCGACTCGCGAGATTGCGGCTCAGTTGGAGCTGAGCGGCAAAACTGTCGACACCCATCGAAAACGGATCATGAACAAACTCGATCTTCATAGCGTTGCCGCGTTGACCAAATATGCTCTTCAGATGGGGCTGATCAGCCTCCAGCTCTGATCCTCTTCCAGAACGGCCGCAAGAGCAGGAAGCCGACTACTTCGGGGCATCCTTACAAAGCCGGAATCCTGTGTGGCTATGAGTGGATTTCTCGTCCGACTTCATCCGTGCAGCCGGGCGATAGCCAGTACAGTAAGAGTCGCTACAAAGGTAAGACCCTCCTCTCCGGACTCGCTTCTGGAGCTCCGGCTCCCTCGGATCGAGGCTCGACTCCGGCCCCTGGGGTGATTGACGCCGACTGGTTCGATAGTAGTCCATCCGGTACCAGTCACTACACCATTCCCAGACATTGCCCGCCATATCGTAAAGACCGTAGCCATTCGCCGGGAAGGACTTCACCGGAGCCACTCCCTCAAAACCGTCTTCCTTCGTATTTCCGTTCGGGAACTTTCCCTGCCAGATGTTGGCCATACATTTCCCGTTCGGGTTCTTTTCCTCGCCCCAATTGTACTCCTTGCGGGACAACCCTCCTCGCGCCGCGCGCTCCCACTCCGCTTCGGTAGGAAGCCGCTTTCCTGCCCACTCCGCAAAGGCCACCGCATCCGTGTAGGCGATGTGAACCGCCGGATAATCTCCCATTCCCTCGATGGAGCTATCCGGTCCTTCCGGGTGACGCCAACTTGCGCCCTTTCCCCACGTCCACCAGGCAAGCTCATTGTTGAGAGGCACATCTGTTTCCGGAGGAGAAAAACAGATCGACCCCGGTACCAGGTCCTCCGGATTTGCCCCGGGAAACTCTTCGAGCGTGGGAGCGATTTCGGCCGCAGTAACGTATTTGGTTTCCTTGACAAACCGGGCAAACTCGGCGTTCGTGACCTCGGTCTCATCCATCCAGAACCCTTCGAGGTCCACTTCGTGCCTCGGCCCCTCGTCTGGATAGCTGGTCCCTCCCATCCAGAACGTGCCTCCTGGAATCCAGACCATGCCCGGCGGACGCTCGCCCTTGGGAGCGGCATCCTCCATCGAAGAAGCCTCCGGAGTAGAGGCAGGAGCCGTGAGCGGAACCGATTCCGGCGAACAAGAGGAGAGCAGAAGAAATGACAATACAAGGCAAAGCAGTGGAGTTTTGGGTCCCATGGGTCTCGATCGTTTCCTTGGCGAGTAGTGGCTCAGTCGCTCCGCATCATACACAATCCCGCAGAGGCCGGGTGAAATCGCATCGACTTTACTGATGGAAGAGCGCGATGTACAATCCGTGCCCCGTTCTTGCTTTTTGGGACGAAAAGAAGAAACGGGGCAGGCTGGCTTGAGAGGGGCCCATCCATGAGTTTGGTACTGTCATCGGTTCTGCTCGCTCTCCTGACATTCCAGGACGTGTCTCGCCCGGAAAGCGTGACCGAGGAACGGCCGGACATCATCCTTCTCCTCACCGATCAGCACCTGGCCGACGCAGTGGGGTATCGGGGGACTCCCGGTTTTTATTCCCCCGCGATCGACGCCCTCTCTCAACGCAGTGTGCGTTTTCATCAGGCGTTTTGTGATGCGCCTCAGTGCTCTCCTTCGCGGGCGGCCTTGTTCACCGGGCTCTATCCTCATAAAGCAAATGTCGTGGCCAACATCGCAACCAGCCTCCCTCCCGGGGCAGGGATGGGAATCCCGCTGTCAACCTCCATTCCGACCCTCGGACATCTTCTCTCCGATGCGGGCTACGAAACGGCGTTCTTCGGGAAATGGCATCTGGGAGGGCTCCCCACCGATCACGGCTTCGAGATGAACTACAGTCGCAACTTCTACCACATCATGACTCAGGAGGTCGTCTCCTATCTGACCCGCCGAAATCATCGGCAGCTCAGGAATCGGCACGGAACCCGTCGCCCTCTTTTCCTCGTTTGTAGCTGGTTGAATCCACATGATATCTACGAGCTCGACTCGGCGACGCTGGACCAGGTCTCTCGAGTCAACGAAGTGGAGGTTCCGGCCAGTGTCAACGACGACTTGCGCCTCAAGCCCTTCCCTCAGCTCCACTATCTCCTCCAGGACCAGGGACAACCTTTCGTCGGGGCGACCGACCAGAACTGGCGTCGCTACCGGGCGTTTTATTCCTATCTGGTCTCGGAAGTCGATGAAGACATTCGTCGGGTTCTGAAGGCACTCGACAGGCACGCCGGGAATCCTTTCATCATCATGACCTCCGAACACGGCGACTTCGCCGGAGCCCATGGTCTGCCCTACAAAGGGCCGGCAATGTACGAGGAAATCATCCGGGTGCCTCTCCTGATTTCCTGGGAGGATCGATTCCAGCCGGGGGACTGCAATCAGCTCGTTTCCCTTCTGGACCTTCTTCCCACGATTTCCGAAATTGCCGGAGCCACCCTACCCGCTCACGCAGACGGCAAGTCTCTCGTTCCCCTCCTACAGTCCGAAAACCGGGACGCGATTTCATTTCGAGATCAGCTCATCATCCAGTACTACGGAAAAGGTGAATGGCGAACCCCCATCCGGTGTGTGCGTACGAAGCGATTCAAGTACGCGCTCTATCGTCGGTATGGCGAGGAACTGTATGACCTGCAGACCGATCCCCTGGAAATGAACAACCTTGCGTCGGATCCGGCCTTCAGTCAAATCCGATTTCAGATGTCAATGCGCCTCAACCAATGGATCCTGGATGAAGGGGACGATTTCTTTCAGCTCACCGTGACCGATCGAAACGGTGAGGACGTGCCCTAGCAGGATGGAGTCTCGGGCTCGAGGGAGCGGGAAGGAAAAAGAGCGGGCCCTGCCCCCAATCAAATTTCTTGGGGGAGGGCCCACACAATCAAAACCAAGACTCGCGCTGCAAACGAGAATCGCGCAACCTTCCACAGTCTTATCGATCACCCATTCCGGCCAAGGAATGCTTCGTGCGCGAGCTTGGTTGATTTCTACTAGTAGCCGCAGCTGTAGGTGACGGAAGGCTTGACCCACACCCGGCGCCGCTCATAGACCGTGCGTCCCGGGACATAAACCCGACGGGTACAGGCGGCCTCGATCAGGACCGTAAAGGGGTTTCCACAGGAGTCATACCGGGTTTCGTAGCGGGCAGGAACGTGAACGTTCTTGTAAAACCCCCGGCGAACCACCGGATAACTTTCGATCTTGTAAAAACCGCCGGTTCTGACAATGCCACAGTGTGAGGTGTGACAGTGGGGAGCTTGCCGAACCCGGGAGAACGGAGATCGAAACCGCGCGTTCACGTTCAACTTGCCCACCTTGAACCCGATGGAAGCTTCCCTGTGCCTCTGAGCTTCAGCTTTCGTAACAGAAAAGCTCGCGAGCCCAAGGACAGCCAGAAGAGCGATGGTTAGAGTCCGTTTCATGGAACTAGCCTCCTTTTGACTCAGGGGGATTCGTTCGGGATGGCAAGAGCAGCTTGTTTGCTCTCCGTCACATCCCGCTTCTCACTCCCCTTGAAGCGAGCCGGATGCCAAAGAAACGAAAGCACGCTCAAAAAAGAAAAAAAACAGACATAACCACCTAATTATAAATAGCTTACAATTACCCCATCAGTTCTTCAGAATCAGCCATGGGCTCCCATGCACCGGCGAATGACCCCAATCCAGGTCACATCAAATCCCCGATTCGAGACGCCACATATCAATGAAAAGAGTTTTTTCCGGTAACGAAAACGCAAGAAAAGCGTCTCGTAATCGTAGAAGAGTTGGCCGGGTGAGCGTTCGAAATACCTGGCATCTGGATTCGGGCAGAGTCCACGTCGGTTGCGCTCAAGGCGGTAGCTAGCTACAATGACTCCGGAAAAGAAAAGAAGAAATCAGGGTACGCCCTCGGTCCATCCCACCCCCGGACAGCACCTCTGCAGGCTTACAAGGAGTGTCATCCACATGACGAAGCCGCTGCGATTCACCGTTATGGTTACGCTTTCGTTCTCCCTCCTCATGAACATCTTCATCAGCCCGGCTGCCTTCTCTCAATCCGCGACCAGTTTTGCGGATCGGGTCGGAAAAGCCGAGTTCCTGCTTCGGAGCGGAAAGCTACTCGAAGCAAGAGGGCAAATCGACAGGCTCCTCGAACGCGATCAGAAGTCGATTGCAGCCTGGAACCTGCGATTCAAATGGGCGGAAGCTCAGGCCGACAAAGACGAAATGGTCTACGCTCTCCACAAACAGCTTCAGCTCTCCATGGCCCAGAACATCCCCAAGAACAAACAAAAGGAAATCAGGGACCGTCTCCTCGTGCTGGATCCGGTCGCCGATGAGTACCTGGGCCTCAGTGACTCCTTCGTCGATCGCCTCAGTTCGGTTGCTGATCAGTACGAGAAAGAAAAGCGGCCTCACTCCGCGATTCGGGTCTATCAAGAGATTCTTGCCCTCGACCCGGAACACAAGAGAAGCCTTGATAAGATCGAAAAGATCTCATCCTCCCCCGACCCGAGTCTTGCAGAAACAGCCAAGCCGAAAGATCTACTGGAAGACTACTCCCAGGAGTTCATCGAAAAGAGAAGCCTCAAACACTCCACCTGGAAAACCCGGGACGAGTGGCCCAACGAGAACTACATCACCCAGACGGATGCGGGCTTCGGGGTCATGATCCGCGCTTCAGAAGCGATGGAGCAGATGAACGCGTTCTATCGGGAGTTCTTTCAGTACGGGACCAAAAGAGACGGAAAGAGCGTTCCGCGAATCTTTCTCAAGATCTTCAAAAACAAAGATGAGTATCTCAAACACGGAAGCTCGCCAGCGGAGTGGTCAGGAGGCCAGTTTACCGGGTCAGCGGTTGAGACCTTCATCAGTTCCGGTGGATTCGAGGGAATGACGGGGGTGCTGTTTCATGAAGCAGCTCACCAGTTCGTCGGCCTGGCCACCAGCGCCGTTGGTTGGCTCAATGAAGGACTGGCATCGTTCTTTGAAGGAACCCGGATCCTCGCCAACGGAACCGTGATCATGAACCTTCCTGCCACTCACCGGCTCTTCCCGCTGGTGGATCGCATGGAAAAGGGTTGGATGACCACTCACGACGACGGGATCGACCCCAGCAACGCGAGCCAAACTCCCCAGACCTCTCCGACGTTTCGGATCGTCCTTGAAAACAAATACCAGTGGGGCCCGCCGTGGTACGCCCCCACCTGGGGTGTGGTCTATTTCCTCTATAACTACCAGGATCCGGTGGACGGTCGTTTCGTTTATCGAGCCGGATTCCGGGACTACATCAATGCCTCCGGTGGTCTGCAGGGGGATACAGCGGTCGAGAAGTTCGAGGAAACCGTCCTGTTCCGGCCCACAAAGCCGACTTCGGGAGTCGACTTCTCCTCCTCTCCTTATCAGGTCGATCTTCCCCGGACCGTCGATGAGCTCAATGAAGTCTGGAAGACCTGGCTCATTCGACTTCGAGACGAGCAAAGCGGCCGGACCAAAGTCGAAAAACCCTATCTGGACTGGGCACGGTACGCCATCAAACGCAAGGACTGGACCGTCGCCAAAGAGCATTTCGAAAAGGGCATGCTCGCCACTCCCGAGAATGTAGACATCTTGTTCGAATTCGCCGAGCTCCTGGAGGGTCGCTTCAAGAACCCGGATCGTGCCACCAAGCTTGCGCTTCAATCCATTCGAGTCATCGAACAAAGCGCAGACCCGGACCCGGATCGGATCAAGGCCATCGAGCGACAGCTCGCCAAGTGGGATCCCAAGCGATCTAACCTGGAAAAGGTGCACGAGCAAATCCGAACTCGCGCCGAGGAAGTTGTGGAAGGTTATCTCGCCCAGGGCTTCCCCATGATGGCGATGGACGTAAGCTGGCGCTTCGGATCCGATCTCAAGATGCCGGGGATGTTCGATCTCTTCGAGAAGGCAGCCCGAGACTCGGGAAAAACCCTGGCGCTCTGGAAACTTGCCTACAATGAAGAGAACTTGAAGGGCTGGTCGGTGACCAATGACTCGTCCTTCCGGTCCGATTCCACCAGCATTCACTCCCGGTATGGAGACATCCGGGAAGGTGACTTTTCCTATCGCTTCCTGACTCTTGACACCGTCACCTCCGGCGACTTCTCCATGGAAGCGGAAATCCAGTCAACCCACGGGAAAAACACTTTCTCCGGCCTCGTATTCGGCAAGAAAGGCGACTCCAACTTTCACGCCTTGATCTACTTCCCCGGCCAAACCCGCTACACGGAAGACCGGGACGTTTCCGCCACCGGCTATGTTGACCTGGCCAGCTTCTACGGAAACGGAAATTTCAAAACCTGGCGACACAACCCGGTCGAGACCTCAACCAGCGACTGGCACAAGTTCAAGGTCGATGTGATCGGCAGCATGGTGGACGTCTGGTTCGATGGAAATCTCGTCGTCTCTCAGGACTTCAATACGACCGACGTCCTGCGAGGAAACTTCGGTCTCATCACCGGCCCCGGCGAAGCGCGCTACCGAAATATCCGGTACCTCTCAAGACCATCTCGCGACCCAGGAGCCCGGATCGAGCGAGAGATTCGGCTCGAAAAAGCGGGCGGAGAATCGGGCGGACTGACCCCCAGCATGGTCGGCAAGGTTCCTCCCTTCCCCAAGGTGGAGGAATGGCTCCAGGAACCGCGCCACGACTGGAAGGAAAAAGGATTCGTTCCCACGGTTCTGGTCTTCTGGAGCATGGAGCAAAACGACATCATCGCCACGGATGAATGGCTTCGGGACTTTGCGATTGACTACGAAGACATCGGTCTTCAGGTGGTCTCGATCGCCCAGGCGGATGGAAAAGACAAGGTCCAGAGCTACCTTGAAGAATATCCCCTCCCGGGTTCGGTTGCCGTGGATTCACGAGTCATGGCCTACTTTGGCGAGACGTTCGAGGAATACTTGATCGGAGAGGCCTACAACCTCCCTCGAGTGATTCTTCTCGATATCGATCAGCGGGTCGTGTGGGAAGGAGACCCGGGATACAGCTCGACCGAGCCCTATGAACCCGGTAAAGAATCCTACGTCGAAGGACCCCTCAACGACCTCATCGCCCGGCGAAAACTGAAGGAACTCGCATCCTGGCAAGAAGACTGGGAAAGCCGGGGACAGGAAGCGTTCGCATCCTACGATATGAAAGTCGTTGCCCCCCTGCTTCTCGAAGCCAGAGGGCTTCCGGCCATCGTTCCTGCGGTGGGCGGCGCAAAAAAGAGATTCCGTGACATCGAAGATGCCCTGAACTCCCTGCCAAGAATGGCGGCCGACCTGGCCGAAGCCGGAGCTGAGCCAGCGCTGAGCGTTCTCATCAACTGGGCAACTCTTCTTGATATCGAAACCGATGCTGCGGTCTTGAAGGAGCTCAAGAAAACCCTGAACAGCAAGAACAGTGCGGCCTGGAAGAAAGCCGTTCGACAGTTCAAACCCATACGAAAAAAAGTTGCCAAGACGAAGAACGTCTCGAACGCAGAACAGCTACTTCGAAGACTCGAGACCCTCGATGGGACTTTCCCCAAAATGCTGAGGGAGAAGCTCGCCAAGGCCATCGCCGACAACGACCTTGAGCGAACCCTTCAGATCATCGACGATGGGGCGGAATATCCGACTCGCTGGTTGTTCGAGAGCACGTTTGGCTGGACTGGAGGGCCGGGAAACTAGTCCCCCAGCCACTCCCATGAGTCCGTACTTATCAATGACTTGTAATCATGAAGCCCGCTCCGGCGGGCTTCATTGGTTTCATGGGAAAACCCCGTTTAATAGCCTTCTCCATCCACCTTCTTCTTGGATTCGTTTTCCTTGGCTTGCTGCTGCTTCTCATAGTCGGCTCGCTTCATGATGCGACCGGACAGAGTTCCACCGTAGCCCTTGCCGAACCAGGACCCGGCATAGACACCCCGATAAACCTGAACTCGGGACGTGTAGACACCAACCCCAGGAACCATGAGATCGGTCACCGAAATGACCGGAGTATCTTCCACCCAGTAGAGCTTGATGGGAATGGGAACCGTAACGTCAACTTTCCCGTACTGAATCCGGCTCTTGACGGTCCAGTTCTCGCCGTGGATCTTCTGGGCCCCATCAACCGTATAGACCTCGTCTCGCGGCTCGGTGAGAGCCCCGTCTTTTGTGATCAGACGGAAGCTTCCAATCAGCACAGAATCCTTCATGAGATCATAGAAGGTCTTCTCCAGCTCGGTGAGCTTGCTTCTCTCCTTATCCTCCGGTTGGGCATACGAAACCGAAGGTGCAATCAACACCGCCATCATTAGCAACGGTAAGCTGCGGCTCAGAAAACTCATGGCCTTCTCTCCTCGCTGGTCTGAATCCTAAAGGGAATGGAAATCACCGGGCGCAGTTCCTTCAATCACAAGAACTCACAGGAACCAAGTTAGCTACGGATCTGCCCTGCAAGTGTGAGCCCTGGCGCAAATACCTGCTTTCTACGACCGTTTGCGAATGTCGTAGCAGAAAAGATCGTCAAGACATCGGATGTAGAGCCGTCCGTCAAAGATGACCGGACATGTCCAGGAGGGGCCCTTGGCAATCGGGACATCAAAGGCGCTGACTTCTTCATAGGAGGTCGATTGGGCCTTGACGAGTCCAAGCCGCCCTTCCTCACTCAGGACATACAACATGCCATCAGCCGCGGTGACCGCCCCTTTACCCACCGATCGATCTCGCCACTTCAGCTCTCCCGTCTCAAAATCAAGACAGTTGAGACTCTTGCTTGAGTATCCATAAACGTAGCCATCCAGAAGTACCACGCCTCCGTGATGATTCTGCATGTCCTTGGTGAAGTAGACCTCTTTCGCTCGAGTCTGCCCCTTCCCTCCGTTCAGCGAGAGAAGAGCGCCCCCCGTTCCATAACCGGAAGTAACGAAGACCTTCCCGTCGGAATAGATGGGAGTGGCACAGTTCGCGATCTTGTTGGAGGCACTCTTATTCTGCCAGAGGAGCTTTCCGTCCTTGGCCCGCACACCAACAACAGAGCGCCCGGTGAACTGAATGATCTGACGAACTCCGTCCACCGTTACGGCAAGAGCGGAAGAATAGCCGTTCTTTTCCTTGAGCCCCTGACTCGTCCAGAGAATCCTTCCCGATTTCTTATCCAGGGCAACCATGGTTCCCTTGAGCCCCGCGGGAGTAATGATGAGGGTTCCGCCCTCAACCAGCGGCGATTCACTGATCCCCCATTTGATGTTCCTCGCCTTGAACTTGACGAGGGTGTTGAATTTCCAGACACGCTTTCCGCTCTTTCGATCGAGACAGGCCAGATCTCCGTTCGCTCCCAAACAATAAAGACGATCTCCATCGATCGTGGGAGTCGATCGGGGTCCGTCGCCGTAACGATTTCGGTAGGATGCCCCGAGCTCATGGGTCCAAACTTCCTTCTTCGTCTCGAGGTCGTAGGCCAGGACATACTCGACTTTGTCCCGCATCCCGAGAGTGTAGACCCGTCCTTCTCCGTCGAAGGCCAGACTGGAGAACCCGTCTCCGAGCCCACTGATCTTGAAGAGTAGCTCAGGTCCGTCGCTCGGCCATTTCGCAAGGAGCCCCACCTCGCCAGAGACTCCCGAACGATCCGGTCCACGCCATTGGTTCCATCTGGAATCTAAATCAGAGGCCGAGAGGGTCGGCGTTTCCCAGGAGGCAAATAACAGGAGAACCAGGATCGGGCGGAGAAGAGCAGAAACAGTCATTCTATTCGTCGGCATGAAATCCTCGATTCGACGGGCTGGATACCCAAAGCTCAAGTTTGCAGGCCCCGGTAATTCCGGGGTTCGGGATCTTTGCATCCTATCAACAACCCATTTTCCGAACCAGCGTCGAATCCGGCAGGGCACGAATCCCGCCCATCATTTTGAGAATTCAGGAGCAAATTCTCCTGGACGAAATCCCTCAAATTGACCGAGTGGGACGGGTAACGCCCCGCAAGGCGATCCTCAAGGGAAAAGGAATGCTTGGCCCAGGATGTGCAAATAGACCCTTGTCGAGAAGGGGTTCTCGAAAGCTGGGTAAAAAGGGGGAGGGGTAAGGGGTTTAGAATGAAGAGGTCACCATGTCATCGACTGCCTATACCATTCTTGGAGTGCACTCAGATTCAACGGATGAGGAGATCAAAAACGCGTACCGGATTCTGATCAAATCAACTCATCCGGACAACTACTGTGGTCACGACGTCCCCCGTCACATCGTGGGAATCTTCCAGCAGGTCCATAGCGCCTACGGTCTGCTCATGGATCCGAAACGACGGGCAGCCCTCGACGAACGGCTCGAGTCCGCAAAACCTCGGGGCCAACCGAAACAGAGTGGCTTGGGGTTCCATGTCGATGTCCTGGGTTAGGGGCCCTACCTCCAGGCGTACGCCATCTTGATGAACTCGCCCTTGGATTCGATCTCGTGGTGAGGAAAGACCGAGAGGATCTCCTTGGCTCGCTCGAGGGTTCGATTCCAGGCGAGGTCAGGCAAGAGATGGAGTTCCATCGTCAAGGCATCCACCTTCTCGATCACGCCGGTTGCAATCGCATGATCGAGGATGGGGAACTCGCTTCCTTCGCAATCGAGCTTGAGCAAGTCAATCCGATCGATGCCATACTCCTGAATGATTCCAGGGAGGGTGAAATGGTCGACGGATGCATCCTTTGCGGAACCAAATTCCACCCAACCACCTCCGGTGTTCTCCGGAGTGGCACATGGATGGATCGCGATGGGAACTTCCTCTCCCCCGAAAGCCCCGTTCACCGCAGTGACATTGGGATAGAGGGAAGTATTCCGCCGAAGCAGCTCCCAGTTCTCCGGTAGCATCTCGAACGAGAGGATCCGGGTTTCTGGATATCGTGCGCCCATCCAGGTGGAAAAGCACCCGATGTGCGCGCCAACGTCAACCACGAATTTGGGCTTGCGCTCCGTCGTCCAGTGCAATGTTCGGTAACAATCTGTACCGATCACCTCCCCTGCAATCGACGAATCCCAGGTCGTCGGGCGAACCAGCAGGCGTATGTCGGGTGCACCTGACGTAGCCACGTTCAAGATCTGCAAGGTCTCGCCGGTCGGAGTAATTCGGGGAGCCGTCACGACCATGGGAGCAGAAGTCGCCTCCGCGGGACTTGCGACGTCGGTCCCGACACGAACCTCCTGGTTCATCGGCATGGAGGGAATCGATGGTTCCGCGTACGAAGATTCCCTGGGCTTCAGTCGGGTAAGCCAGCCGATCGACGGCTTCTCCAGAAACATCACCAAAGAAGTCGTTGTTTCCGACTGACCGGGAGTAGCGGCAAACGTCTCCGCATCCACCGTGTAGTCAACTTCCTCGATGAGAGTCATACCCGTCGGACGCACAAGAGACGAGGCAAGGTTCGCAAGCGGCCAACCGGACCCAGGACCACGCCCCCCGATTTCGAGGGAGATCCCGACAATCCCTCCTGGCTTCACCATCCCGGCAAGGTCAGTAAGACGCTGGATCTCGTTCGCAAGATCTCCATTGCCCGGCAACGGCAAGTGAGTCAGGGCGAAATCAAACGCATTATCCGGGAAAGGCGGCGCTACATACTCACCCTGTTCGCCCTCAATGTTTCCTTCGGGAATGGTGACGACGTGCTGCACGTGAGCTGATATGCCGGGCCTTAGCCCATCGAAACGACGGACGGCACAGAGTCCCAACGAGTCCGGGTGCAGCGCTCCCAGCCTTGAGAGTCCGTAAAGAAGCTGACCACATTCCCAGGTGATCCGATCCCGTTGGGGAAAACCTGAAGCCGTTGGCCCTTCGAGAGACTCGAAGAGTAGTCGTGACCACTCGGGATCATCAAAGTCCTTCATCCGGAAGATCCGATTCAGGCGCACATCCATTCTTGATGGCCCTTTCGGAGGTCCCGGGAGGTTCAAATCGGTTCCCTTACTTCCCGCGCTTGACTTGTTCAGGCCGGAAAACGTGTTTCCCAGGGGATAGTCCAGACTCTCATCTCTAATCGCCACGTGTCTTCCTCACGTTGGGTTCAAAGTTCACGGGTAACACTACCTACCGAGTCAGGTGTAGCATCCAGAGCAAACGGTCCGACAGGAGCTCCTCCTGGAAAGGACGGACGGTTCCGTCATATTCGACAAAACCGATCCGGAACCCGTCTCTTCTGATCTTCTCCAGCCAGGGCCCCGCCATGTTGTTCACGGTGAGCTCGGCAAAAATCTGAATCTTGGGGTTGTTCCGGAGGGTTTGTTCCATGCCTTCCCAGATCAGAGGCTCCGCTCCTTCAGCATCGATCTTGACCATATCCACCCTGGGGAGATCTTGAACCATCTCATCCAGTGTGGTGGTGGGAATGCTCTCGAGAATCGTCTCACCATTGTGCGCCATGATGCTGGCACCGCCCAGGTTGTCAGGAGACGGAATGCAGAGATTCGCCTTACCCTTTTGATTCGTGAGAGCCAGCTGGTGCACGGTCACGTGGTCCCAGCCGTTTGTCTCTTTGCTTCGCTCCAGCATCTTGGCAAGGTGAGGAATGGGTTCGAACGCAAGCACTCGAGAGGCCCGCAGCCCCACCATGAGAAGGGTGAAGTAACCCGCGTTGGCTCCGATATCGATGCATACCATTCCCGGACGCGTAGCGTCGGCAATCGCCTTGGAAATCCACCATTCCCAGAATCCACTCACCAGGAGATGCCTGGCTACGGACTCATCCCTCCGGTCCACATGGAGATCAAAGTCGCAGAGAACCCGAGCAATGGCCTCACCTTCGGAGCCGGCTCTCTCCTGAAGATCCTGGTTGGCCAAGGCAGCGGCGATACAAGCCCTTTCGCAGAGGGCCCGTGGCTTTTCAAATAAGGCGAGACTGTCCAAGGGAATAGCTCCGTTCAGAGTCACTTTGCTTCGGATCCGGTTGTCCGAATGCATCAATCCTCCTATCGGCATCGGCCCTGGAAGGCCTGTAGCCTTTGGCGATCTGTCCCGTCACGGGGCGTATCCGGAGCAAAATGAACCCGGGCTCGTAGAAAATCGAGCTTCCGACGACTTCTTGTGCGATGTTGAGCTCTCGGGCCTTCCCTGGTGGTGTGAGGAGCAGGACGCTGACCGAGAGAATTCTCTTGATGTTCAGGCGAAGAGACACAAGGATAGCTGTGGATCGGGGGTCGTAGCGGGTGTTCGAGGGAATCGTCTGATGATCAATTATCGCTTTCTTTTCGCTCTCGTGATCGCCCTCTTTCCCGTCTCGGCGAGTGCGCAAAAAATGTACTGGACTGACTCGGTCGAGGGTCAGGTCAAGCGAGCGAATCTAGACGGCACGGAAGTCGAAGTCCTGGCCAACGAAACGGGTGTCTTTGACGTTGCCATTGACACGATACGAGGCAAGCTGTACTGGACGCGCCCCCTCCTTGGAATCATTCGCCGGGCGAATCTCGATGGCACACAAGCAGAGACGGTTTTCGAAGATGAAGCGTCCACTCTTGCCATCGATGGTCAGGGACGGGTCTACTTCTCGGCTGATGGGAGAATCCGACGATCCGACCCGGACTTCACGAATGTAGAACTGATCGTATCGACTCCTCTTACCTCAACAAACATCACCATCGACCCGACCGGCAACAAGATATACTGGAACGCCATATTCGGTGCCGATGACAACGCGATTGTTCGGGCGAACCTCGATGGATCCGATCCTGAGGCAATCTTGACCGGCCTTGATGAGG
>JAJDCM010000012.1 GCA_029260825.1 Planctomycetota bacterium | reverse complement strand
TGTGAAAGCTCAGCCGCAAACCATCAACGAGCTTCGTGAGGTCGAAGGAATGGACCCGTGGCGAACGAAGGAATACGGTCACGAGATCCTCGCCGCCATGAAGAAAGGTTAGCCCTGGCCGATCATGGCCTGCTCGAAGCTCTTTTCCAATCGATCGCCCACCGGTTCTTTCGGGCCATCGGTCAGCAGGCGCTTCCCGACGTTTGCAATGGCGCGCCCCGCCTCGGAACGAGGGAAGGATCGGATGATCGGGTCTTTCTTGACGATGGATCGGGAGACGTGCTTGTCAAACGGAACGTGGCCCCAGGAGCGAATCGAGCGGGAAAGAAACTTCTGGGAGACTCGATCAAGCTTCTCGTAGACCCCCTTTGCTTCCTTCTCCGATCGAGTCTTGTTGGCGACGAGGGAAAGCCGGGTCTCCGGATTCTTTTGCATCATGGTTTTCATCATGGCATAGGCATCGGTCATCGCCGTTACGTCTGGTGTCGTCACGAGAATGATCTCGCGCGCTGCATAGAGAAAGACCATGGTCTGGGGGGCAATGCCCGCGGAGGTATCAATCAAGATGAAGTCATTTTTCTCTTCAAGGGCCGCTACCTGACGGATCAAGAGAAACAAATGATATTCGTCAAGGGCCGCCAGCTGGGAGATGCCCGATCCGCCGGAGATGAGTTGCAGTCCCTCGGGGCCGACATCGATGATTTCTTCGAGGCTTCGCTTTTCGTTCAGGACGTGGGAAAGGTTGTAGCGCGGTTGCATGTCCAGGAGCAGGTGCGCGTTCGCCAGCCCAAGGTCGGCGTCAAGGATGAGGACTTTCTTTCCTTTCGTGGCCAGATAGAGCCCGAGGTTTGCGGTCATCACGGATTTTCCCGTGCCTCCCTTGCCGCTTGCTATGCACAGCACTCTTGCTCGTGCGGCTCCTTTTCGAGTGGTTCTTCTTGCTCGTTCTTTTCCCAAAGAACTCATGAAGAACTGGGTGAAACGCTTGAGGCCCTGAAATGCCATGAGTGCATCCCCGAAGAGTGGTGAACGTGTACAAACGAGGAGTTTTTCCAACCGCTTGAATCAATTCAAGCAGGCATTGAACTCATATTCAAGTGGGTAGCACTGACGACAACGGCTGAGGGGAGATGGAGTTGCAGAAAGTGAGTGCGAGTTTGACGTCGGGTTCGAGGGGCGGAAGCTCTATTCGGGGAGGGGGAGGGAACTGAAGAACTGTCGGATCTCGTTGCTTGGAAGAGTGGTTAAGACGTTGAGATCCAGGGGAGCCGCGATGACTTTATAGCTGAAGAAGCCAACTTCTCGTTCGTTCTGGTGGAGGACAAGAATCCGATGATCTTGTTGTGCTGGATCTCGACGCAGATCCGATGACTCCTCTCCGACGCGACTGCCGGGGAGAGGTTGTGCGTGTTGGGATGCCCCCAGAATCTCGCGCCCGAGATCGATGTTCGTCGTGTGGGGGCGGGCATACATGAGAAGAGGTTGACTGCCGTCCGTGAATTCAGCAACGACTCCGTGAACGCTGTGTTCGTCTACATACTCGCGAAGTTCCCGAAGGCGGTATCCGGCCGGAAGATCCGTGGGAATGTCAAAACCCGGGACGATGAGCTGAGCCTCTTCGATGCCCAGAATAAGCGTGGATTGATGTTCTCGCTCTCGATAGGCCGCAACGTCTCGCGCCCGATTGACCTTGCTTTCGATTGCGGGTGGGAGCTTGTCCAGATAGACGATGTCTCGAAGAACCGTTTTGTGGCGCGGGTTTCCGAAGGAATCGAGCGATTCTGCAGAAACGATAACCCTGCTGGCGCTGTCGACGACCAGACGGTAGACGTAACTAAGTCTGTGAAGAGGAGTCAGCTTGATTTCGCGAGCCGGGCGGCCTTCCCAATCGACGATCCTGCCGATTTGAAGTCGATAAGCGCGAGCCAGGGCAATCGGGTCTCTGACCTCGAAGGCCGTTTTGTTGAGATAATGTGCATCACCCGTTCCAGGTTCACTTCCTGTTGACTGTTCAGATTTCCACTGAGCTATGAGCGGTGCCTGCGTATAGAAGTTCGTGCGAACGGTCGTTTGTCCCTTGCGGTAGACCGTGAAGGTACTTTCGAACTCCTGTGAATTCTGCGTGATGACGTGGGGGTAGATGGTCTCGGTTTGATTGGCCTTGAGCATCAAGTCGGTCTGGGCGAACTCGATGTCCTCAAGAAAAGCGAGGATCTCCTCATCTTCTCGGGGCTCACAACCGGTGCTGAGAATAAGGGTTGCGATCAAGCATGTCAAAACAACGAAAGTGGATGAGGTTCGGGTCATTTGCCTTTATCCGTTGGCGTATCTCTTTCGTTTTCCTCGGTGAATCCGAGCAAGTCTGCCGCTGAAATCGTGGCGAAGGGATCCATGGAGTTCAGGAGTTCTTTCTGATGGCTGTTCAGATCCCGGTCGATATCAATGAACACGACCTCGCGTACCGGGGCGTTTGGCGAGCTGATCTCGAGAGAAACCAGAGCCAAGATCAACGCAGCCGCACCGGCAACGGGGACGAGCAGTCGTCTCAGTTGAAGTTTGTAGGGAGGAGCCGTTCGGGGATTCGAGATTCGCTTCTGAATCTGCTGGAAGACCTGAGGTGGCGCTGAATGACGAGGAAGTCGCCTGAAAACCGTTGAAACGTCCGCCGCCGAGGCAACGGATTGACGACATTTCGGGCAGCTAGAGATGTGCTGCTCCAGCCCTTCCTTCAAGGAAGGCTTGACGGACCCATCCAGGAAGTCGACGAAATGAAGTTTCAGGGTTTTACAATTCATTGGCGCTGGTCGTTGGTTGTGAGCGGAGGCCGAACTTCTCGACCACGGGACCCAAAGTTCCTTCCAACATCTTATGAGCTCGATTGAGCCGGGACTTTACCGTCCCGACCGAACATTGAAGAACATCTGCAACCTCCTCGTAGGAGAGTTCTTCCATGTATCTCAAAAGAACCACAACTTTGTATTTGTCGCTCAGTCGCTGAATGATGGACTGAACGGCTGCTTCAAACTCTCGATCGACAGACTGCTGTTCAGGTGATGAGCCCCTGAGGTCTTCGATTTCTGAGCCATCTGCGGTTGACTCTTCATCTTCGGTTCCCTTGGGGAAAAACCCGACCAGTCGACTGTCCTTGCGCTTGCGCTCGAGGGCAAAATTGATTCCGATCCGGGTCAGCCAGCTTGAAAAGAGCGACTGCCCCCGGAACCCGTGGATCTTCTCAAAGACCGTAATAAAGGTCTCCTGAACCACGTCACCCGCGGCGCTGTGATCACCTGTTATCCGCAAGGCAAGGCTCATAATACGGGCCTGGTACTTGTGATAGGCCCGTGTAAAGCCCTGCTCTGATTTTTTCGAATCACCTGAAAGCCAAAGACTTAGCAGCTCATGATCCGGTTCGCTCCCTGCAGACAAAGCATCCTCACTGTTGCCTAGGATGAATCGACCAAGAAAAATGTTCCGTAAATCATGAACAAAAGACCCGGCAAACGAACGCCATTGTAGGGTAAATCTCCACGCCAAGCCCTTGAAAAGTCCTGGGGGGCTCCGATTCGATCCGCCTATCCGGGTCTTATCCCCGGATGGACTCCGCCCTGACCCCGATGATTTGTCCCAGATACAACATGTGGTGTAATCCCGCTCGGAAGCCTCATTTTTTTGTGGCTGCGGGTTGACTCTGTTTCAGGGGCCGGGAAAGATACGTTGTCAGCCGAGTGGTGATCTCGGCCTCGAAAATGGGCGGTTTGAGGAGCGGCGCGGTGAACATTTACGACTTCTACTCCAAGGTCAACGAACATCAAGATCTTGTCTGTGCGGGGGTCACCTTTTCCAGGGAAAGCGCCGAGGATCGGATCATGATCCACGACAGAAGCCGGGACGTATCTGTCTCGCTCGTGACCCGGGATGTTCTGGATGGTGTGTGGGAAGACCTTCTTGTGCAGCTTTCTCTTTCGGCGGACGAACCGGCCTTGGACACTCCGCAAGCTCACGAGGTGGTTCGAGCCCTTCCATGCTGGAGCCGGAGCCTTGTCGGTGAGCTGAAACAACGGGCAGAGCAATCCTACCGTGTTACCGAAGCCTTGATTTCGCGCTGACTGTGAATCGACGAAAGGCGTAAGTTTACCTGGCGTAAGTGATTAGCTAACTCATGTGGCCAGCCAGAAGCCCGCAGCGCTCGAGTTCTATCATGACAGCCTGCTGGCATGTCGACGAGGCAGCGACCAGGGGCAGGCGCACTTCCCGAGTCATGACACCCAGGGAGGCCAGAGCACTCTTGACCGGAACCGGGTTGGTTTCCAGAAAAAGAGCTCGGGTTAACGGAGCCAGCTCCTCGTGGATGGCGCGGGCCTCGTCCGGACGTCCTTCGTTGTGGGCGGTGTTCATGTCCTCCACATTCCTGGGAGCGATATTCGCAACCACCGAAATCGATCCAACGGCCCCCATCGACAACATGGGAAGGGTCAGCCCATCGTCCCCAGAGAGGATGGGGAGATCACAGGCGGCTCGCAGCTGGGTGACCCGGTCCACGCAGCCCCCAGCCTCTTTGATGGCTACGACGTTCGCTGAGCGCTGGAGGCGGGCCACCGTTTCGGGGGCGATTGCGACCCCTGTTCGGGAGGGGACGCTGTACAGAACCATCGGTAGGTCTCCCTGCTCCGAGATTTCCATGTAGTGACGATAGAGACCTTCCTGGCTGGGGCGGTTGTAGTAGGGGGTTACCACCAGTGCTGCCTGGGCCCCGACCATTTTTGCCGTCTTGGTGTGGCGGATTGCCTTTCTCGTGTCGTTGCTTCCGGTTCCTGCAATGACAGGCACCTTTCCATCGGCAACCTCGACGGTTGCTGCGATCAGTTCCCGATGCTCGTCATCGGAGAGGACCGGCGATTCGCCCGTCGTGCCGCAAGGGCACAGGCCGCGAATTCCTGCGGAAATCAGGTCTTGGGCGTGCTTTCGGAAAGAATCGAGATCGACTTCGCCCCGCTGAAACGGCGTGGGAAGCGCTACCAAGGTTCCTTTGTACATTTCTACCCTCCCTCTTCTGATTCTCAGGCTCATTCCGGGGGCCCCAGCCCTTGAAACGGACTGCTGGTTGCTCCCGGAGCGATTTGGTTTACGAGCGCCAGGGGAAACCGGGACCTTGGAATGCGAGAATCAACACATCTGGGTGCGGGTCCTGGATGACCGCCTCATCCGGAGCCCGTGGAGCAGGTTTGGTGTTTGAGTGCCAAGCCTACTGCTCTGAAGTCTAGCAGATAAAGCCTGGATCCGGGTGGATCAGAAGTCGAACCAACACTTTCAAGCCCTTGAGGGCCGGAGACTTTCTCCATGAGAATCATCGGTGGGCGGTTTCGAGGGACGCGGCTCGCACCCTTTCGGGGCAAAACAATCCGGCCTCTTCTGGATGCTACGCGAGAGTCGGTCTTCAACATCCTGGCGGACCAGGTGGAACAGGCCCGGGTCCTGGATCTATTCTGCGGCACCGGGAGCTTCGGGCTCGAAGCGATCAGTCGAGGAGCTGAGAGTTGCGTTTTTGTCGAGGGGGGAAGCTATGCGTTTTCCATCCTCAAGGCCAATGTTGAGAAGCTTGGGGTCTCGAACGAGGCATCCCTGGTGCGCGGGGATGTCTTTGGCTACTTCAAGCGGGATGAGCCCCTCCGGGAGGCAGTCCATCTCATCTTCATGGATCCGCCCTACAAGATGCTCGTGTCTGCAGAAGGCCAAAAAAAGCTCTCCACCTCGTTTCAGCACCCCTCGTTCCGTCGCCTTCTTCACCCGGACGGTTTGCTTCTCCTGCACCTTGAGGAGGGAGCCCCCGGAGTCCAGCTGGGAAGCCTGTTTCGTCAGGTTGATGAACGAAAGTACGGACGCTCGATTCTGCATTTCCTGCGGCCAATCCCGTCGGATCTCGGTGCGGGCCAGGGGCCCCCAGGCTGATTCCGCCCTCGATTTCCGGGTTTTCGGTCAAATCCAAATCGGGAAATTGCCGTAACTGGTGGAGTGAAACGGAGGTTCTCAGTTTCCGGGGAAAGGGCGGATAATCCTTGTTAAGTTTCCGGAAGCAGAATCCGATATATCCTCGGGATGGATCCACAGCGAATACCTCGGATCCACGCCGAATCGTCCACTACGAGCATTTCAAGTAATTCGCGCATTTCAGGAGTTGAAGCATCTTCATGGTTCGTGAAGGGGAAATTCCGTCAGCTGCCGAGCTTGTGACCGCCCGTGGTGGGTCCACCAGCTCACAGAGGCCTAGCAAGGGAGTTTCCGATTTGCAGCGTTTTGATTTTGGTCGATTGCTCGACGAGTTGACCCTCGGGAGTACCTCTCGCCGCGACAAGATCGTCAAGGTGAAGAGACAAGTTCTGATGAACCAGTATGAGACACCGGGGAAGCTCCGGATTGCTCTCTCCCGCCTGATCGACGAGATCGATCGATAGCATTCCTTAAGCAGGACAACCCTGCTGTCTACCAGCCTCTCTCGAGGCCATGAATTCCTGACCCACAAAGTTCGTGCCGCAATCCCTTTGCTCGAGTATCCTGGGGTCCATGAAAGAGCGTCTCCAGAAAATCATGGCACATGCGGGGATTGGATCCCGTCGCGCCTGCGAGGAACTCATCGAGGCGGGGCGTGTTTCGATTGACGGGGAAACCGTCCGCAATGTGGGCATGAGCGTCGATTCATCTTCTTCGGTGATCAAGGTCGACGGCGAGACCCTTCAAAAGGAGTCTGCGGTCTATTTCGCCTTGAACAAGCCAAAAGGCGTCGTCTCGACCAGTTCTGACGAGCAAGGGCGGGTGACGGCAGTGGACCTACTCTCTCGTGTGGGGCGGCGGGTCTATGCTGTTGGTCGGTTAGACCGGAACTCGGAAGGGCTCTTGCTCCTCACGAATGATGGGAATTTTGCTGAAAAAGTAGCACATCCTCGCTATCAGATTCCCAAGGTGTACGCGGTTCGCGTCCGTGGTCATCTCACGTCCGTCCACAAGGAAAAGCTCGAGCGAGGAATCCAGCTCGCCGAGGGGCGCTGCTCCATGGAGGTCCTCCGGATGACTCCGGCGAAGAGCAACACGGCTCTGACCGTATCTCTTCGGGAGGGAGTCAACCGAGAAATCCGAAGACTCTTCGCGAAGATCGGGCATCCGGTCACCGACCTCAAGCGGATTGCCATCGGGCCGGTCAACCTGGGTGACCTGAAGACGGGTTCGTATCGCCCGCTGAAGAACGACGAGGTCCGGGTTCTTCTGGAGGCCACTCGAGCGCCACAGGGGCCAAGGAAAACCGGCTCTTCTCCTTCGCGCTTTCGGTCCAAGGGGCGGTCGAAAACTCCGTAGGGTTCTGGACGGCCAAACCGACTTCCTGATTCCGATTCTGGATCGGGGTGAGAATCAGAAAAAAAAGAGCCGCGGCTTTCACCGCGGCTCTCTTTACTACCTGGTATTTTCTCCGGACCGAAGCCCGAAGGTACTTCTTAGTACATCCCGCCGTGGGGCATGCCACCGGGTGCTCCCTCAGCCTTCTCTTCCGGGATCTCAGTGATCACGGCCTCGGTGCTGAGGAGAAGGGTCGCGATGCTGGCCGCGTGCTGAAGGGCGGAGCGAGTCACTTTCGTCGGGTCGATGATTCCCGAAGCGACGAGGTCGACATATTCGCCGGTAGCCGCATTGTATCCCTCATTGACTCCAGCGCTCTTGACTCGATCAAGGACGATTGCGCCATCGACACCCGAGTTGGTGGCGATCTGGCGAAGCGGAGCCTCCAGGGCGCGCTTGACGATGTTGACACCGACCAGCACATCGCCTTCGGCGTCGATCTTGTCCAGAGCCTTTATCGTTCGAATCAAGGCAACGCCTCCGCCGGGAAGAATGCCTTCTTCGACAGCTGCGCGGGTTGCGTGAAGTGCGTCCTCGACGCGAGCCTTCTTTTCCTTCATTTCGGATTCGGTCGCGGCGCCAACGTTGATCTGGGCCACACCACCGGAAAGCTTTGCCAGACGTTCTTCCAGCTTCTCGCGATCGTAGTCAGAGGAGGTGTTGTCGATCTCCTGACGGATCTGGGTGATACGGGACTTGATGTCGGAGGTTTTTCCGGAACCTTCAACGATCGTCGTGGTGTCTTTGCCGATGACGACCTTCTTGGCTTCGCCGAGATCCTCGAGGCCGACGCTATCAAGGCCGGTTCCGAGATCTTCAAAGACGGCGGTTCCACCGGTCAGGGAGGCAATGTCGCCCAGCATGGCTTTTCGGCGATCGCCAAAGCCAGGAGCCTTGACTGCTGCAACCGGAAGGGTACCGCGTAGTTTGTTCACCACCAAAGTGGCGAGAGCTTCACCTTCAACATCTTCAGCGATGATGAGCAGGGGACGTCCGGTCTTGGCGATTTTCTCCAGGATCGGAACGATGTCTTTGACTGCACTGATCTTCTTCTCATGGATCAGAATGTGGGGCTTTTCGAGAACGCACTCCATCGTTTCGGGAGAGGTCACGAAATAGGGGGACAAGTAGCCCTTATCGAACTGCATGCCCTCGACCCACTCAACTTCGGTGTCGAGGCTTTTTCCCTCTTCGACGGTGATCACTCCGTCTTTTCCGACCTTTTCCATGGCCTCAGCAATCATGTCGCCGATTTCAAAGTCGTTGTTCGCGGCGATCGCCGCCACGTGGCTCGTTTCTTGCTTTTCACGGATCTTCTTGCTCATGCTTTTGAGCTTGGTGACCGCGCTGTCAACGGCGAGCTCGATTCCCCGTCGCATTTCGAGGGGATTGACGCCGGAAATGACGTTCTTCAGGCCTTCTTCGAAGATGGCTTCAGCCAGCACAGTTGCTGTCGTGGTGCCATCGCCGGCCACGGAAGAGGTCTTGGAAGCGACTTCCTTGACCATCTGGGCGCCGATGTTCTCGAAGTTATTTTCGAGTTCGATTTCCTTGGCAACCGTGACGCCGTCCTTGGTGACGGTCGGGGAGCCAAAGCTCTTTTCGATGATCACGTTTCGGCCGCGGGGGCCCAGGGTCACTTTGACCGCGCGGGCAAGTTTCTTGACGCCATGACGGATCTGCTCTCGAGCATCCTGGTCAAAGGCAATATTCTTGGCTGACATGGACTCTTGTTCTCCTTGTGTGCAGCGGTTGGGAAAAACCCTTAACCGAGAATGGCCAGGACATCGTCTTCGGACATGATCAGGTATTCTTCGCCCTCGACCTTGACCTCGGTGCCTGCATAGGAATTGAAAATGATCTTGTTGTTCACTTTCAGTTGAAACGCCTGTCGCTCACCCTTGTCGTTGAGGCGACCTTGCCCCAGGGAAACGACTTTTCCTTCGCGGGGCTTTTCTTTGGCTGTGTCCGGGAGCACGATTCCCCCCGCAGTGACTTCTTCTGCCTCGAGCCGCTTCACGAGAATCTTGTCATTTAGCGGTTGGATGTTGACTTTCGTCGCCGTCTTGGCCATCGGATCCTTCTCCTTACTTGCTATTTTTCTCAGGCATTCTCGTAAAACTTCAAGATGATCTGCCGTACCGTTCGCTTGACGATTTGAGGTGTAAAGGGCTTTGTCACTACTGTGAAGGCCCCAACACCCATGGCTTTCATCCGTGTTTCCTTGGAGTGATCGGCCGTGATGAGGATGGCCGGGATCACCTTGGGCATGCTCGCAAACGAGCTGATGATCTCGATCCCTGTCACGTCCGGCATATGCATATCGAGGATTCCGACGTGAATCGGAACCGTTCGAACTAGATCTAGAGCCTCTGTTCCGCAGTCCACTGTACGGACTTGATAACCTTCTCCCTCCAGGAGCTCTTGAAGGCTCCCGCGGTAGTCGTCATCATCATCGGCCACCAAAACCGAGAACGGATCTCGGATTCTAAGGGCTCTGGTTTTCTTTCCCTTGCCCATCGTTTACTTACTCTTCTGGTGAGACCGTCTGCGCCTTCCGAGGCAAGACCGGGGAACGGGCCACGTTAAGCAAAAGAAATGCCAACCAACCGCTGTTGGAAGTTTCACACCCAACTTGTTGGTCTCCCCTCGCTTTTGACCCGGCTCTCGCGAGGCTTTTTTTCAACGGCCTGGATCGACCCTGTCAACATGGCATGGCGAGCGCCGGGCCTCCTGGTGTCACATTGTCAGAACCTGCCGCCGAGGCTGGTCCGGCGAGAGCCGAGGTTGAAACCGTCCCCGAACCAATTGATAATCCCTGGGTTCGATACGAGTGAGGGCGACAAGAAAAGGACCGAGAGCAGGTAATCCGTGTTTTCATCATCCATCAATAGCAGGAAGCTTGGTTGCTCCAGGTCGGCAAGAACGGGCGGAACCCCGGTCGTGGCGTGGATTGTGCTTCTTGCCTGCCTTTTGACTCTCTCGGGGGTTGGCTGTGGTCCGGACGTTCCAAGCGCCGGAGATCCAAGACCCCGGGTCGCGTCAGGTCCCAAGACTGATTTCGAGACCTTTTTCGACGGGGAACCCGTCCCGAACCCGGAATCCGCCATCTGGAAGGAGCTTCCACCGGCCTCCGGGCGCCAACGATTCGATCTCACATTTGAAAGGTGGGACGAAGAAACGGTCAGCGCCCGTCTCGTCCTGCCACAGGGAGCTTCCAAGGAGAATCCGGCCCCTCTTATCTACTATTTTCATCGAGCGGTGGAGACCCGGGAATCCGCGGATGCCGTGGCCGCTGTTCTTTCGGATCGAGGATTTGCTGTCCTTGCCGCTGATCATCCTTCGATCCGCCGCCATTCCATGACCAAGGGTAGGGACAAGATCCTTGAAACCGTGGTACTGTCGCGGGACGCGGTGGTTGATGCAAGGGATGTGTTTGACTTCGTTCGTCAGCGAGGGGATGTGGATCCCCGGCGGGTCGTGGCGGTGGGAGCAAGCCAAGGATCAAACATTGCGGTGATAACGGGGGCTCTGATCCCGGAGATTCGAGGGGTCGCTTCCATTGTGGGGGGCGGGAACCGGTCTCGGGGGCTCAAGGAATTCAATCTTCCCGAGCGGAAGGCTGGTGTTGCCGGTAGGCTTTTTGACTCGGTGGATGCGGACCAGGTTGTCTCTTCCATCGCACCTCGTTCGTTCCTCATGATCAACGCAAAAGAAGATGAGGTCGTCGAACGCGAACGGGCCGAGGCGTTATATCGTCAGGCAAAAGACCCCAAGGGGATCTTGTGGATTGCCGGGGGGCATCGCTTTCCTTTTGAGACTCTGAAACCCTTGTTGTTGCCTTGGCTTGTAGAGGTTTTGGGGGCGTGATGGTGTGGACTAGCCCTGACCTAGGTGTTGCGAGTGGGAGCTCCTGATCATGGCACATCTTCGATGTGTTTGCGGTGGACCGATTCAGGCCGAGCCGATTGTCTCCAAAGATGAGATCAGTCTCGGTCGGGATGCGCGCAATGATGTCGTTATTCAAGACGGATCCGTCTCACGAGAGCATTCCCGGATCGTCAGGACGGGAACAAGTTTCGTCATCAGCGACCTGGGAAGCCGCAATTCCACCCTGGTGAACGGCGAAGCCTGTTCGGGATCGCCCCTCAAAGACGGAGATCAGATTCTTATCGGTGAGACCTTGTTCGTCTTCAAGTGTGATCCCGATGGGGAACAAAAGCCGGCGGTTCTGGAGATCCTCAGTGCCACCATGGACACGGTGACCCAGACGATGGCCCAGACGGCTCAGAAGAGTCTCGACGCCGATGTTACCGGAGTGGAATCTCTCAATGGTGATCGAGATCGGGTCTTTCATCTCTTTTATGAGATCGGCCGCAGCCTGAATTCGAGCTTGACCGACTATGGGGCCGTCCTGGAGAAGATCGTCTCCACTCTCTTCTCGGAGCTTCGGGCCGAGCGGGCGTTCGTTGCACTGATCGATCCCGAGTCCCAGGAGCTCTGCTACGAGATTATCCGGGACAAGAACAAGCAAAATCTCGAGCCGGATCAGATCAAGATCTCCAAAACGATCATCTTTGATGTTTACAACAACCGCCGGGCCATCTTGACCAAGGATGCCATCTCGGACGAGCGGCTAAAGCATGTGAAAAGCATCATCGAGAGTCAGGTCCTCTCCGCCATGTGTGCCCCGCTTCTCTATCGAGACCAGGTGCTTGGCATCCTTTACGCCGACAACTGTGCCCAGACCGGGATCTTCTCTGACATCGAGCTCGAGCTTTTCGCCACCCTCGGCAACCTTGCCGGAATCGCTATCGGAAACGCACGTCTCTACCGCAAGGTCTCCGAGGATGTCTCCGAATTGCGGTCGAAGGTAAGCCAGGACACCGAGGTCGTGGGGCAGGGGGTGGCCATCACGAAGGTCATGGATACGGTGCGTAAGGTTGCCGACTCGGAGATCTCGGTTCTCATCCGGGGGGAAACGGGAACGGGAAAAGAGCTCGTGGCGAGAACCCTCCATGGGCACTCGGTCCGGCGAGACGGACCGTTCATTGCTTTGAACTGCGGAGCGATTCCGGAGACTCTCTTTGAGAGCGAGTTGTTTGGATACGCGGCTCAATCCGGAATCGCGGGTTCCGACCCCAAGGGCAAACCGGGCAAGTTTGAACTGGCCGCGTCCGGGACGTTGTTCCTGGACGAGATCGGCGAGATGCCGCTCAGCATGCAGGTAAAACTCCTGCGCACTCTCCAGGAGCGAGTCGTGGAGCGTCTTTCGGGAACGCAATCGATTCCAGTGGATGTCCGGGTTCTTTCCGCCACCAACAAGGACTTGAGTGTCGAGATGAAGGAGGGGCGGTTTCGCCAGGATCTTTTCTTCCGGCTTCGGGGAATTGAAGTCGAGGTTCCGCCGCTTCGGGAGCGCCACGACGATATCGAGGATCTCACTCGGTATTTTCTGGAGAAGTTCAGCTTGAAGAACCGCAAGCAAATTCGAGACATCTCACCCAAAGCGATTCAGCTCCTGCGGGCGTTTTCGTGGGAGGGGAATGTCCGCGAGCTCGAAAATGCGATCGAGCATGCGGTCGTTCTGTGCGATGGAGATGTACTTTGGCCGGAAGACTTGCCCTATCAGGTGCGTCACCAGTCTCGGACCATTGCGTCTCCCTTTCCGGGGCTCAGCGAAATGGAACGGGATCACATCGTCAAGGTGTTGCGGCACCACAACTGGAACATTACCCGGTCGGCTGAAGTCCTTGGAATTGCTCGAAAGACCGTCCACGAGAAGATCAAGGTGTACGGCCTGACCCGGGAAAAGACGACGTGAAGTGATCCTCTTGCCAGATGGGTAGATTTGGCTTAAGATAGGGTATCCGGTTTCATACGAAATCCGTCCGCCTCCCCAATCTTCGAGTTCCAGGATCATGCCCTCAATCTTGCCGAGATGGCTCGCTTTTCGTCCGAACAGACTTTCCCTGGATGGAATCGGTCTCCTCACCCTTTTTGTTGTCGTGGTGATTCTAAGCCCTTCGATTCATGCCCAGCCGCCGATCGTCAATTCTCCAACGAAAGAGTCTCCAGCCAAACACCCGTTTTGCGGCACGAGCCATGAGGCTCCCGTGCTTCCGGATCCAGAACTCGGGCGAGAAGGGGGAGCTTTGCGGGGAGCCGTTCCCGGATTCGAGCGAGGTGATACCGTCGTTCTGGTTGATGATGGGACCCTCTCTTTTCTTGGATTCAGTATCAGTCCGGCGACGGCACGAGCTTTTTTTGATCATCGCCATGATGACTACGACCAGGTTGCTTTTTTCAACGACTTCGGCCTCAGGCCCGAGATGGGTTTTGCCTTCAGTACCATCCTGCAGAACACGGTCCAGGGGCTGGGAAGAGATCTGGTCGATCGAGCGTCCATGTTTTCGCTTCCCACCCAGAGGTTGTCGGCGTTTGTCAACATGAACTCGTTGACCCGGCTTCCGCCCGGTCCCTTTGATCCAGTAACTGATTTTATCGACGTTACCACGCCTGTAACTCTGCTGGCGCATGAGCTCGGACACCAGTGGCTGGCAGGGCTTGAGATCGAGGGATTTCGCCTTCTGGGGAGGGATGGAGGTCACTGGAATTTCTACCTGGACAATTGCGCCTCCGTGATGGAAGGAAACCGATGGCGTGACAATCAGGATGGTACGTTCACCACGGTAGAATCTTTTACCGGGCACGGAGAACTTGACGAATATGCCATGGGGCTGCGACCCGCAGAGCAGGTGTCTCCGCAGATTCTGGTGACCCAGCACCCGGGCGGGCCTCCCTCGAGCACGTTTCCAATGGTCGGGGTCACGGTCAATGGAGTCGGTCACACCTTCTCGATTTCGGATGTGGAAGCCAAGGTGGGAAAGCGTCTTCCCGCGGCGATCGATTCCCCTCACCTTTTTCGGATCGCTTTTGCGCTCGTCATCGAACAGGGTCGAGATCCGGCGCCGGCCGACCTTGCCAGTATCGAAGCTTATCGCATCGCGTATGAAAACCTGTTTCGGATCGAAACCGAGGGGCTTGGCGCCGTGATGACCCGGCTTGACGTTCCGGCCGTCCTGGAGGTGGATCATTTTCAGGATGATCCCGGATCCAATCGGTTTGGCCTTTCGGTGGCGGCAGATGAATCAGCGGCTCCGGGAGAGAACTCGCTCTTTGTGGTGGGGGCTCCCAAGCTTGGCCCGGGTCGGGTGGTCGCCTACTCGACCTTGACGGGAAGAAAACTCTGGTCGATGACAGGACGAAACTCGGGGGACAATTTTGGCCTGGCGCTGCAGGTTCTTCCCGATCTCGATGGTGACGGGATTTCAGAGGTGGCCGTCGGGGCTCCCGGGTTGTCGCAGGGCGTTGTCTCGATCCTGAGAGGCTCCTCCGGGATGCGAATCGTCGATCTCGAGACTCCCCCTGATTCCATGGGATTTGGTCGCTCGATTGCGCTCACCTACGATGTGGATGGCGGAGGGAATCCTGACCTTCTAGTGGGGGCACCTCGATCAAATACCGGGGCTGGCAATGAGTCGGGAGCGGTCTTTGTCAGCTCTCTTGACTCAGGAGCAGTTCTTGCACGAATCGACGGCTCCGAGCCCGGGGGGCACCTGGGGATGAGCGTGAGCTCCCCGGGCGATCTCAATGCCGACGGAATCCAGGATTTCGTCGCGTCTTCACCCCGAGCTCAGGTTGGCTCTGAACTCGAGGCAGGTTCGGTCACGGCTTACTCGGGAGTCATGGGAGAGGGAATGCTCTGGCGGGTCTCCGGTGAAACCGGGCGAGAGTATTTCGGCTTATCTCTCGACTCTTCTCCCGATATCGACGGGGACGGCGTTTCCGAGGTCCTTCTCGGGGCCCCCGGATTCGACCGCGGTTCGCGTATGGATGCAGGAAGGGTGCTTGTCCTGTCCGGGGAGTCCGGTGCTCAGATTCTCAGCATCCCCGGGGGCGGAGATTCCGATGGATTCGGTAGCGCTGTTTGCTCCATTCCTGACGTGGATCAGGATGGGGTCGCGGACATTGCCGTTGGCTCTCCCGGCGCCGACCCGGGGGGAAACACCAAGGCCGGGCTAGCGCTTGTCTTCTCGAGCCGAGATGGTGCGCTCCTCAGCTGGCTGGAAGGGGATCGGATGCGCGACGGTTTCGGATCGGCGCTCGCCGCCGTCCCGGGGGATCATGGAGCTCGTCTCCTGGTCGGGGCGGCCGGGTTTGCCAGTCGAGATCCTGGCAAAGCCTCGGTCTTTGAGATCTCTCCGTTTCGACTTTCCACCCGGGGGGATGGTGTCCTTGGCACATCGTTAGCCCTCCGTTTGCACGGGGGAAAGAGTGGAGAGCGCTATGCGATCGTGATCTCTCCTGACCCCGGTCCGACTCCTCTGCCGTTTCCTCTGGGGCCAGGATCTTCCGTGGCCCTGGACGTGGGAGCCGACATGCTTGAGCTCACGAGAAGCCTACCCGGATTCCAGGGCGTCCTTGACCCATCCGGCCAGGCCACGATTCAGCTGAGTCTGCCGGCTCGAGCCGAGTTCCTGGGGAGGGAGTTTCATGTGCAAGCGGTGGTTTCGGGGGCGCCGGGCTCGGGCCCTCCGAAGGTTCGCCGGGCCACGAATCCGATTTCCATTCGCCTAAAGTAGGGCGAGGATCTTACTGGCTCGCGCGGTCACTTCCTGGGGCTCTATCTCCGTCATGCAGATGCGGATGTCGCACTGACGGAACTTGCACGGACTACAGGCTACTCCTGACTGAACGACCTCAACCGGGCTGCTGATCGGATGGGGGGCGTAGATGGAAGGATCCTTGGGGCCAAAGAGTGCGACCACCGGCACTCCCTGAATCGACGCGATATGGAGGGGGCCCGTGTCTGCGGCGATCAAGAGGTCGGCCTGTCGGATGAGAGCGCAAAGCGAAAGGAGCGAGGATGTCTTCGGAGAAAGGCATGCGGCTTCTCCTGCCTCGCTGACGACACGTTCGGCGAGCTCTTTCTCGCCGGGCCCCCAGGTGACGAGGATGCGGCATTCCCGTTCCTCCTTGAGGCTTCTGGCAACCTTGGCGAAATTCTCCGGTTCCCAGCGTTTGAATTCCCCGAAGTTGCTTGTCCCCGGGTGGAGGATGACAAGAGGGGGGCGCTGGCTACCGGAGGGCGAGCCAGTCCCGGGAAACGTTGCAAGAAGAGCGGATCTGGAAAAGCGATGGTCCTCTTCGGAAAGCGGAAGTTCGGGACGGCGGAACTCGGGAGTGATGTTGAGGGCACGCAGGAGTTCAAGATCCCGCTCGAGTCGATGGACCTTGTCCGTGGGGATCTTCTGCTGTCTGGTTGTCAGGAGGTGATTGCCCTCCTTGCAGATCGGAGGAGCAAATCCGATTCGATCCTGAGAACCGCTGAGTCGGCCGAGCAGCCCCGACTTGAGGTTGCCTTGAAAGTCGAGGCAGAGATCGAATGGCTCGTGCCGAAGACTTGCCAAGAAGGTTCGAACCTCTCGAAGGAGGGTGAGCCATTCGAGGGGACGGCGCGCCTGATCCGCCCATTTTTTTCGGGGAAACACGAGTAGTTCGTCGATGCCGGGGTGACCGGCGAGGATCCCCTGAGACCGATCGTCCACGAGCCAGGTGAGATGAGCCTTGGGCAGGGCTTCTCGGAGGCGTGTGAAGGCTGGCAAGGCGAAAAGGATATCCCCGAGCGCGCTCAGTCGCAGGAAGAGGATTCGCGAAGATGTGTCAGGATCGACCATGGGGGCAGTATCCTCCCCGCCTTGAGTGTTGCAACCCCTTCTGCCCGGACGGGGTGATAGTATGGAGGCCGGATTCTGACGCATCTGGCCGTAGTCGTCGTCCCCACTCGGGGCATAGAACCAATGAATGATCTCGATAAAGCTCCGTTTGGTATGGAGTTACCTCCGGATTACTGCTGGATCCGCCAGGGGCGGGTGACCCTTGCTGTACTCCGAGCCTACCGGGATCGACTGCTGGAACTTCCGGTGTTAGATCTCCCCCGACTGCTGAGTCTTGAAGGAACGGACCAGGATCGGTTTACCGGTCGAGGGGGGGTTGCTTCGGTGGAGTTTGATGCGCAGACCGGGGAGCGAATGATCATCCGGGGGTATCGACATGGTGGTCTACTTCGTGCCGTGACGGGTCGTCTTCTCCTTGGTCCCCGCCGACCGATGCAAGAGCTCATGACCGGGCACCTCGCGGAAAAGATGGGGGTCCCGACGGCGAAGATCCTCGGGGCTTCGGTCGAGAGGCGGTTCCTGTTTTTTTACTTCGGGACTCTCTTCACTCTTGAGGTCGAAGGCGCTAAAGACCTCAATGAGGTGCTCGCGGGTTTTCATCCCAATCCCTCCCGCAAGGAAACCCATAAGAAATGGAGCGTTCTTCGTGCGGCCGCCGGAGCGATCCGCTCGTTGCATGATTGCGAGATTTTTCATCCTGACCTCAACCTGAAGAACGTGATTATTCGAGACCGTGGGGGGGATCGTGCACCGGAGGCTCTGGTCATCGACCTTGATCGAGCACGCCGGATCCGTTCTCTTTCATGGAGTCACCGCTGGAAGAACTTGTTTCGTCTTCATCGATCTCTGGAGAAGCTCACCGGGGCTCGTCGACAGGTTACCCGGAGTGATCAAGTTCGATTCTTGACCACGTATCTGGGACGTCGTCTTCAGGGAGATCATGATCTTCGCCGTCGAATTCGGTGGCACCGAATGGCCCTGGCTTTTCACCGCCTGGGCTGGCGGCGTCCGGCAAAGGGAGCTTGATCTTGAATCCTCCGAAGATCTCGGCTTGCCTCATGGTGACCCAGGAGGAAGCGGTGATACGACCCTGTCTTGAGAGCCTGTCGTTCGCCGATGAAATCGTGGTGATTGATGGTTTCAGTACGGATCGAACCCGGGAGATCTGTCGAGAATTCGGCGCGATCGTCGTTCGTCGAAGGTTTCGCAGCCATGTGGAACAAAGAGATTTTAGTGTGGCCTTGACGAGGCACCCCTGGGTTTTTTGCATCGACGCAGACGAGCGGGTTACTCCCGAGCTTGCGGCCGAAATCCGGGAGTGGATGAGCTCGGTCCCGGATTCGGTGGATGGTTTTTCCGTTCCTCGTCTCACGGTTCACCTTGGCCGGGCGATCCGTCAGGGAGGGTGGTATCCGGATGCGAAGGTCAGGCTTGCTCGCCGGTCCAGGTTGACCGTGGTAGGTGTGACTCCTCACGATCGGATTTCCGTTTCGGGAGAAGTTCGACCGCTCAAGAACCCGATGATTCATTTGAGCTACCGGGATCTTGCCCACCATATAGAAGTGGTCAACCGCTATACGTCCGCGATGGCAAGGAAGAGATCGGAAGGGGGACGGGGGCCGACCTGGTGGGGGCTCGTGACGTCGGCTCCTTTCAAGTTTCTCAAGATGTTTGTTCTGAAAGCAGGCTTCAAGGAAGGGACTCGAGGGTTTATCCTGGCGGTCGTCGGTGGTTTTTACGCCTTTCTCAAGCACGCCAAGCAGTGGGAGGATGAGCGGCTGCGTGACGACCTGGAACCTTATCGTCGTGACGATTCTCCCTTCCACCAGCAGTCCAATGATGCGGATGATTCATGAAGGTTCTTCATCTTTTCAGCAACTGGAAATGGACAGGACCGGCGGAGCCCGCGGTGAACCTGGCGGCAGAGTTGAATCGCCGTGGACACGAAGTGAGCTTTGCCTGTGGACAGGCTCCCGACGATAACCGCAAGCTGGTTCACGATCAGGCGGTGGATCGAGGCCTGGAACCCCTACGCGGGCTCCACTTGCGCAAGCACCGACATCCCTGGTTCAACCGAAAGGACGTGCAGTCGCTGAGGCGCCTCATCCATGAGGATCGGGTCGGCGAGGATCGGGTCGGCGAGGATCGGGTCGACGTGGTGCATACCCATCTTGACAATGATCATTTGATTGCTGCTCGGGCGATGGAGAAGATCAAGAATCCCCCGGTGTTGGTTCGCACTCACTACGCAGGAGATCCCGAGGAGCTCCGCTATCTTCCCCGCCTCCTCTCTCGCACGGACGGGCTGGCCTCGGTTTCCAGAGCCGTTCTTGAGGCGATCGGCCCTCGAGCCCGATCAAGCGGAACCGAACTCTTTCATGTGGAGGGTGCGATCGACCTGGATCGCTTTTCTCCCGGACCGCCGCTTTCCCCGGAGGATGGGCTTGCCATCGGTGTGGTGGCTCGAATGCAGACCCACCGCAGGTTTGAGGTCTTGCTTGACGCATTTTCCCGGGTGGCCAGGGAGCGAGCCAACGTTTCTCTTCACATCATTGGCCGGGGGACGAACCAGGAAAAGGTCGCGATGGAGCCGGTTCGACGGATGGGGCTCAGCGATCGGGTCCGATTTCTTGGCTACCTGAAAGGCGATGATTACGTCACCGCCCTTCGAAAACTTTGCGCTCTCGTTTATCTTGTTCCAGGGTCGGACGGGTCCTGCCGGACCGTTCGAGAAGGCATGGCTTGTGGCCTTCCGGTGATCGCTTCCAAGCGAGGGATTCTGAGAGAGCTCGTTCAGGACGGAATCGAAGGTTATTCTGTTGAAGAAGACGGGCAAGATCTGGCGTCCGCCATGCTTTCCCTGGTATCGGATCATGAGCTCAGGAAGCGGATGTCAGTTCGAGTGGCAGAAGTTGCACAAACCAGGTTTGGGCTTCCCCGGCAGGCGACTCTGGTAGAACAGATTTATGACACGGTCGTTCGACGCGCACGGGGCGGTCACTGATCGCGGATTTTGATCTCATGCATTGAACGGCAGCAAGAACGAGGAACGACGGAGCACGACCGCTATGGGGCTAACCCTCTTTGACACGATGCAGGGAAAGAAGATCGAGTTTCAGCCGGCAGAGCCTGGGGTGGTTCGCATGTACAACTGTGGACCCACCGTCTACAACTATGCTCATATCGGCAACTTTCGCTCGTTCATGCTGGGAGACGTGTTGCGCCGGCACCTGGAGTTTCTGGGGTTCAAGGTCCATCAGATCATGAATATTACTGATGTTGGACACCTGACCCAAGATGACATCGATGAGGGGGAGGACAAGATCGAGAAGGCGGCGAGAGAGAAGAAAGTAGACCCCTTCGAAATTGTTGAGTTCTTTACAAGCGCCTTCATGGAGGACATGGAAGTTCTGAACATGAAAAAGGCCGATTCCTATCCTCGGGCCACCCAGCACATTCCGGAGATGATTCAATCGATCCAGGTCCTCATCGAAAAAGGGCATGCCTACGAAGTTGATGGTGAAGTGTACTTCTCGGTGGGAAGCTTTCCCCGGTACGGAAAGCTGTCCGGGAATACACTGGAAAACCTGGAGGCAGGATCGAGAGTCGATGTCGATCCAAAGAAACGTCATCCCCACGATTTCGCCCTGTGGAAGAAGGATGAGAAGCACTTGATGCAGTGGGATAGCCCGTTTGGTCGTGGATTCCCAGGCTGGCATGTCGAGTGTTCATCCATGTCGATGAAGTACCTGGGATCGACGCTCGATATTCACACCGGCGGCGAAGACAATATTTTCCCCCACCACGAATGTGAGATTGCGCAGGCGGAAGGCGAAACCGGAAAGACTTTCTCGAGAACCTGGGTGCATGCTCGCCACCTCATGGTCGACGGGGAGAAGATGTCCAAGTCGAAGGGGAACTTCTACACCTTGCGGGACCTCCTCGAGAAAGGGTACGACGGGCTCACCGTACGGTATGTTCTTTTATCCACTCAGTACCGACAGCAATCCAATCTGAGTCTGGAATTACTCGATGCTGCCGGCAAGGCTCGGGGCCGTCTGAACGACTTCATGGGGCGGATGGGAGATGTTTCTGCGGGAGAGGATAAGACCGAGGAGGTTTCCGACCTGGCAACAAAGGCCAGGGAAGATTTCACCTCCGCCTTGAATGATGACCTCAACGTTTCCGGGGCTCTGGGGGTGATTCATAACTTCTGCCGGGACGTCAATCGAGCGAAACCGGGAAAGGGGGGGGCGCAAATTGCCGTCGAGTTGATGCGCGACCTCGATCAGGTGCTGGGCATTTTGGACCCGGAAGAAGTGGGGGGGAAATCTCTGGACGACCACGTCTCCCAGCTGGTCGCCGAGCGGGAGCACGCGCGAAAGGGGAAGGATTTTGCCAGAGCGGATGCCATTCGAGACGAGCTGAAGGAGATGGGGATCGAGATCATGGATACCCCGGAAGGGATTCGCTGGAAGCAAGTCTAGGGGGCTCGTGGGTCGTTGACAGAGTCAGATTTCGCCCCGGATCTTATGAAAAACCCGGGGCACGAGAACGGGATCACGACGTTTCTGGTTGCTCTTCTTCTTCCTGTGGTTCGTCCTCTTGGTTTCCCTCTTCTTCCTCTTCCGGAAGGTCTTTTTTGATCTCGTCGAGGAGTCTGGAGACTCGAATGGAGCCTTCGACGGATTGATCGTATTCGAAGTTGATGACCGGGGTAATCCGGGTCGTCAGGACTTTCCCGACTTCCCTCTGGACGAAGCCCCGGGCATGTTCGAGCGCGGCCGCGCAACGGTTCCGTTCTTTTTCGTCGCCAAGAACCGAGTAGAAGAGGGTCGCAAAGCTGAGGTCACGGGTGAGTTTGACTTTTGTGATGGTCACAAAGCCCATCCGCGGATCGTTCAGCTCGTGAATGATCACGGCGCTAGCCCGCTCCCGGATTCTTGCCTGGAGTCTTTGGATACGAAGTGGGGTTGCCATGAGAAAGCCTTCTTCAGAGCAGCTCGAGTTGGTAGTCAATGACGTCAACCGGAGGATACTGCTCGAACAGTGTGAGGAGCTTGGTCAAGGCCCCCTCGACGTACTTGCGGTCAGTGCCGACCATACACGCCCCAAGCTCGGCTTGTTTCCAGTAGTCTTGAGCCCCGACCTCGGCGACCCCTCTGAGCGCCTGCGAG
>JAJDCM010000110.1 GCA_029260825.1 Planctomycetota bacterium | reverse complement strand
GTCTGGAACGAGTCGATTTTTGATATCGCCTCGTATTCTTTCTCCGGCTATACCACCTTGACCCCCACACTCTTTTTCTCGCTTCGATGGAAAAGGTTCACGTGGCAGGGAGCGATCGCTTCCGTGCTTCTTGGTAACTTCGTACTTCTTGGGGGTCATGTTCTGGATGTAAATATGGGCTTCCGGTTGCTTGGTTTTTTGCCGATTTTTTGGGCGTTGGTCGTCGGAGTTCTTGGCGGCATCGTAGCGAGTCTCCTGACCGATCCTCCAGACGACGAGCTGACTCGTCTCGCCTGGGGAGAACGATCGTGATCCTCGCGAAACGAAAGAAGGGGGCTGAGGATGAATGACAGTGACGAGCCGGGACGAGCCGGGAAAGCTCTGATGTCGAGGACGAGTGTCTGGCTCTTCTTTGTTTTCTTCCTCGTGGTCATGGGGGCGCTCACCATTCCCGGCCTCTGGTTTGCCAACCGAGAAAAGCCGTTCTTTTTGGGCCTCCCGTTCTTCTTTTTCTGGGTGGTTCTCTGGGTCATGATCTCCTTCGTTGGACAAGTCGTCCTCTATGTCATGGATCCTTCGAATCGGGAGGAAGATGCATGAGTGACGAGATCTGGATACTCGGGATTGCCGGCGCATATTTGTTTCTATCCCTCGTGGTCGGAGTGATGTTCGGGAGGAAGTCCAAAACCGACGAAGCCCAGGGGTTTGTCGCCGCCAATCGGTCTTTTGGCCTGGTGCTGATGTACTTTGTTACCGGCGCCACGATCTTCAGCTCGTTCGCTTTTCTGGGAATGCCGGGCTGGGCGTATGAGAAAGGCGGAGCGGCGTTTTATGTGATTTCCTACGGTGCGGTGGCCATGGTTCCTCTCTACTTTTTTGGTCCCAAGGTGGCCAAGTGGGGAAGAGCTTTTGGATACATCACCCAGGCGGATTTTATCGCGGATCGTTTCGGGTGTCGAATTCTCCCCGGTCTGATGGCGCTGGTGAGTGTTCTTGCGTTTGTTCCCTATCTGGTCCTGCAAATGAAGGGGGCAGGCTTTCTTCTCTCGACCATGACGGCGGGGAAGATCCCGGAATCCGTGGGCGCGTTAATTCCTTATCTCATCGTCACCATCTATGTCCTCATCGGAGGCGTCAAGGGTGTGGGGGCTACGAACGTTTTGCAGGGGATCTTCATGCTCCTCATTGCGTGGTTTCTGGGGCTTTACATCCCCTGGAAGCTCTATGGTGGTGTCGGTCCCATGTTCGAGAGAATTGTCGCCGAACAGCCGGGTCATATGATTCTCCCCGGCCCGACGAACCGAGAAATCGGAACCTACGTGAGCGATGTGGTGATTCATGTTCTTGGTTTCACCATGTGGCCTCATCTTTTCATGAAGGTCTTTACTTCAAAGAGTGATCGGGTTCTCAAGCAAACCGTGATCCTCTATCCCACTTTTCTCCTCTTTCTGGTTCCGATCCTCTTCCTCGGGTTCGCCGGGGTTTTGTTCGAGAGTGGTATCGAGTCGGGAAAGATCCTTCCCTACCTGGTCAGCCAGATGAATCTACCGGTGGTGATCGTCGGTCTCTTTTGCGCCGGTGGTCTTGCCGCCTCGATGTCGTCCGGCGATGCCATCTTGCATGCGTCTTCAGCGGTCCTCGTCCGGGACTTCTTCAAGAAGCTATTTCCCGGCCTGGGATCCAGGACCGAGGCCAGCCTCATGAAGGGGTTCGTGGTGATTCTCGGGGTCGTTTCCTATTTGCTGGCGGTAGCGGTCGAGATGGATCTCGTTGACCTTCTTCGCATTGGCTACGGTGGAGTGGTTCAGTTCTTTCCCCTGGTGGTCGGAGCTTGCTACTTTCCCAGGTCGACCCGCGCAGGAGCGCTATTTGGTCTCCTCACCGGGATCTTGCTGACGATTCTGGGACAGTTTGACCTCATCCCCAGGCCTTTTTCGATGCATCCCGGGGCGCTTGGGCTGGGGGCAAACATCCTGGTCTTCATCGTGGTGAGCCGAATGACCCGCCCCCCGGCGGAGACTTCGCGATTCTTTTCTTCTCAAGGGGAATGACGCGAAAAGTTTATATGTCAGTCGGTTATGTCGTTATTTGAGCCCTTCAGGCGAGCTCTTGAGCAGAGGCCGGGAGGCGTTTTTGGTTCCGGTGCGTATGGATATATAAGAAAAGTGTAATATGATCGCCGCCGTAAGATCTTGCCCCTTGGGAGCGTCATGGAAGAGCCGACATTTGAACGAGCTGCGACGTTGTTGAAGGCGGTAAGCCATCCCTTGCGGTTGCGAATTCTCAGCATGCTACTTCGAGAAGAACGTTGTGTTAGCGCGATTCAGGAGCGGCTTCCAGTCACTCAGCCAAATCTGTCCCAGCATCTGGCGGCGCTGAGGTCGGTGGGGTTACTGGGGTTTCTGCAGGACGGACAGAAGCGTTGTTACTACCTGACGGACCGGGATCTGGTGTCAAGGCTGGTCGATTTGACCGCTCATTGGAGTGGTTCTGAACCGAAGGCTTTGGCGAAAAAAACCGGTGAGAGTCAAATTCAAACGAATAGATAAGGAAAAAAGGAGCTCGAATCATGGGTGACTCGACAGTTGCAGTTGATATCAGCGATGCAGAATTCGAAAGCAAGGTCATCGAGGCGTCGAAAGATAAGCCCGTTGCAGTCGATTTTTGGGCGACGTGGTGCGGCCCGTGTGTGGCTCTTGCCCCGACGTTGGACAAGGTCGTCGAAGACCTGGACGGAAAGATCGCTCTCGTGAAAGTGAACGTGGATGAGAACCCGGAGTCAGCCGGAAAGTTCATGGTGCGCTCGATTCCCGCGGTGAAGATCTTCAAGAACGGAGAGATCGTGGGCGAATTCATCGGAGCTCTTTCTGCCGGCGACATAAAAAAGCACTTCGAGGAAGCGATCGGTTCGTAGAGACCTGGGAGCAAGGAGCCCCTGAGGTTTCGTCCGTTCTGATGCGCTTGGTGAGGATGGGCGATTGTGGAGAGGTCGAGCCGTGTTGATTACGTCACGGCACCTGCCGTTTCGCCCTCCTCACGAAAAGGAGAGAGAACGATGATGCGCAAGATCAGCCCGATGATCATCTTGATGGCCCTGTTGCTTGGAGCGGTTTGTGGGCGCTGTGCTTTTCCGGATCCACAGACCAATGCCCAGCCGTTTTCGCGGACTCCGGAACCACTCCCGGATGATCTTGCCCCGGACGAGAAACAGACAATTTCGGTGTTCGAGCGGGTTTCAGATTCGGTGGTGTTCATCACGGCAAGCACCCGGCGGGCTTTTTCGTTCAACGTTCAAGACATCCCGCGAGGAAGTGGTTCCGGTTTTGTCTGGGACAAAAAGGGCCACATCGTGACCAACTACCATGTGGTCGAACCGGTCATCCAGAGTCGAGGCGGAAAACTCACCGTCGTTCTTTCCGATCACACAAGCTACCAGGCGCAGGTGGTCGGCTATGAAATGGATAAAGATCTCGCTGTCGTCCGAATCGAGGCTCCGACGAACAAGCTCGTTCCGGTGACCGTTGGTACCTCGGACAATCTTCGGGTCGGTCAACGGGTGATGGCCATCGGCAATCCCTTCGGTCTCGACCTCACCTTGACCACCGGTGTCGTCAGCGCGCTTGGGCGAGAGATCAGTGCTCTCTCTGGCCGAAAAATCTACGACATGATTCAAACCGATGCCGCCATCAACCCGGGGAATTCCGGCGGTCCGCTTCTTGACTCACGGGGGCGATTGGTGGGGATGAATACGGCGATCCTGAGCCCCAGCGGAAGCTATGCGGGGATCGGCTTTGCCACTCCGGTAGATATGGTTCGCCGGATTGTTCCCCAGCTTGTGAAGCATGGAGTCGTTAGCTGGCCAGGCCTCGGCATCCGGACGATTCCCGATTCACGGCGAAAGTTGGATGGAGTCGTGATCGGCTCCGTTGAAGAGGGGGGAGCGGCGGATCGGGCCGGGCTGCGGGGTACCGTCGTCGATTATTCGACACGAAATGTGATGCAGTGGGGTGACATCATCACGGAAATCGGCGGGAATCGTGTGAAGACTTTGAATGATCTCCTCGATGCTCTTGAGAGGTTTGACGTGGGTGAAGAGGTGGAGATCGTCTTCATCCGGAATGAACGAGAGCGTCAAAAAACGGTTGCCAAGCTGGATCCGGTTCGGCGGCGGTAACGGAAAAGTTGAGGCTCGCCAAGCAATGAAGAAGATTCTGACGATCGCCGGGTCCGACTCGGGAGGGGGAGCCGGCGTTCAGGCTGACCTCAAGACCATCGCCGCCCTCGGTGGTCACGGCCTGTGTGTGATCACCGCATTGACGGCTCAGAATTCCTGGGAGGTGCGCAGCCTCAACCCGGTCCCCGTGGAAACGGTGGAGTCCCAGCTCGGTGCGGTTGTCGCCGATGGTCCTCCTGACTCGATCAAGGTCGGGATGCTGGGAGGGGAAGACATTGTCCGGTTGCTGGTGGGCAAGCTAGCCGACTTCTCCCCTGTTCCACTCGTGTTGGATCCTGTACTTCGGTCAAGTAGTGGATCCGATCTTCTTTCTGGAGAGCGGAAGGAAGAGATTCTCAAGCCTCTCTTTTCGCTCTGCACGGTGATCACTCCCAATCTCTCCGAGGCGTCTTTGCTCTGCGGAATGAAGGTTAATGACATCTCTTCCATGAAGGAGGCTGGGGTTTTCCTTCATCGTCTCGGGGCACCCGCGGTGCTCGTCAAGGGAGGCCATCTCGACCCGGCACCAACCGATGTCTTGTTTGATGGAACTTCTCACCACGAGATCCCGGGGGAGCGGATTCCAGGACCTTCCGTTCATGGTACAGGATGTGTGCTTTCTTCGGCCATCGCGGTCTTCCTCGCTCAAGGAAAGAGCCTCCTGGATGCGGCAACCGAGGCCAAACTCTTTGTCGGCCAATCGATCCGCGAGGCCTGCAAAGTTGGCGAGGGCGCAGCTTGCGTTCAGCCGACGGCACATTTGATCCGATCGGCGGGCCGCTCGGACGTGCTTGCGGAACTCGATCGAGCACTCGCCACGCTGTGTGAGGTCGGGAACGGATATCTCGTTCCGGAAGTGCAAAGTAACTTCGCTTATGGATCCGTAGGAGCTGAGAGCCCCGAAGATGTGGCGGGTTTCCCCGGGCGCATCGTCAATGTAAAGGGAAAGATCCGGTCGGTTGGGCTTCCCGAGTTTGGAGGCTCCAAGCACATCGGGCGAATTGTTCTGACCGCCATGCGGGTGGACCCGGAAATGCGGTGCTGCCTGAACATCCGATACAAAGAGGGAGTGGAGGACGCCTGCCACCATCTTTCCCTTACCGTGGGAAGTTTCGATCGGGCAGATGAGCCAAACGATGTCCAGCTTCGCGAGGGCTCGAGCCTCGAATGGGGAACCGAGAAGGTTCTTTCCGAGCTGGGGAGCGTTCCGGACGTGATTTTTGATCGAGGTCACGACGGGAAAGAGCCCATGATCCGGGTGCTGGGGAAGAATCCGGAGCAGGTCGTGGCAACAGCCCTCAGGCTTTGCGAGCGCCTCTACTAGCCCGCTCGCCCGCTATGTCCTGATGGCGTCGAACATGCAGATTCCGATGGACGCAAACAAGACCCCCGGTAGCCACGCCATCGTCACCGGATAGAAGCCGCGTTGCCCAAGATCTCTCGCGACAAAATCCGTGGCAAAGAAGCTCCCGCAGATGAGGAGGCAGATGCCGACGGAGAGAAAGGGGCTCTTGACCTTCCTGTTGATGACGAAGGGGATCCCGAGCAACAGAAGGATCACATTGGAGAGGGGAAACGTGATTTGAGAATGGAGGAGAAGTTTTAGCTGATTCCGTTCCGGATAGCGGTGATAGAGCCGGTTGATCTCCGAGAAGCTCAAGATGCTGAAATCGTCGACCGAAGCGAGCTCGAGGTCGGCGGGAGAGAGGTCGGTCTTATCCAGGAAACCCTTGGGACGCCTCTCGACGTTCCCGTTGTTGTCGGTGATGAGTTCGTAGCCGCCGGTCAGATACCAGCCCTCTCCCGACTTCCCATTCGTCCACTCTGCCGCGGTGGCCTCGACCACCCGGATAGGTGGGTTCACCGTGGTCACGTCGAGATCCAGCATGCGACGGCGCTCCGGGTCGTAGCGACCGATGTCGAAGCGATTACCCATTCGATCCGATTCTTTCACCATGCGGATGAAACGCGGATCGCGTCCGTCGAGAATCTCTTCGATCGCCTCCTTGGCCCTCCCGATCCTGGGAATCGCAAATTGCTGGAGGGCAATCATGGCTCCGGTTAACACGAAAGCAAAGAGGAAGAGAGGGGCCAGAATGCGGTAGGTGCTGAGCCCCGACGAGACCATTGGAATCAGCTCGTTGCTCCGTGAGAGTCGAGTCACGGCGAACATCGCTCCCATCAAAGTGACAAACGGAGCGACCTGGCTGAACACGGTGGGCACACTGAGAAGGTAGTAGCGGAAGATCAGTCCAAGGAGGGTGTCGTGGGTGTTTGCCAGGTACTCTCGTGCATCGAGGAAGTCGTCGAGCCGGCTGAAGAAGTCGACGATCAAGAACAGCCCCACGAAGAAAAAGAGGCAGGTCAGGTAGGACCCGAGAAAGATCCAGCCCACGTATTTGTCCAGGATGCGTATCATGACAGGAAGTCTACAAAGAAAGATCCAAAAGACTGACCCTCTTCTTGGTTCTTGAGGGTTCTTGGGCCCCTGGCCCGCCTCCAAGAAGCCCTTGCTGAATCAATGGCCTTTTCTCTCCCCCAACCCGGCTGCGGGGAGTGGTAGAATCGAGTCGATGGAAAATGTCCAAGAAAACCAGAGTTCGGCGACGAGAGCCTCCGATATCCCGCTCCGGATGCGGCTGATCTGGAAGGTCAAGCGGGCCAGGCGCAAGGCCCTCTTTTTCGTTTTCAGGACGGTTGTTTTTCCTCTTTCCTATCTTCCTCTTTCCGCTCTCCGTCGGGTTGGTATTGCCGCCGGATGGATCGGGTTTCACCTGCTTTCCCGTCCTCGAAAAACCGCGAGTGAGAACCTCAAGATTGCCTTTGGCGACGAAGCGACCCCGACGTTTCGCCGGAACGTTGTTCGACGGATGTTCTGTGGTTTTGGGCGCATCATGGGGGAGAGTGTCGCGTTTGACCGGCTCGGTCAAGATCGGGTGAATGAGCTGGTGCTGGGTTCATCCGGGTTTGAACACGTAGAGCGGCTCATGGCGGAGGGCCGGGGGGGAGTCATCGCTACTCCCCATTTTGGCAACTTTGAACTTTTTGCCAGTTGGTGCTTTTTGAGGAGCGATGGGGTGGTGATCGAGCGGCGCTCCAAGGGCTCTCCATTTACGGCCTATATTCGCAGGCGTCGAGATCGGCTCGGCCTCAAAACCGTGGACCAGGCATCGTCTCCTCGACACTTGCTCCGGACCCTCACCAGTGGAAACTTCATCGGAGTTCTTCCGGATCAGGACATGGACACTCTCGCCGGAATGTTTGTCCCGTTTTTCGAGAAGGATGCCTTCACCACCACGGCGCCCGCTTTCTTGGCGAGATCGGCAAAGGTCCCGATTGTTCCCGCGTTCATGATCTGGGATGGTCATGGGTACCACGCCTGCTTCAAGCCCCCTCTGGAAGTGCCGCGCACCGGGGACAAGGTCGCGGATCTGCTTCAAGGAACCAGGGCCTGGTCCAAGGTGTTTGAGAGTGTGATCCGGGAACATCCAGAACAGTGGGCCTGGATCCACAAGCGCTGGAAGACGACTCCCGCCGGTCTTCAGGAAAAGAAAGACCGGCGAAGAAAACGGGCTCGCGCAGAAGAGGCAAAGAAGCCCCGTCAGGCCGTGAAGCCCAAGGCGGTGGGTGAGCTCAGAAATGGATGAGCTGAGAAGCAGAATGGAGGGGGCTTCCTCCGGGGTCAGTCATCCGAAACCACTTCGGGTCTTGATTCTTGCCGGGCGTTTGGATGTGAGCGCAAGTTCGATCTACACGGTCAAGCTTGCGGTGGAGCTTTCCCGTCGGGTCAGCCATGTGACGGTGATGGGGCCTGGAGGGCCGCTCGGGCGAGACCTCATCCGACAGGGAGTCGAGTTTCTGGAGGAGGACCTGTCCACCACCTTCATCCTCGACGTTTTCCGGGTCGGATCCCTGGTGAAGCGCATTCGACGGCTCAAGCCAGACGTTCTTCATGTAACGGACATCAACCTGGCGCGCCACGGGGCATTTGCCGCCCACCTTTGTCGTGTCCCCTATCTCCTTACCGTCCATTCGACTCCGCCGGTGGGAAGGCTCCCCCTGGCCCTGGATCAGCTTTATCGGGTCATCGCGGTCACCGAGCAGATTCGACAATCTCTGGTGAATTCGGCTCAGGTCCCCCGAGATCGAGTCCAGCTCATCGAGAACGGAGTTGAGGCTCACACGGATACGCCTGCCTACTGGGCCCCGGGAGAGATCCCTCTGGTCGGGGTTTTTGGCCCTCTCGAGCGGGGAAGTGGGCTCAAATACTTCCTGCGGGTGGCGCGTTCGGTCCTGGACGCAGGCGGCGAAGCTCATTTCGCGATCATCGGGGATGGCCCGCTGGATCGGCGGCTCCGCCAGGTCACTCGAGAAATGGGTCTCGCGGGTTCGGTCGTCATTGCCCTTCCCGGGGCTGAATACCAGCGCATTCTGGGTTCTCTCGATCTGTTCGTCCTTCCTTTCATCGATGAGGGGTTTGGGTTTGCAGTCCTGGAGGCGATGGCCCGGGCGAAACCGGTGATCATGTCCGGGATCGGTGGGGCTTATTCTCTCGTGGAGGACGGGGAAACCGGCTATCTCGTGGGCAAGAAGGATGTTTCAGCCTTCGCTCGTCGGATTCTCGATCTTCTTGCGGATTCGAAAAAGGCCATATCGATGGGGACTCGAGGCCGCGAGCTGGCCCTCTCTCGATTTCCTCTCGAAAAACTGGTCACTGAAACTCTGGGGTTGTACAGGGAGGCAGTTGCCACAAATTCCGCAACAACCGCCTGATCCTTGCTTTTTTGACCGAGTTGCCGCAAATTGAAATGTTCCTGTATTTCTTTTTTGGGCCGTTTTGAGCATTTTCCAGGGACCGGTACTCAGGTCTTTTCCATTTCATTCAAGGGAGCTTTTCCGATGCTGTGCGATCCCCGTTCGAGAGTCAAACTATCGAAGTGTCTCTCTTTGGTGGCAGTGCTTTTCGCCCTGTCGCTGACCGCTTGCTCCGACTCGTCAAGTAATGTGTTCAATTTTGAGGTGGACGGGGCTCTCGTGGAAGTCAAGCCCGGCTTGATGGATGACACCATCACCATCACCTTTTCATCGGACGCGAACGAAAACGATGCGGAGGACCTCTCGAACTACCTCCTGGAAAGTCCCATCGGGACGTTTCGAGATATCAGTGGAAGCACCATCCGGCTCAGCTCGTCTGACGAAGTGGTCACCATCGTTCTCGCCGGCGCCGGAGATCGCTCGATCAACCTTGTGCCGGGGACAAGTTTCAAGCTGACCGTATCCGATGTTCGCTCTGTTTTTGGAACCTCTCTCTCGTCGGACAACGACGAGGTCGGAGGAACGGTTTCCGGTGGCGCGAATCCAGCTCCGGTCTTGCTGACGGCTTCTCCCTCTTCCGGAGCAACTCCGGGAGGCGATGTGATCACGGTCACCGGCACGGGCTTTACTGCCACGGAAGACACGACTCTGGCGTTTGGCAACGAGCTTGGCCTCAACGTGCAGGTGTTGAACGGTGGGACCGTAACCGTCGAGACACCGGCGAGCGGCATCGGGGGAGCGAACATCATCATGATGAACTCCGGTGGGCTCTCGAATCGAGTGATGTTCCGTTTCGTTCTCCCTTTGCCGGCGTTTGAGACGGCCCCGGCTCTTCTTTCGGGAATGAATCCATATTCAGCCACGGTTGCGGATTTCGATGATGACGGGATTCTTGATGTGCTCTGCGCGAATAACGGATCGGATGATATTTATGTCTATCGAGGTCTGGGGGAGGCGAAGTTCAGCCTTTCCACGATTCTGACCCTGAACTCCGGCGCCGGTGCCCATACGCTGCGAACCGGAGACTTCAATGGAGACGGCTCTCCCGACATCATCGTCACCAAGTCGAGCAACGGTAACTTCTGGGTGTACCTGTACGAAGGAGTCATGGATGGGATCTTTCAGTTCTCGGAGAACGTTCGGACTCGAGTGGAAAGACTCCCGGAGGGCATCGGCCTTGATGACCTGAACGCCGATGGGTTTCTCGATGCGGTCATCGTGAACAAGGCCGACGGCATTCTCTCCGTCTGTCTTGGCGATGGCACCGGAGCCTTCAGCGTCAATTCGCTCTCCCGAAATAGCCTAGCCCCGGTTGATGTCGGTCTTGGCGATGTCAACGGGGACGGATTTCTCGACGCGGTGACGGCCAACCTTGATGCTCGGGGTAGTGTCAGCATTTACATCGGCGATGGCGCCGGCGGTCTCACCCGCACCGGCGAGGCCATGACAGGAGGCATTCGAGCTCAGGGCATCGAGCTCATCGATGTTACCGATGACGGGATTCTCGATGTGGTGGTGTGTAATCTGGAGAGTTCAAGTATTTCCGTTCTCTCTGGAGATGGGTTGGGGGCCTTTCTTTCACCGATGCTCATCCCCTCCGCATTCGGCCTCATCGAGGTCCGGGTCGCTGATCTGAACGGTGATGACATTCTCGATATCGCGGCAGCGGTGGAAGCCGGGAACCAGGTCGTGATTCACCATGGTCTCGGGTCGGGAGCATTTGACGACGGTGTCCTCTTGACTTGTGGGGCTGCACCCTTCGATTTGACGGTGGGAGATCTGAACAACGATGGGCTCCTGGATCTGATCACTCCTCTCGAAGGAGGACAAGCCATCGCTTTGTTGCTGAATTCCGATGAAGGCTTCTTTCAACCCGGTTCGTTTGATGTCGGGGAAAGACCCCAGATTCTTGTCAGCGCAGATTTCAACGGAGATGGACTCACGGACCTGGTGACCCTCAACGAGGATGGGAATGATACGACCCTTCTTCTGGCTCGGGGGGGAGGGCAATTCGACGTGAAGGACGGTCCTGTTCCGACAAGCGACATCGAAGGGCTTGCCGCCGCCGACGTCAACGGAGACGGGATTGACGACATCTTGATGGCTCTTCCGGACGTCAACTCGATCGGGGTGTACTTGAATCTGGGAGAGTGCAATTTTGCTCCTCCCATCCTCATTGCCGGGGGCAATCGACCTGGATCCGTCTATACCGGGGATGTGAACGGGGACAACATCGTTGATATCGCCTCGGTCATGTTGTTTCCGGGAGCCACCAATATTCTCCTTGGAGACGGCACGGGGAACTTCACCCAGTCGGCGTTTCTCCTCGAAGGCTCGGATCCGCTCACCGGTCTCGTGATCGAGGACATCAATGGCGACGGCAACAACGATGTCGCGATCAGCCAGCAAGTTGCGGCAACGGGGCTTGTGGCCTATTTCCCCGGCAACGGTGACGGGACATTCGGGGAGTCGGTTCGTCGAGATGCGCGTGAGCAAGTCAAAGATATTGCGGCCGGAGACTTCAACGGCGACGGCCATATGGACCTGGTCGTGGTCGGCACCGAGAAGGCCATCACGATGGTCGAGGCCTC
>JAJDCM010000109.1 GCA_029260825.1 Planctomycetota bacterium | reverse complement strand
CGGAATCGCGTAAGACAAACCGTCCCGTCTCGCAGGTGCTCTCGAAAAAGCTCGTGAAATTCCTTATGGAGGAAAAAGAGAAAGATACACGAGTGTCGATCCCCGAGCTTCTCCGCCGGGCTCGAGAGCGAGGGATCGTCCCTTCCGATCTCCCGATCGATCGTACGACCGTTTACCGAACGCTCAAGCGTCGTGGCGTCGATGTGCAGCATCGCAAGAAGTACTCTCGACGAGATACGCGCCGTTTCGCCTACCCCCATCGAATGGACATGGTGCTCTGCGACGGAAAGCATTTCCGAGCCGGTGCTGAACGCAAGCGACGAGTCGTCCTCTTCTTCCTGGACGACGCAACCCGTGCCGGACTTCACCTCACGGTGGGTACGTCCGAGAGCGCCGAGCTCTTTCTTCATGGTGTCCATGGACTCGTGGAGAGGGCTGGTCTCATGGGCATCCTTTTCTTGGACCGGGGCCCGGGCTTCATCGCGATTGACAGCCACACCGTTCTGACAAACCTCAACATCAAGTTCATCCACGGCACAGCCGCGTACCCGCAAGGACACGGGAAGATCGAAAGATTCAACCGGACCGCTCTGAATGATGTTTTGCGCGGACTCGACGGTCGCGCCGACGTCGATCCGTCGGCTCTGGCCTTGGAGCTACGTCTTCGTCACTATGTTGAAACCCAATACAACCATCGACCCCACGAAGAGCTCAAAAAATCCACACCCTGGCAACGCTTTAGCTCGGACCCGAGGCTTTTGCGTTTTCCCGAAGATCGTGAGAGTCTTCGCAAGAAATTCGAAGTCTTTCTCTCACGGCGCGTCACTCGGGACCACGTCGTCTCTGTGGATTCCATCGACTACGAGCTTCCCCGTGGCTATCAAGGAAAGAAGGTCCGCCTGAGAAGGAAGCTTCTCGATCAAGGCCGTATCTTCTTTCGGCACCGGGATAAGCTCATCGAGCTTCACCCCGTCGACCTGGCCAAGAATGCACGTACACGGCGAGCAGCCAACCAACCCTCTGTGCCCGATGACACCGATGATGTCCAGTATCCGCTCCCGCCATCAGCGGCGGACCTTGCTTTTGATCGTGACTATGGCTCCGTCGTCGATCCGGACGGCGGTTTTTCTGAATCTCAAAACCTCGAAGAGGAAGACACACCATGAATACGAAAACGAAGATGACGGACCTTCGGAGCCGCTTTGGATTTCACTGCACGCCGTTTACGCGCGAGATTTCGGTCACGGACCGAATGCAGCTTCCAATCTTCGACGAGGCGCTAGAAGCGATTGCCAACTCAATCGAGCAGCGCATGTCGGCGGTCCTCATCGCGCCCGCTGGAACGGGAAAGACCTCCCTCTTGAGGGCTCTCAAGGAGCGTCTCCCCGAAGCTCGCTACCGCGTCCACTACGTCAAGGTGACCGATCTCTCCAAACGCGACATGTGCCGCGAGATCTCATTTGCTGCGGGGGCATCGCCGGCGGGATCCTTTCCGATGCTCGTGCGTCGACTCCAGGAACGCTTCCAATCCATGAACGACACAGATGGTCTAAGACCGGTGCTGATTCTCGATGACGCCCATGATCTCAGAGTCCATGTCCTGTCTCTTCTTCGGATCATCACCAACTTTGATATGGATAGCCGGCTTGTCCTGTCGGTTGTCCTTGCGGGTCAACCCCCCTTGGCGAGGACGCTTCGACTGGATGCGCTGGAGGACGTCGCTCGCAGGGTCGCGCATTATGCAACGCTCAGACCGCTATCGCGCAAGGAGACGACCGACTACGTCCAGCATCGGGTAACCGTCGCCGGTGCTAGCCAGACTCCCTTCGATGAGAAGTCGCTTGAGGCTATTTACGAGATTGGCCGCGGCAATCTGAGGGCCACCGACCACCTCGGACTCAAGGCGCTCGAGGTAGCGCATAATCAGGATGCCGACATCACCAACTCCAACCATGTGGTTGCCGCTCGAAAGCTGCTGTGGCCATGAGGGAAGACATGAAGGAGCGTGAACTTGAAGCCGTCTTCGTGCGCGACCTCGAACAAGAGACACCCGAAGAGAGGTGGCTCATCGAAGATCTTTGGGGTCGTCGTGCGGTGGGACTGATCGGTGGCTCCCCCAAGGTCGGCAAGAGCTGGCTCGGCTTGGACCTTGCTCTCAGTGTGGCTTCGGGCACACCGGCTCTCGATCGTTTCCGGGTCGAAGATCCGGGCACCGCACTGATCTATCTTGCCGAGGATGGACTGCCTCAGGTGCGCTCCCGCATCGAGTCGCTATGCGCCCACCGAGGTCTCGACATTGGCAAGCTAGATCTCGCCGTCATCACGGCTCCTTGTCTTCGGCTCGACACATCCAGGGATCAGAGTCGGCTCCGCAATCTTGTGGACCGACTCAAACCGAAGATCGTTCTTCTCGACCCTCTGGTACGTCTTCATTCTCTGGACGAGAATAGCAGCCACGAGATGTCGGGATTCCTGAGCTATTTTCGCGAACTGCAGCGGAGCTTCGACACTGCGGTCATCCTCGCCCATCACACGAGCAAGAAGGCGCGTGTCCAACCGGGGCAATCGCTCCGGGGAAGCTCGGACCTTCACGCTTTTGGCGATTCGAACGCCTACCTTTTTAAGAAGGGAGAAGGGATCGTCCTTGTCCTTGAGCACCGCGCCGCAAAGGCATGTGCGCCCCTCACGCTACAGCTCGTCTGCGACGAACACGAGACTCATCTTAGCGTTTGTGAAGATGATCTGTCGAGCGGCGAAGACCACACCTCGTCGCTCGACCAGAGAGTGGTTGAGGCCCTTCGATCCAGCGGGGGGTCTCTTTCGCGGACCGACCTGCGCTCTCGATTGCGGGTCAACAACCAGCGGCTTGGCGATGCCCTTCTTGCGCTCGAAGCGCAGAAACGGATCCGCCGCAACGCCGATGGCTGGTCGGCCGACCAGAGCTAGGATCCGCTCACGCGGACCCCTTGCTTTGGGAGCCGCCTCCCGGCGTGGACTCTCAACGAAAGATGCCCTAAAAAGGGAACGCCAGCCCGGTCTCAAGTACCATCATTCCGCCGTTCCGTTCCAGATCCTATAGGGGTAGACCCGGAACGGAACACTCATGCCATTCTCGATGCAACGAGCGTTGACTGGGGGCATGCAACGCAACAGGGGCGCCCCCAAATCATGCTCAGAGCTGGAGGGAGAGGGAGCAGACCGTCTTATGGCCTGCCTCTCTTTGGGCTTTCTCAAGGGCGTTTCTGCCCACTCCAAAGTCGGAAGACCCGAAGAAATTCAGCCGGAGTCGATCTAGTCCAATCTAGCCGGGTAGCAGAATGAGATCCTGCAACCCAGTTGACCTTGGCTTCATGTACCAATATCATTACTCCAGTTTCAAACGCCTTCCTGGAGGATACGCGAATGACAGAAACAAAGGCAAAGACAGATCAATTCATCGATCTCCCATTCACAAGCCGGCACTCAAGCAAGCGCTACGGAAAGGCACCCCGCTCGCCCACAACCGGTGATCACGATACTAGTAACGCTCGATTCACCCTGAGACTCCACCTACCCCATGGCACGAAACCCAAGGAACCCTACAGGCACCTGATGGTACTCCTCCATGGATTTGGAGAAATTGATGACACCTTTTATGCCATCCTCGCAAGGCGCTTCGGACAACTCGAGATACCCACAGTCCTCTTCCCACTGCCAAATCATTTCTCCCGCCACGTAGAGCAACACCGCGACCCCAGTAACGGCATGAGAGCCCATCCAAAACACGCGCGTGCAGTTGCCGCCACACACCGAGACGGCCTGATCAACAATCCTTGCTTCTTCCCTCGCGGCTTCTCTGAAATCATTCCCGATCTCGGGAAGCTTCTTCAAACGTTCGAAAACGATCTGGTATCAGAAGAATGGCCTCTTCTTGAAGGGACCTTTTCCCCCACAACCGAAGTATCCTTCTTGGGATATTCTCTAGGCGGATTGGTTGCCCTTGCCGCGACCATCTACTTCAGCCGTACGCCCTCAGACTTCGACACAGATTCTCTACACCCTGTCTCCTGCATAAATTCTTGCATTGTACTCAGCTCCGGACTCAGCATGCAGAACGTCGACGCTTGGCGGCTTTTCATGCATCACGAGCATCCACTATTTCCAAAAGAGGACAATTCCAAAGACCGTGCCCAGGCAATCGCCGAACACGTCATCAACAATCTCTACGAGTACCACCAAAGGACTCACGGATCATCCAAGTTCCTCGGCGGAGAAGACAAAAAGCACCTCCGGGAAGTCTTCGAGATGGTCTTTCTTGGCGATCACTCCCCGTTGTATCGCCGACTTCTCGCATTGAACGCGCACCGAATTCTCTTCATCCTGGGAGGAGGAGATGAGGTCTTTCGCGCAGATTTGCTCTCCCAAATGAAGCCGACACGCGGCGGCCTCGCCCACCTCGAGATTCCGAATCTCAGCCATTGGTTCGCGGCCAAGGGTGGCACCAGCCTGGATTGGTCTGACTGGAGCAACATCATCACTCGTTTCATTATTGACTTCCTGTCTCACCACCCCAACATCAAATTTCTCGAAACCGCCAATCTTCTCTCAGGGAAGGACTTTGGATCCGGCACATTGCGCTTCAGGCCCAAAGGGATTCACGATGTTCTCAGAAAGCAAAAGCCCCTTTCAAAGAAGGAGTGGCTGCAGGCAGGCGAACTCTGCATCAAGATGCAATTACTTGATCCAGATTCGGTGGATGTCGTCCTCCGCACCCAAGAATTCCTGAATTCTACAAATCGCAAGAGCGTCCTCAAAGAGGACTAGCACTTGCTCGCGATTCGCCCTCACACATGCCCAGCGTTATTGAAAGAGAATGCCCCGTGACTCAGCAGCAAGACATCGTCTCACGACTCCCCTATCTTGAATCCCTCGATGACACTCGTAATCGCATTCGCACAATGCTCAAGAAGGGGCTTAAGGCCATTATTTCAACAGACCTCACCGAGAACTTCGAAACGTGGGTAGAGCCGCTGAGCGCCCTGGAAGGAGTGTTCTTTCGACGAGCAAAGCACCTTGCTTGGCACCTTGGCTATCTGACCGACTGCGATGCGCCTGACATCCTCAAGGGTGAGAAAGATCCCCGATTGCAGTACCCCCCCTGGCCAATTGTCCACCTCGTCCCAGGGCACGAGAAGCTGGCCGAGGAAGTTCCTCGAAATCAAACTCCAACATACTTGATGCACCCCGAAGAACTCGACGTCTCCGTTTTCTTCGCGGCCGCATTTCTTCGAGCTCGGCTTGGAAACCTCCACGGCGCACTAGATAGCTCAACCGTCCTTTGCTACTACCGCGTTGTCAGAGAAGTCTACAATCTACTTCATGCCGACTGGGCCATCGGTGGAGCTCGCTGCGGAAGCGGCACGATCGAACCAAACAATTTCATTACGTCAGAATGCGCACGGGCCCTCTCCTTCCTCTCTCGCCTAGCTCGAAATACCCGGCGCTTTCTCGATTGCGTGAGGAACATCGTAATTGAGTATGACTCCCTATCTCAGCTCGAAGAAAAAGGATTGCATCCCCGCCCTCCTCAGCGCTGGATCAAGGAAAAAAAACGACACTATCACGCTTTGCTGCAAAACATCGTAGAGGAAAATCGAGACTATATCCTCCTGACCCTTCCAGAGATTCGCACGAAGAAAGGGCGAGAAAAATCTTGGGACACACTCCTCAAGCAGATACTACGACTCACTCGCCACTTCACCAATCAATCACGAAAAAGCCTGGCAACATGCGAAAAGATGATCGTCAGGAGCGAAGCCCGTGAACTCGAAATCCACATTTCTCGAGTAGATACACAGGGAGAGGAAGACAATGAAGATCGAAAAGCCAGAATCGAGGCCCTGATCAAAACGTCCTCCTGTGTAGCTCTCCAAGACGTCCGCCTCGCAATTCTCCGTTTCACAAAAATTTCGAAAGAAATCGCGCCTCGCAAGCAAAAAGGCATACTCCAGAATTTCGGTCTCCTTTCGGAATTCTTCGGCTGGCTCGACGGTGACACTCGAAAACATTTGCGACCGATTCGCCGATTCTCAGAAGGCGAACTATGCAGATCCATCTACGCCGTCGTCAAAGAAGGCAACCTGACTTCGGTTCAAGACCTCGCATTCTCAGCGGTCAGTTACGGCGTATCAGATGGGGACTGGAATAGCTCCATGGTACTTCGAGCCGCTGAAATTCTGCAGAAACACATCAGCATACGTGGAGAGTTCCCCGGTGGCCGTCCCTTCTACACAACATCCAATGGAGGCGAGGGCCACATCCACAACGCCCACGTCATTCGCGCATTTTGCCAGATCATGCAACATTGCCGCCAGGAACTGGACCCGGTCGCAATCAAACGCTTCAGGCAGTACTTTGCGAGGAAGTCAAAAAAAGTCCGCACTCAAAATGGAGCGCCAATTGGCATCGGCTGGCAACGCCCAGGGCAATCTCTACAACGACAGTGCTCCTTGTGGGTCAGTTCCATATCCTGCATCGCACTCCAAAGAATGCAGATGCTGCTAAGCACACGGATCAACCATGAAGTGGCTCAGCATCTATCACGCTCGAACAACAGCGGCAGCACATCAGATCGCCTATCCAGTCTCATGTGGCCCGATCTCGGCATAGCAATAACCGCAAGACCCCTTGGCGTATCTCCGGTGTTTGACTGCCTGAACCAACTTCGGGTCCAGCTAATGAGCCCCCGAGCACGCCAAGCACTTGGAACATCCACAAGCTCAGTTGTTTTCTACGGTCCCCCTGGCACGGGAAAGACCACCTTGATCCAGGAACTCGGGAGAAGCTGCGGGGCCGATGTCTACGCCATTTCACCAGCGGATTTTGTCGTTCGCGGAGAGGAAAATCTCGAGCAACAGGCAAGTGCCGTGATGAAAGCCGTCGGGATGCTCAGTCACGCCGTTATTTTATTCGACGAGTTCGATACGATCCTTCAGTCTCGCGATAATCAGAAAGATAGTACTCGCTCTTCAATTTTGGAATTCCTGACGGGGAACATGCTACCCAAGCTTGCAGATCTCAACGATCGCGCCGAGGAGAATTCCTTCGTCTACGCACTCGCGACAAATTATGTCGAAAACCTCGACACAGCCGCAATTCGAACCGGGCGTTTTGACCTCAAATGCGGAGTTTACTTTCCCGATGCGATTTCACGAGCCTTCTGGCTGGCGCGCCACGCAAAAGACGCAATATCGGACCTCGCCAAAAGGAAAAATAAGTCGTACAAACCAGAGGGAATCCAGGCACGCATTGCCGAAGTTGTCATTCGAACCTCGTTTGTTTCCCTGGCCGACCTGTTCCGCGGAGGCCTCTTCGCTCCCCCCAGGGTCGATGACCCGGGCGCATCGCTATCGAAACTAAGAGCAAACTCTAACCCGATCTGGAGGTACGTACTCTGGGGTAAAGCAATGCCTAACGATGCCATTCCCCTGCCTGGACTTACCGACAAAGTGAAGGGCCTGAGGAGAGACATTTCCAAGAAGGCAGACGTAGACCTACAAGCGACTCGAATCATGATCGCCACCCTTGTCCACAAATGGGAACAAGGGTTTCGAGCCTTGCCGAAGGGTAAGAAAGTAAAATGGTCCACCCTGATCAACACCCTGGAAACCAAGAAACTCCGGAAAGAGATCCGCTCCGAGAGAGAGATCCTGATCGAGAAAGCTATCGAAGAAAGACTCGGGCGGAAAAAATGAGATCCTCCCCCGAATGGGACGATCTGGTTCAAAACACCGACACGACTTCCTCCGAGACGTGGAGGACACCTGGGGAGACAATCAAGGCGATTGATCTACGGGCAAGTCTGATCCGCATATTGCCCCGCATTGCTGAGCACGACCGTCGTGTGAACCCAGGTATCGTCAATAATCTGGCTCCCCACCGGACCGCGGGCAACAAACTCGATGAAGACCGCGACCATCGGATCCGGAGTAAACGCCGCGAACTCGGAGGGAGGCGTCCAGGTCAGATCCCGAAATTCACCATTTACCGTAACCGCGTCTACTGGGATCTTGATGAACTTATCCTCTTCGTCCTTATTGTCATCAACACCCGGAACTCCATCAATGCAAGTACCGCCCGAGGTATTCTCGATGGGATCACTACAACGACGGGTATCTCGATCATCCGAAAGAAGGACCCACGCGCTGAACTCTTCCGTGGGAACCGCATCCGCATCGGTCACTCGAACCCTCGCTGACCAGGAAGCAGGATTCGAAACGTCCACCGAAACAATCTCGCACCGTGGAAGCTCTGTTTCCAGCACCAGGTTCCGCACCGTTCTCCACAGCAAAAGGTCCGTCGCCTCGACTTCAAAGTTCCCCCTCACTCCGACCTTGTAGGAGATGCCATGGTTCGCGTTGGGACGCCGGATAATCCGATAGTCCCAGCGCTTCTCGAGTGGATCCACAACCCCACCCGTCAACCCATCTCGCTCGTCCCACCAGGAGAAGTGAGAGGCAAGTGGCGCTCGCCAATCATGAGTTCCAACGACATCGAGCCAAAGCTTGTCGCAATAACGATCCGGATCCATGCCGGCAACGAACATCTCAAAGTAAGAAGGAGAATCGAAACGGTGATCCCAGGACCACTCACCAAAAACCGAACGACTATGCTGTCCCCCTGCACATTCGCCCCAATCCGTCACAAAACGACGCACCGCGCCCGTCGCATCGGAATTCATCTCCTCCACTCCCGAGAAACGGACGGCCTTGATTCGCGGATCAACTCCCGCCGCTGCCGTCACCGCAGCCACCCCCTTGGACCCACCAGCTACCATGATCTTCAGCGAATCAACCCAGGCCTGAGCCTCTGCACCATAGGTGTCCTCAATCAAGCGCAAGGCAAGAGTCGTTCCAAGGATGAACTGCTGCCCGATCCCGAACTGACGCCAGAGCCGTGTAAAGTCATCCTTATCCAGCGGCGTCACCGAAGGATCTTTCCTCATCATCCAATCCAGCCCAGCTTGCCCCAGCTGCCCCTCGTTCGACCCGAGCTGCACAGGAATCGGATCCGTCTCCGCACCTCCCCCCTTCGGGTGTCGATCATGATCAAAAACCAGGCAGACGGGGATGCCCTTCTCCGATGCTTTTCGGGCAAAAATACGACGCTTCCGGACACCGGCAGGTTCAGGCTCACCAGTAAGATGGCGCGGACTCTTCCACACCAACATCCAGTTGGTCGAGGTATCGCTGAAATCAATGTCGGCAGGCATATAAACCTCTACCGTATTGCGGGAGGTCGCGATCGTCGTGGGCGCGTTTGGATCGGTGAAGGGATCAACCGAGGAATGGTAGGCCTCGAACGTGCATCCATGCCCGGTCTGCTCGATCTTGGTGAAGTTCGCGTTGAACGCAGGCGCCGGCCCCTCCGGACAAAAATCCTGTAGAGTCATGGTTAGCCAAACACCAAGATCCGGATCGAAAAGATCGTCCAGATCTGCGAACGGGGGCGGGCCAGCCAGCTCTTGAGCCTGGATCCCTGACCCCGGAATCAAAAGAGTCGCTGCGATCACCATCGCCAGGAACACTCTTCGGAACGGGGAACAACACGCACACAAGATGCTCACTCTCGTCATCAAAACCTCCAGCTTGCTGTTGACATCCCGTAATTGTTTACCCTCAGCCAAACATCATGAACCCCGCCCCTCCTCAATTCAAGCCCCAACAGGCCTTCTCTTGCGCCAAATGGAACAAATCATCAGGTAGCCGGGAGGGGTCGCCCCCTCCCAGCTCCTACACCACCGTACGTACGGTTCCGTATACGGCGGTTCACGAGGAACACGCCAGTCTTCGATACTCATCCATGAGGCTCACAAG
>JAJDCM010000108.1 GCA_029260825.1 Planctomycetota bacterium | reverse complement strand
GTCTGGCTGAAGGAAAAGCATCTCACGAGCATCGAGGATCGCACATCACTGGTCCCGCCCTGCCGGTGGCCATCGCCTCCCACACCATCTCCAGCAGATCCGTAGTCGCGTCCCGGCATCTCAACCTCTGGTGGACTTGTTGCGCGTTCTCACCCAGTCCCCCTCCATCGATGATCGTTCCGCGCACCAACCTGGCGGAATGTCAGCCACCTTGCGCACCGAGGAGTCCAGATCTACGACCTCGCTAAGCGCAACAACCATCGCCTCCGCTACGATTGCCCCGCTAGCTCCCAAGAACTGCCACCCGTGATCATCCAAGTCATGGACAACGCGTAAAATCGGCTCCTGGCCAGTCATCACGTGTGCCGTGGTGAACACTGCGCAGTTCTCGGCCTGATCGAACGGCCATTGAGCCTGTTCGTATTCTTCCCGGGCAATCTTTTGCACCCTATGATCGGGATTGCCGTCTCCCGTGTGTCTCCATCCGCTTCCATGACGACCGATCATTATCGACCGACCACACACAGCACATACGTAAGGGGATTTCATTTGGGTGATTACCTTGCGTCAGACTCGACCCCGCTCGGAACGGACCTGCCGATATAGACAACGGATTTGATAGATTACCCGGAGCTCGGCCTCAGAGGAACCCTAATCCTTGTCTACTACTGATGAGAAACCGAAAGCCAACCTTCTGGGCTCCACTGTGATCATCACAGGAGCGACCCTCTGTGCAGTCTCAGTCCTGGCCCCCTCGTTCGGGATAACAATCCTCAGCACCGCCGGGGTGTTGATCCTTCTCGCCATCCTCTCCCGAAAGAATCAGGCCGTTCTGGTCTCTGGATTCACACTCTGCGCAGCTCTGCTTGCCCTGGCATATCCTGACGGAGTCAGTGCCGCGAGAAAAACCTGGCTTGCCGTTGTGCTTCAGGCGGCCCTGTTCGGCGTGTACCACTACAGCGCTACGTCCGTGCCCGACGGCGTCATCGGGGTCGTGCTGACATTTGCATACGGGATCATGCTCGGTTACTTACGCGTGGCTGCAAACGGCCTCATGGCCCCTTGGGTGGCGCATACGATCGCCGATGCGGTGGTGTTTGCGCTGATCATGGGGAACCGATAACTCCCCTGCACCATATTCCCATCTCCAGCGCATCTCCGCAGAGTTCCCGGCGACTATGTTCCGACGCTTCTTACTTAGGACTACACCAAAATGCAAGACAGTGGTCCGCCCAGCCAGACGACTTATGTGTCGGCGGAATTTCTGCGCGCTACGGGCAACCAACAGTTAGATACCCAGTTCGCCACAGAAAACCTCGAATTCATCATCAATCTTGGCGCCAAGCTCCGGAGACGTGAAGAAATACAAATCGGGAGCGTCAACGTCGTCCATGAACACACGGACAACCAGTGGACTGGAGACGCCGTTGGCCACAACCTCCAAGATTGTCTCGCGTTCTGATTCGACGGGAGTGTTGGCGACAAATTCGGCAACCCTGCTGATTTCAGCATCGTCGAAACCGGCTGTAATATGGGATCGTAACCGATTCAAGAAAGCCCGAACGTTCTCAAGATCGAAGTTCATAGATGATTCGGTTAGGCCAGAATGGTTTTCCGTCACGTGGTCGCCTTTCGTTTACGTCCACCACCAGCGTTTTAGACAACAGATTGCTCTCGGAGCATGCTAAACCCAGCACCACGAAAGCATTCTTCCGAGCGGCTCGCTGGATCATCCGCTATGCCGTATTATTCTTATCTTGAGTCACAAAAGCAAGGCCCGGTTCAGCTGAGGGGAACGAGAAAGAAAACCATCCGGACCTGGATTTTCAGCCAAGTTGATGATATCGACTACCTCCTGCTCGACATCGAGGTCACCCGCGGCCTTCTTTCGAATCCACTCGAGGCGTTGCTCCTGAGCAATTTCGAGTGCCCCCCGGGCCAGGTCGGCCACTCGGGAACGTTGCTCATTCCCTCGTCCTTTCGGTTTTCTGGACAGACCTGCCGACCAAAGATTGCCTCGTAACGTGCAGAGCAATGGAGGATCGTATGTTTCCGACCCGTCTGTACCTGTCAAGCGGCAATCGGACCACCGGTCAGAACGCGCTAATCTTCTCAAGAATGGCGCAATGAGGGTAGATCCCCCGTCCCTTCCCTGCAGCGATTTCTTCGTCGTCCCAACCGCCACCTGAGAACGGGCAAGGATTTCCACCCCGATGGTCGGTGCCTTCATTATCGGCACATGCGGGCTGCGTAGCGACGACTACTCGAAGAGAGATCTCTCCATGCTTCCCGGAATTCCCCTCCAGCAATGCCAGATTCAACACCCAAACCATCATGATTGCACCTGTTATTTGGAACGGTTCAGTCTTGCCGTTCCACCATGGCGTTGATCCAGGTTGGCGCGAACGGTGAAGTGCAACCTTTGGACGTGGGATAATCACGAAAGATCCCCAACTTCTCACCGATGGCAAGAGCGCGCTTGCGGTGCTTGGGATGGTTGATTCCAATTTCCACGAGAGCAAAGTTCATCGTCCATTGAACATCTTCGGGTGCATCCCCCATTTCCGCTTCGATCCGCTTCAAGAGCCCTGGAAGGTTCAGTCCTTTTGAATCTTTCCTGGCTCTTATTGAGGTCAGGTTCCATCCGGCGCGCTCGGCCATAGGATCACCACAATCCATCCACATTTCTCGAAGCGATTCCGCGTCTGGATGATCCTTCACAACGTAGGAATTGACCCAGTCCGCTACGCGAACGAAATTGACGGAACGAACCAACTCATCCAATTCGTCGGCTGACAGTGACTTGGGTGTCATCACCAAGATAGCGACGAAACGGGCATCGATGTTTTCGGTCGCCCAGAGCTCTAACGCCAACCCATGATTTGTCTTGATCTTCTTGGCGAGCTTTCTGATCTCACCAAGCTTGACACCAAAATATTTGCCGGTGGCGCCAGCCTTCTTGTAGTGCTTACACACCTTTTCGTCGCCAAGTGCTTTGAGCTGCGTGAGTATTTCTTTGGTTTTCATGCCGTGATTCTAGCCGGAAAGATCTCGATTGAGAAGTCTCGACAGCCCGCCGAAATTGGTAGCCGAGGAGAGGAGACTCTGAGGGGGCAAGCGCGCTATCCGCAAACTCGAATGTACTGGCAATCATCGATTTAGGCGCCCCCTGACCGAACAGGTACGATCCGAGCATCTCGCGCTCCCTGACATGTGACAAGACCGTTACACACGCGATCTTGCCCCGAACTTAGAATGCAACGGCGATTTTGACCCGCATTCAACTCATGCGGCTTGGCCACCAACTCTCATCGGGTAAGCTCACCAACGATCGCCGGTACATACGAGATACTCCCCGAGTCGTCGCACGTAAGGTCACGCATCGCCCTGTTCCCAAATATGGGCACGATTGAATTGAAAGCCGTGAACGCCCGCTTGATCGCGGACGTGCCAGAAGGCGCCGGGACCGAAGGCCGGGTGGAGTTTCTACCGCAGTCCGAGCTCCAGGTTCAGGAGCGCCGCACTGGACGACTGATGGACTTCACGGTCGAGGACGGACAAGTAACTGGGTTCAAGTTTCGCGATTTCGAGGCCAAGCGAGTCGATGAATAGGAAGCAAAGAACAATGCGAAACATATCACCCCTTCAAACCATGAAACCGATCTTCCCCCTGTGCCTCGCCCTGCTGTTGTGTCTGGCCTCAACCACGCTCGCGCAAGAGAACGGGGAGCTCGGTCGGATGTGGACCTTCGAGAATCCACCTCTCGCCTACCTGGAAAAGGAATACGGGTTCAAGCCGGACCAGAAGTGGTTGGACTCCCTTCGGCTCGGCTCGCTGCGCGTCTGTGGCGAAGACGTCCTGACCAGCTTCGGCTCCGCGTCGTTCGTCTCGCCAAGTGGCCTGATCATGACGAGCACCCGATGCGTGCGCGATGCGGTCACAGCAACTCGGAAGAGAGATCTCAAAATAATCAATACAGGATTCGTCGCCGCGGCGATGGAAGACGAATTCCGGCTGCAAACGTGGCAAGACGGATGGCTGAGCGTCGCGCAACTGGGCAAGATCACGAACGTCACCGAAAAGGTCAACAAAGGTGTTCTGCCAGCCGACAACGAGGTTCAGATCAAGGAGAAGCGCGAGGCGAACAAGCAGACGATCCTCAATGCTGCCAGGAAAGCCGATCCGAAACTCGTGCCGCAGATCGTGAGCCTCTATCAAGGCGTCATTTTCCAGCTTTACCAATACCGGGTGTACAACGACGTTCGCCTGGTAGTTCTTCCGCACGTGCAAACCGCACACTTCGGCGGTGACCCGGACAACCTCACCTATCCGCGTCACAGCATCGACTTCGCATTCCTTCGCGTGTATGAGGACGGCAAGCCCGCGGACACGACGAAGCACTACTTCAAATGGAAGTCGGGGGGTGCTTTGAGGGACGAACTCGTCTGCGTGTCCGGCAACCCTGGCACGACGAGCCGATTGTTCACGCAGGCGCAGCTTGAGATTGAGCGAGACCTCAGGATCCCGATGAAGATCGAGAGGCTCACGATCTCGTTGCACAATTCGAAGGACCCGTCGAGCCCTGCCCAATCCGGAGAATACGATCCCGAGAACCCGTCTGCGTCCTGGGCCTCGATCCGGACGAGCATCCTCCGGGAAGAAAACGATCTGAAGGCGGCGCACGGCAACCTGCAGGGGCTCGAGGACGCGAAGTTGATGGCGCAGAAGACGGCGGCGGAGAAGGCGTTCAGGGCCCGCGTGATGGCAGACAAGTTGCTCGCGGAGCAATACGGCGACCTCTTTGACCAGATCGGCAGCATGGCCAAAGCGCGGCAGCTGCACGAGGTCCGGGCGCCATTCCATTCGACTGGCGGCCACCCCCTGCTCGATATAGCAGTCGACATCGTGCGATTGTGCGATCCCACCGAAACCGAGAAGCATCGCAAGCAAGCCAGGAAAAATCTGGAAGCTTGGGCGGGGGGGACAATACAGCTCAACTATGGTTTCCGCGTCGCTTGCGTAGATCACTTCGTCCTTGCGCGCAATTGGTTGCCCAAGGACGACCCCTACTTCTCGAAGGTGCTCGGCGGCAAGAGTGGAGAGGAATTCGTGGACGCGATAGATCCCCCGGAATCGCGGCGCTTGCCGAGCTGGATCGGGTACCCGGAACAACGTGAGGCCCTCGTCAAGTCAGGTTGGAAGGCGATTCAGGAGAGCGAGGAGACTACGATCGTCGCTGCCCGCGAACTCATCATTCTGATACGGAAACACGAAAAGATCGGCGAAGAGCTGATCGCTACGAAAGAAGCCCTCGGTGCCAAGGTGGGTCGCGCATTGCTCGCGTGCTACGGCACGAAGGTCAGTCCCGATGCGACGATGACGCTTCGATTCACGGACGGGGTCGTCAGGGGCTTCCCCTCAAACGGCACGATCGCGCCGTACCGCACGACGTTTTACGGGCTCTACGCTCGTAACGCCGAGTTCGACAATGAGTACCCCTTCAACCTCCCGAAGATCTGGCGTGGCCGCAGGGACAAGATCGACATGACGAAGTCCGTAAACTTCGTCAGCACGAACGACATCACCGGCGGCAACGAAGGAAGTGTCGTCGTCAACAAGGAGCTCGAAGTCGTCGGCGTGGTCGTCGACGGAAACATCGAATCACTGCACAACGACTTCGTGTTCAGGGACGACGTGCCGCGCGCCGTCTCGGCACACGTCGACGGAATCATGGAAGCCCTGGTGAAGATCTACGACGCCCATCGCGTCGCCAAGGAACTCACCGGCAAGTAGCTATTCAACTCAAACGGCTGGCTGCCGCCTGTCATCGGAACCGAATTTGATGGACTCATCTCTTCTGCCCGAGACTCGACGGAACTGGTTGCAATTCCGTGCCCTCGTTCCTGACCTTGCTTCTCTGTGTCTGTTTTTTCGTCATCTCCTCAGCGCAGACTCGGACAGACGATCATGAGCCGGTCTTCCCTCCCTCCCAAACGACCACGACCATCGATTCCGTGCAGCTCGGTAAGTACGTGGAGGAGGTCTTCCAGGCCCGGGATGGGAATTACTGGTTCAGCGTGCCAGGTGTCGGGCTGAACAACTACGCCAAGAGAACCGCCGCGGTGGTCCACTGCCCGGGGATGTGAAAAATGGGAAAGCGTCGCTTGATCGGGTGTTCTCAATCGGAGAAGACGCTGCCGGCAATATCTGGTTCGGATTGCAAGGAACTCAAGGCTCTGGTGCCTGGCGATACGACGGCAAATCGCTCCGGCACTTCACAGACGACGACGGACTTACGAGCAAGCACATCTCGGTCATCTATCGCGACAAACGGGGCGGCCTATGGCTCGGCGGCGACGGCGTGTTCAAGTTCAACGGGGAGTCGTTCGACACAACTTCTGACTCACCCCACTAGTACGTCTCGTTGAGCAGCCGCATCTGGCTGAAAACTGCCGGGCTGGACTCGGGCAGGTTGACGGGGTGCTGCCTCGCGCCTTGAGCTCCGGTGGTGTAGTACGGCAGTACCCAGCTCTGGTAGACCAGGTGATGCGGCATGATGTTGGCCGATTCAATCTGATTGATGAAGTCGACCGTGCTCTCGAAGTAGACCTGGTCGGTGTAGTCGGCCGGATCCCAGAGCTGGCTGTCCCAGTTCACATCGGTGTAGATGATTCCAAGATCCATGCCCCTCGCCTCGCAGAACTCCCGCAACTCGCGCATGTCGGCCCCGAGGTCGACATCCAGCCCGAAGGAGAGATATTGCAGGAGTCTCGGATAGTGGACGTCCACATGGAGAAACGGCAGGCTGATCCCCCGCGCCTCCAGGATAAGGATCCACTGCTTCAGCGTGTCCACGCTGACCTCGGGATAGAGTTCGACGTGCCCGATGATGACGGAAGGAAAAAAGACCCCCATCTGCTGGATGTAAGCAACGACATGATCGGCGACTTCATCCAGGGAGCTGGCAAGGCAGGGCCTCGGGTCGGCCTGACCCGTCTGGATATAGTAGTCGGCCGGATACCATCGCCACAGCGGCTCGTCCATTCTCAAGTACTTCACCACCCCGCCGTTGGCCTGCACGTTTTGCACCACGTTGATCGACCCCTCCAGCGTGAGATTCAACACACGATTGTCGGTGGCGCACACCGCGGGATTGACGGACTCCAGCGGCCCGGCAAAGAACGACTCGACTGCGATGTCGATCCCCCAGGCTCCCAGCTTGCGGAACGCGTCGACCGCCACGAGGTTGCCCAGATAGTTGTCTCCACAATCAGCATGGGAAAGAACGGTGCAGCTCCAGCCGCCGCTTCCCACCTGACTCCCACTGACCAGTAATACATCGATCTTGGACCGCGCGTCCGACCATTGTTTCGGCGAAGTGAACATGTCGAGAAGGTCGGCACTACCGAGGTTTGACCCGTACCAGATCTGCTCGGTTCGCCCGGGCAGCTCCGGTGGTTGCCTCGTGATCGGCAGCGGACGCTGTCCCGGCCGCGGAGCCGGTTGTGGCTGCGCCCACAACCCGATGACCGCGAGATTCGAGAAAAGGATGACGCAAAGTGCTCGACATGCATAGTTCATGACGCGTCCTTCAGCTGACCGCTCCGGATAGGAAAGATTGGTTATCCTATCACAGGAGGGTCAACCGTGGCCACCACTTCCACACCCAGGCTCTCGAGTTCGCGACGAGTGGAGATTTTCCCGCTGCTTCGAGTTCTGATCCGGTTTTTCCGTGGCGCAGTGAAGACGAGGTCTCAGCTTCAGCGGTTAGGAGTTCTTGACCGACCGGGTTCAATCAGTGCATGAAGATACGCCATCCCGATCCGCCGTCAAATCACCGACGATCAAGGGGGAACAAGGCCTCAAAGAGCAGGTCTGTGCGGTTTTTCCAGCTTGACCATCCCGTGCCGTCGCTGACTTCCCGTCTGTCGACGTTGTAGCCCATGTCCTCGAGCTTGTCCGCGTAGCGTGCGTTGGCGGCGGCGATGTCCCAAGATTCATGGGGGTTCCTCATGTCGTAGCGACCCCATTCGAGGTAGATTTGAACAGGGTTCTCGGGGGAGGCCGAGGACAACCGTTGATCGATGGGGGCGATCATCACTTCGAAGATCATGGCCGATTGGCTGGCAACTTTGCTCACGGTTTCCGGGATCAACAAGCCACACTGGAGTGCGGCAAGCCCGTCGAATCCAGATCCGATCGACGCCCGAGCTTCTCGAGATGGGAGTGTTTGATAGGTCTTGTCGACGAAGGGGACGATTTCCTTTCTGAAGATCTGGTCATAGAGGTTCGCGTGACCCGAGTATGGAAGGTCAATGAACACGACGATCACCGGCGCCACCGTATTTTCGATCAAGTTGTCCAGAGTGTGGATGTACATTCCCATCGTTTGGGCCATGCTTCCGTGCACGTATGCCACCGGATAACGTCGACTACCTTCGCCGTAACCATGGGGAAGATACACCGTCAAATTTGAGCCGCTGGCCAATATTTCACTTTCGACCTGCTTGCTCTCCGTGGTGCCACGAGGGCCGGTGGGCACATCGAGGTGTTTGGGCTCGCGCCATTCGGGCATCGAAAGCCACGACATCGCCAACTGTCGTCCCGGAATGCCGACTTCCATGTCTTCCGAGTATTGCATCGTGACGGTCTGGCGCGTGTTCAGAGGATCCACGATTGCCTCATAGTCTTTGATGAACATGTAGTTCACGCGGGCGTCGGGCGCCAGTGTCAATGAGTGGTAGAAGATGTCGGACCCGGGGATACGAGTCATGCGGCGCTCCTGCCTTGCGCCGATCATGTCTCCTGCGATGGCCATATCATTGGCCTCGCCGCGATATACGAAGTGGACCAGATTGCCGTCGACGATCGGGAACGTTTTCTGCTGGGAGAAATAGTGATCGATGATGGCGTCTTTGTTCGTACCCTCTTTTGCCAGCTGAGCAATGAGCCTCTGGAACATCTGCGTGGCAGCACCCCCTTGAGGGAGCGTGCCCGGCAACGTAGCATCGGTGAGGTTCTTCGGAGTTTCATCGGAAACGAAAGCGACCTTGGCAACGGAGTCGAGGCTTCGGACGAAGATATGTCCGTTGGCGATGCTCGGAGGAGACCACGCAAGGCCTGAGAAGATCTTGGCCGACGTCACGGGTTGATAGCTTTCGGGAGTTGCTTTGATAATATGGAGTTCGCCTTCCTTCGTGAGCACGATCAGATACTCGTTGAGCAGGGCAACCCACCCGTCCCCCGGAAGCCGGGATCGCCAGGCTCGCTTTCCTGTTTCCGCGTTTACACAGGTCAATCGTCGAGAGCTGAACGCGTAGAGATGTTGATCGTGGAAGACGGGAACGTTGTAGCTGTTGTAGATGCTGCGGTTTTCCCATACCGACTTGATGCTGTTCTTGCTGTCGCTATTCGTGACGATCTCAATGACCCTCGACGAATCGCCCCGGTGTGAGAGAAACACGCTTCGTTCGTTCACGGGAACGGGCACCATACTCCCGGAGCCGCGTCCCCCGACTCCGTTGTGAGCATAGCCCCAGGCGACCTCGCCCTTTTCTGGATCGACGCCGATGAGGTTGGACATTCCCGCGGCCAGAATCTGGAGCTTGCCGTCGATTTCGATGGGAACAGCGGTCTGGTACGCGACAACCAGATTCCCGCAGGACCATTGCAGATCGCCGGTGGCGCAGTCGAAAGCGGCCACTGCCGCATCCGGGGCACCAAGAAGCAAGATGATGGAGTCGTTGTGAATCAGAGGCGACGCAGTGAACCCGTAGTGAGGCTTTGTCGCGCCGTAGGTGCGCGTCACATCTTTCGACCACAACTCGGATCCGGTTTCGAGATCGAGAGCCATGAGTCGCCCCCAAGGTCCCAGGCCGAAGACGCGTCCGTCATGGATGGCGGGAGTGGAGATCGGACCGTTGTGAGAGCCGTCGTGCCCGAGGTACATGGGGCCGATTTTCTGGCGCCAAAGCTCCTTTCCGGTTTCTTCCGAAAGACAGACGAAGAAATCGTGGGTGCCGTCTGTGTCGCCGGTGACGACCTTTCCGTCTTTGATCGAGAGGCTCGAGTAGCCACTTCCAACGTCGACGTTCCAGATTGGCTCAAGGCGGAACGAGCCCGAGGGGATCGTGACGTGGGACGCTTTCCCATCGACCCTCGGGCCCCGGAACTGGGCCCACTCGGACTCGGCCTTGTCGGTGGCAAGACCGGGGTTGCCCCAAGCTACGGACAGGATCGGGATCACAAGAAAACGGATGAAACGAGTGGCGATGGAAAGCAAGCTGGGCACAGGATCCTCCTTGGAAGTCTTCTCGGGACGATCCACAACTGTATGCGAAGTCGACGGTTTGGGTCAAGCGATCTTTGCTCAGTCAATAGAATTCGGTCAATAGATCAAATCCGTCAAACCGAGCCTCCCCTATGCGGAACGGATAATCGGCAGTCTCCGGCGCGAGATCCTTGACCACGTCATCGTCCTCGGCGAGAACCACCTTCAGCGGATCGCGTCAAACGATATGACTTACTATCACAGAGTCCTGAGGATAGTGGTCGGTGGCCTTCATCATCGGTACGAAAGAGCCGCGTAACGACGAAGATTCGACCGACTCAAAGAGCTACTCGCCCAAACGGCGTCCGCCGCAGGGAGCATCACCATCTCCAGCCCATTCCCGCAGTCACGGTGCGCCGCATGCGGGTCAACATTTATGCTACGATTTCGTCCATGACATCCTCCAAGCTACCTCGCTTCAAAACCCTGTGGCCCACACTCATCGTTCTGGCTCTCGTCAGCGGTTGTTCGCAGAATGACTCCCATCGGCCCAACGTGGTTGTGATCGTCGTCGATACACTGCGGGTCGATCGGTTGCCGTTCTACGGCTGCCCCCAGAACACCGCCCCCTTCCTCAGCGAACTCGCTCAGCGTAGCCTGGTATTCGAGAATGCCTGGTCTCCCTCCTCATGGACGCTGCCGGCTACCGTGTCGATCCTCACTTCGGTCCACCCCTTTCAACACGGCGTAGGGAACCTCGACGGCCTGGAGCTCGAGCCCGAGGAGGAACCGATTCCAGTGAACTGCATTCCTGAGGAGATCGAGACTCTAGCCGAGACCCTACAGGACACGGGATATCGAACATTCGGGATCGTCTCGAACGTGCTGGTTGGTTCAGAAGTTGGATTTGATCGAGGGTTTGATTACTTCGTCAAACTGGAAGACAAGGACGCCGATATTGTGAACGCTCAAGCCGCAGACTGGAGCGACAAAATGCTCGACGCCTCGCCCTTCTTTCTCTACGTGCATTACTTCGACCCTCACGACACGTTTCATGCTCGGGAACCGTGGTTCGATCTCTCAGATTCCGATCTCAAAAACGGGTGGCCTGAGGGGATTCCTCAAGACGTGCAGAAGGCCGATTCCGATCTCGACTGGGTCCTGAAGCACCTTGATCCTGGCCCCGAGTGGTTGGGGAACCGCCCCGCGAAGGATCTGTCGCTGGACGAACTTCAGAGCACCATGGATTGGATCCGAGCGGCCTACGACAGCGAAATTAGCTTCGTCGATTCCAGGATTCGAGCTCTTTTTGAGATGCTCAAGATGGACGAAGCCATCGTGTTCTTCCTCGCCGACCACGGAGAGGAGTTCTACGAGCACGGGGCCATCACCCACGGTCAGAATCTCTACGGAGAAACCGTCCGTGTTCCGCTTATGCTTTCTCTGCCCGGAAAAGGCACTCCACGAGGCCGAGTGAAGACGCACGTCACCACACTCGATGTCATCCCAACGCTCCGGAGGCTCCTCGACCTTCCACCATCAATTCAGGACCAGGGCAGAGACCTCCTCGCCGAAACCAACGAGCGACCCGTTCTCGGCACCTTAGAAGCACAGCACCCCCAAGAGGAGGATCTGCGGTCGATCGTCCTAAGAAACTACAGATTGATCGCACCAGAGAGCGGTGCTCCGGAGCTCTTTGACCTCGCCCTCGACCCCTGGGAACAGCACAACCTGGCAGACGACAAGCCCGATCTCGTGGCGGAGTTGCTGCAACGGCTCGAGCAGGCCGAGAAAGCCGCGCCGAGGTATCGTCGGGTCAAGCGAATTCCCGAGCCCCCAAGCGAGGCGATGCGGGAGCACTTAAAGGGAATCGGATACTTGGGAGACGAATAGGACCTAGCCGGCTCGATCAGATCGACGAACTCTCAGGTGACGAACCGTCGACGCAGGGTACGCTTAGCTGCCGAAACCCACTCCGAGGAATGATCAAGTACTACTACCGCGCCGCTTGATACGTTGAAGCGTTTGGATTCTAGCGGCCGAAAAACTTCTCCACCGCATCACGAAATCCCTTTGGGTCGATCGCTGGATACCGAATGAGCTCGGATTCGATCGCATCAAACAGGTCGAGCGCATGGCCCGAGGAAATCAATTCGGCCCGAATCATCGCGTCGACATCCTCCAGGTCCTGGGCGAAGCCTCTTTCGATCTTTGCCAAGGCTTGGGAATAAAAATCGAAGTGAAAGAACGAGATCTTGCCCTCTTGACCGATGAAGGGGCTGCGTTCCTCCCACTCGGGAAGAGGCGGAATAAAGTGATCCGGGGACGCGATCTCCAAATTGATCTGCAGTTCCTTCTTTAATCTCGGGATCGCTTCGAAGATGGCGTCATCCGGGATGATCTTCAGGTCAATATCGATGGTTGATTGTCTCCACCCGGTCAGCACCGCCGAAGCGCCGCCGACGAGGTAGACTCGAGCTTGAACTTTTGCATCGCGCCCGAGCGCCTTCATGAAGGCGAGCACCCGATCTTTGTTCACTAACTCACGCAACGAGCCGCCCTCAAGAAACTGGCTACGCGTCTTCTCAAAGCGTTGTATTTGGAATGCGCCTGAAGGTCATGCTCGGCTTCCAACCGGCGATACAATCGAAGCTGTGGCGACTCAATCGAAAATGGAGGGATCACGATCCCCAGACTCTCCAGACCCGGAGAAGCGATCGCCACCAGGAGAGCCGGGATGGACTCCGTACCATCGGCAAGGTCAGCCAGACCCTGTTTGATGATTTCGGCACCAGGAAGTGAATCGTCAATCATGAATCTTCTATACCTCAAGCTCGCGATCAGTAACTGCCCGTTCCGGTATTGGCGTACGATTCTCACCGCCCTCGTCAAGTTTGAAGCTCAGAACCGCGAGGACCTAATTCGAGTGAACATCGCCTTCCCGTGACGACCTTTCTTCGGCTCTGTGAAGAGCCGACCGCAGAACACGAGAGCTTGCAGATTGGCTAGGTCGATCACGCCATGGAGATCGGTTTTCGTTCCGTCGAGGAGGCGGATGGTCATAGTGTCAATGGGCCACGGCCTCACCAATATCCACTCTACAGGCGCATCGATGCAGCTTCAGGATTCATCCCTCGCTCAGTCTTTAGGTGTTCGGCCGGACTCGACGACTCGCGCGATCTCGTCGGCCGCGAAGCCTCGATCGATCATGTCTTCCTTCAAGCGGTTCAACTGCTTGTTTTCGTGGTAGCCGCGCAGATTCATGGCGACTATGGCGAAGATTGCAATGACTCCACCGACAAGGAAAATAATGACTGGAACGTCGAAGAGGAGCTCCCATCTGAAGCCCCCGGCCGACGACTGCGCGAGCAGCAACGAATCCATACGATCCTCCGCGTAACAGGGTCCCATGGAAGGCGCAAGCGAACGAGGCCTCGTGAGTTTCCATGGGATGAAACCACTCCAGACTCCATTCTTCCCTGCCTCGGGCGAATATACCCCGAAATGAAAGAAGAACAACCTCTGCTCTGTACGTCATGAACTTCGGACCTCCTGATGCGGAGACTTCATCGGAGTTGTACTCATCGTGAACCGTCGGGTTCCCCGCGCCGTCCAGGGTGCTTCCGTCATCCGGCACTAGCCGTCAACCCTAAGCCATTGTCGCAATATCGCTTACAGCATTTTCCCGTCCAAGATCAATGATATCCGAGTTCCGTAGGCGACCAGCCTCCTGAGAGACGATCGCGCGCTGTCAATCGCCGTTCATGGTGGGGGAAGAGGACGTGCGGCGTGATATTTTGGCCCTACGATATCGCGCAAGTGACTGACGAAAAAAGGCTTGTGGAGGGACGCAGATCGACATGTCGCAAAAAAAGGAAAACAGCGACGCGTTATCTTGACGTGTCGCCGACAGCGACATATGCTGCCAACGTGTCGCAAGAATATGATTTTGGAGACATGTCCAATGCCGCTATGGTTGGCGGAGAAACCGTACAACACCCTGCCACTGCTTCCACCACCAGCGGACCTTGAATCAAAGGTCATCCTGAAGCAGTGCGTGACCGCACGAGTAGCTCTCGCTGAACTCAAACAGGCCTCCGAACTGATCCCTAACCCTGGCATGCTGCTCGGCACGCTCCCGCTCTTGGAAGCTCAGGCGAGCTCTGAAATCGAGAACATCGTCACAACCGCCGACCGGCTGTTTCAGCACCTGGGTGCCGATAGAGCCGCAGACCCGGCGACGAAGGAAGCACTACGCTACCGGCACGCCCTACTCGAGGGCTTCCACGCACTTCAGAGCCGTCCACTTGCGACCCGGACAGCTGAGATCGTCTGCAGCCGCATCAAAGGGATAGAGATGACCGTGCGCCGTATACCGGGCACCGCGCTGAAAAACCTGGCAACCGGAAAAACCATCTACACGCCCCCAGAGAACGAGACGCTCCTCCGTGACCTGCTCGGGAACTGGGAACGTTTTCTTCATGTAAAGGACGACGTGGATCCCCTCGTTCGCATGGCAGCAGCGCATTATCAGTTCGAAGCGATCCATCCATTCACCGATGGAAACGGGCGCACCGGGCGCATCCTGAACAGTCTTTTCCTAGTTGAGTGCGGTCTGTTGCCGTTACCGATTCTGTACCTGAGTCGTTACGTCATCACCAACAAGGCGCAATACTACCGCCTGCTTCTCGACGTCACTCGACACGGTGCATGGGAGCCGTGGACCCTCTACATACTTCGCGGCATCGAGGAAACCGCGTCTTGGACCACGGCCAAGATTGCCGCCATCCGTCAACTCGCGACGATAACAGCGGAGTTCATCCGCACCAAGCTCCCCAAGGTCTACAGTCGGGAACTGGTAGACATCATCTTCGAGCAGCCCTACAGCCGAATCGCCAACGTAGTAGAAGCCGGGATCGCCGAACGACAGGCAGCGTCACGCTACCTCAAGGCACTCGTAAAAATAGGCGTCCTCGTAGAAAAGACCTTCGGCCGGGAGAAGCTCTTCTTGCATCCGACACTGATCACCCTCCTAACCCAGGACTCGAACGAGTTCGATCGATACAAACAATAACTGCAGTGGCCGGGAAGCAAGCTGCGGGCAGCGGTTCAACGGTTCATCGACGCGATAACGCAGGGCTTCTCACTTGAGGTGTTCCCTCATCAGCGGTGGATTCTAGGGGGTATGGGGTACCTGCCAATTATTTCGCTTTTCTTTACAGCGTCTTTCAATTAACCTCTAACTCCAGTGAGAGGACCAGCCTCCGCTAAAGTGGGGGATGCTCTTTTCTCAGGGGATGCATCCTACCGCAGGGGATTAACAACGGCCAATAGCGAGAACTTACCATGCCAACTTTCTATCCCGGATTGCTGTCGAGATCGCTCTGCATCTTGCTCTGGCTGATCCTCCCGGCGCAGGCTGTGGCACAGGTCACCTTTCATGACAACGAAGCCGATTTTCAAGCCGCCATGCTGGCGAACAACCGTGTGTTCAAAGGGGTCGAGAATTTCGAGGAATCCACGGCGGCCCCGAACGCCCTTTTAGTTTTAGGGGACCCAGTTCAATCGGGCGTTCCAAGCCCCTTTTTCCCGCAAGGCTTGGAGGGTCTAGACAATCTTACGATTCAGTCGAACTTCTTGGGCGGCAATCCGGTGACTCCAGCGCCAAGAGGTGCTGCTGGACTGGTGTTGATTACAGCCCCGCTACTTGGTTTTACCAGCGACGTCGTGAAGACGAACGCTTTCGCAGATAGCCACGACATGATTTTCTCAGATCCAAGCACAGTGGGGGTCGGGTTCAATCCACAAAGCACCTTCGCGCCCGGAGTCCCGATTGTAGTCCGCGTTTTTGATCTTGGAAATGTTGTTCAGGTAGCCATGACGACGACGATCCCTGATACTGTTGGGAACAACTTCCTCGGGATCGAGTCGACGGTTGGTATCGGAAGAATCAATCTGTTTTCGACTGCATTTGCAGATCAGTGCGCAGACAATATTACCTGCTACGCCACGGGCCCACCGCCCGACGTGCATGCACGCAAGGGAGTGGAGGGTGACTTCATCGAAGGGGGAAGGATTCTGTACACGATCGTGCTGACGAACACCTCGACCAATCGGCAGCCCGACAATCCCGGCGATGAGTTCTTCGATCAGTTTCCTCCGGAGGTGCGGGTTGAGGATGCCTTTGCGACTTCCGGTGCGGTCACCGCCGATCGTTCCCAGGGGACTGTCGCCTGGAACGGTGTCGTGCCGGGGAACGGAGAAGTGACCCTGTTCGTCAATGCTCTCGTCCTCTACCGCACGATGGGTCAGACGATTTGCAACCAGGGGCAGGTCTTCTACGATGCCTCCGGAATCGGGACCAATGATGTGAGTCGGTTGACGGATGATCCTGCCCTTCCGGGTGACGAGGATCCGACGTGCTTCGATGTGCCGACAGTTGTCCCCAGCGCCATTCCAACGCTGGGGGAATGGGGACTCCTCGGCTTGTGTTTACTGATGGGAATGGTGCTCGTGCGCCGTGGCTCTTAGCCGAAGGCCCTTCATTTCTGATGTGAGTCCTTCGCGTTGGCTTCCGCGCCCGAAGTGTCCGTAAACTTGGTAGGGATACGAAATTCATCCCCACAACGATGGTCGAGCGAGTCTAGCCCGTACTGTCCGCCAATTCGAACGCCCCAATTATCCACGACTTACGAGCGCGGTCAAGTCGGGTACAATGAGGACAGGAGCACCTCGACGATTCATCTTCAGCTCCTCCTCGCCACCTTCGCCGGATAGGTCAGCCTTCCAAACATGGCCCGATCGTCCTATCGTATCTGGTTCACACCGGACTCCCAGCATGAGTTCATCGGAGTGCGTTTTGCGAGAAAGATCACGAAGCGATTCCGGTGGGTCAAGACCTGACACGATCACTAGAAGAGGTCAAGAACAAGCTGCGTCACCTCAACCATCGACGCGACTTCTTCGGAGCACCTGAACCGCATGATCCTCATCGGCGAGCGATCCCCTCGAAGCAGCAATAGCGTGCAAGCTCGCGATATGATCGATTGAGGACGGGGTCGTCGTCTGGCCTTCATCATCGGCACACACGGGATGCGTAGCGACGACTACTCGGCGCGTAGTTTCGGCTATTCTTCCATGAATTCCCTTCCAGCGACGCCAGATTCACACCCGGTCCTGGCCGTCGCAAAATCCTATGCCAATCCGAACGTGGACCGGAAGGAGGACGATGTGGTATGATTTGGGTGCGAATCTGGTGTTTTCATCAGGATGGGGCTGCATTGACTTTCACCATGAAGAGGAGGCCTTCCATGATGCTACGTTACGCGACCCTTCTCCTTGGAGGACTCTCGCTGATCCTTCTATCTCCTGAAGTTTCGGCCAAAGTGCTTCGATACTCCGGGACCTTTGTTGAATCCGAGGTGCTTAAGCCTTCCGGCTCAACCGCTATTGGGTTCGGAACCTTCATCATTGATACGGAAGCGAACACTATGATGGCAGTGATCTCGATGGAGGGAATCATCGGGGATCCGGCCCCGGTCATTCATGGCCCCGCTCCTCCTGGAGTACCAGCGAGCGCCCTGTTTGGTTTGCCGGAGACCAACCCGATTTCGGCCGACACTTGGAACTACGATGAGTCGCTCGAAGAGGATATCCTTGCCGGCCTGATGTATGTCGACATCCATACCGACCTTTTTCCGGATGGGGAGCTGCGAGGCCAGATTCTGGAAGATTGTGGCTTGGGAAGAGTCAATCTGGGAAGTGGTACGGCTCAAGAAGTCCTTCGGATCAACGGGAGTGCGGGGCAGCCGGGGTGCCGGCAAGTCGAGGTTCCTGTCGGGGCTTCGATTACGGTTTCTTGTGACGCCTCAATCGGTGGCCCAGCGACTGCAAGATACGTGATTTGGGGTTGGATTGTCAAGGTTCGGTCTGTCAAGTCCACCTGAGTTCGGCCAAGCTAGTCCACTTGAAAGCGTCTGAAAAACCGGAGGTTACGGGCCGGGACGATGGAGAATTCACGGCGGAAAAAAGACTCTCATTCGGGTGAGAAAAATCGGGCCACAGTTCGGCCAAGCTGGTCCAGTGTGAATCACTTCTTGTTCTTCTTGCTTCCGGGCGGGTTTCGATAGGAGTGCCCGTCCATGACTACAAGGTGGGCATGATGCAGGAGTCGATCCATGGCTGCCGACGCCATCAGGTCGTCAAGGAAGAGAGGGTGCCATTCCTCGATGGCTCGGTTGGACGTGACTACCATCGAGCCACGCTCGTATCGAGCTCGGATGATTTCGTAGAGGTCGATCGGCTCGTCTCCCTCCAGCGGTCGAAGGCCAAGGTCATCGATGATGAGAAGGTCGGGACTTGTATACCTCAAAAGCTTCTTGTCGTAGGATTGGTCTGCTCGTGACGCCCGCAGGTACGAGAGCATCCGGTGAGCCGAGCTATAGCAGACACTATGCCCTGCCCGGCATGCTCTCTCGCCGATGGCTTGGGCTAGATGCGATTTGCCAACACCTGTGGGCCCGACCAGGAGCGCGTTCTCCTTCTTGTCCACGAAGTGACAGGCCGCAAGATCGATAATCTTTGTCTTGGGCACCTGCGGATTGAAGGACCACTCAAAGTCATCGAGCCTTTTCGTGCTTTCAAAGTTGGCACGTCGCATGCGCTGTTCGAGCTGCTTTGATTCTCTGCGCTCGACTTCGTCGATACAGAGACGAAAGAGAAACTCCGTGTGGCTGATGTTACCGTCCGTGGCCTCTTTGGTACGCAGGTCAAGGGTCTGTAGGACTCCAGAGAGCCGCAGCTTCTTGAGCACAGGGCCAAGGTCGTCAGAGATCGACATAGCTTCTACTCCTCTATGGGGAAAAGGGTTTCTGTTGGTTTTCGCGCATAGCGCGAATCCTTGGACCACGAACGATCCACTTCACCGGGAAGTGGTTCGAGATCGAGGCCCTTGGAGAGAATGTTCTTGATGCCGCGGTATTCGATACAGCCAAAGTGAAGCGCTCGCTTCGCTGCCATCCGTGCCCGCTTTCTGGGAAACGTATCGAGGTGCCGGACGACCGATTGGACCTTGCGGAGTTGCAAAAGGACATCGTCGGAATCGAAGATCTCTTTGGCTAGATCCTCGACCTCCGGGCCAATCTCTCGCGATCGCTGGATCCAATACTCACGACTTCGTTGTCGAAGATCTCGGCGGTGCTCGGGTAAGTGAGACTCGATGGTTTGTCGTTTTCCACGCCCAACCCTTGCATGGGTCCAAATATGCTCATCGCAATGATGAATGGCCACAGAGTGATCTGTGCAGCGCACCCAGAGATCTTGGTTGAGCAGCGTCCAGGGAGCCGAATAGAAGGATCCGTCAATTTGGATGTGGCAATCGCGATGGAGCTTTGCCTTCTTCCAGATAACCATTTCCCAGCGATTCTTCGGCAACGGATTGAGCTCTGTTAGCTCCTCTTCTTCGAAGTGCTCGATCGGTGGCCGGCCCGTGGTACCGTGCCTACGTTTTGCAGCAATTTCCAGATTCCATCGAAGAAGCTGGCGGCGATCTTCTTCGATGTCGACGGATTCCCATGTCTTGAAGAAATTGTTTTTGACATAGCGGACGTCTCGCTCGACTTTGCCTTTCTTTTCTGGAGACCGCGGCGGAGTGGGATCGACTTGGAAACCGTAATAGCGTGCAAGCTCGCGATACGATCGGTTGAGGACGGGGTCGTCGTCGATGCCGAAGGTCGCCCGCACGACAGCTGCCTTGAGATTATCCGGCACAAGGACAGCGGGGACGCCCCCGAAAAATTCAAAAGCGCGAATGTGAAGTTCTATCCAGGTCTTGATCTTCTGATCGAAGACGAGGTCCAAATACATGTGACGACTGAAGCCGAGGGTCATCACGAAGACCCACGATTTTCGTAAGACTCCTTGCTCCGGATCGTAGCGCTTTCCCGCGTACCCGAAGTCGACCTGGGCAACTTCGCCGGGTGCCGTTTCCACCGGAATGGCGACGTCGGTCTCTTTGGGCCCGTCATCCTGCTTGAGACGAAGGCACATGCGCTTGACAGCCGACAGACTTCCTTTGTAGTCAGGCTCGTGGAGCCGAAGAAAGTCATGAATCGGAGTCGGAGTTGCTCCCTTCCTGAGCAAGTCTTCAATCTTGGGCTGCCATTGATCAATCGAGGAGTTCTGCTGGGGTGGTTTGGATGCGCCGAGGTGTTTGTCGATCGATGCCTTGAGAGTTCCGGTATCGGGGAGCTCGCCCGGTGAGCCATTGAGTAACTCAGCTTTGTCCAGCGCTTCGAAGTAGGATCGGATCGTATCCCTTCCGACTCGAAGTTGTCGGGAAATCTGCCGCCGACTTCGACCCATCCGGTGCAGCCGGACCATCTCCTGAAGCTGATGCATGTCTGTCCTCCTTGCACTCATCTGTCCCTCCCTCAACGCGCCAAATGCGTTAAGGATGACAGACGAAAGCAGCTCGGATCAGGACCATCTTCTCCCCGCCGACTGGACTAGCTTGGCCGAACCAGGGCGGACCAGCATGGCCGAACTGGAGTGGACCAGCTTGGCCGAACTCAGACTACGCGAATGAGCTGGCGGGGTGGACCAGCTTGGCCGAACTGCAGGTGGACTTCATACCCCGAACTGCAACAAAGCCCTTGACGCTTTCCACGGTGTACTCAGACTGCGTTTGGATCACTCGAAGACGTGGTTACGGCTAGGAAAGATTCTTCGTCAACGTGAACGACTCAGTGAAGCAGTGTTTGCTCTCAGGGCTGCGGTTAGCGTTCCTGCGGAAGTCGAATCGGACCACACTCGGGCTTGGTTCGAACTTGCTCAGCTGCTATTTGACTGTGGGGATTTCGACGAAGCCGCCCTTGCATATGAAAGGGTCATCGAGCGATATCCGAAGTGCCTGGAGGCGTTACACGGTCTTGGCGATGTCCGTCTGAGGCAAGACCTCCTAGACGACGCCCTTGAGCTGTTCCAGAGGGCTCTGGCAATCGATCCCAAGCGGGTCGCATCGTTGCTTGGTGTTGGCTCTGTCTTCCACCGGAGAGGTGAGTTTCGAAGGTGTGAGGAGATCTGCAAACAAGCTCTATCAATT